>NZ_DASVOK010000303.1:0-5978 GCF_036383415.1 Rudaea sp. | reverse complement strand
CCCTTCCACGGAATGCCGCGGCCGCGGTCGAGTTCGAGGATCCACTCGGCGGCGTTGTCGAGGAAGTAGCGATCGTGGGTGACGGCCACCACGGTGCCGGTATAGCGGGCGAGGAACTGTTCCAGCCATTCGACCGATTCGGCGTCGAGGTGGTTGGTCGGTTCGTCGAGCAGCAGCATGTCGGGCTTCTGCAGCAGCAGGCGGCACAGCGCGACGCGGCGCTTCTCGCCGCCCGACAAGGTCTTGATCTGCGCATCCCATGGCGGCAGGCGCAGCGCGTCGGCGGCAACTTCGAGCGTGCGCTCGAGCGTGTGGCCGTCGCCAGCGGCGAGGATCGCTTCGAGACGCTGCTGTTCGGCGGCGAGCTTGTCGAAGTCCGCGCCTTCCTCGGCATAGGCCGCGTAGACCTCATCGAGGCGCTTCTGCGCGTCAGTGATGTCGCTCAAGCCTTCCTCGACCGACTCGCGCACGGTTTTTTCCGGATCGAGCTGCGGTTCCTGTGCCAGATAGCCGATCTTGATCCCCGGCTGCGGCCGCGCCTCGCCGTTGTACTCGGTATCGACGCCGGCCATGATGCGCAGCACGGTCGACTTGCCCGCGCCGTTGAGTCCGAGCAGGCCGATCTTGGCGCCGGGGAAGAACGAAAGCGAAATGTCCTTGATGATCTCGCGCTTCGGCGGCACGACCTTGGACACACCGATCATGGTGTAGATGTATTGCATGGGGTTCTCTGGCGGGCGGGTTGTTGCGTCTGAGCCGCCCATTATCGCCGATGGCCGCCGCCGCCGCCATGTTTTGCCGTGCCGAAGGCCGCAATAACCCGTAAAATAACCGGCCCTTGCCCCGGAGATGCTGTCCGATGTTTGCCGCAAACCTGAAGATCGAAGGCTACGACCCCGAACTGGCCGGCGCGATTGCGGCGGAAAAGCAGCGCCAGGAGGACCACGTCGAGCTGATCGCATCGGAGAACTACGCGAGTCCGCGCGTGCTCGAGGCGCAGGGTTCGGTGCTGACGAACAAGTACGCCGAGGGTTATCCGGGCAAGCGCTACTACGGCGGCTGCGAATTCGTCGACATCGCCGAGCGCCTCGCGATCGAGCGCGTCAAGCAGCTGTTCGGTGCCGACTACGCCAACGTGCAGCCGCATTCGGGCTCGCAGGCGAACCAGGCCGTGTACTTCGCCATGCTCAATCCGGGCGATCGCATTCTGGGCATGTCGCTCGCGCACGGCGGCCATCTCACCCATGGCGCCAAGGTCAACGCATCGGGCAAGCTGTTCGACGCCGCGCAGTACGGCGTGAACGAGCGCGGCCTGATCGACTACGACGAGATCGAGAGGCTCGCGCTCGAGCACAAGCCGAAGATGGTCGTCGCCGGATTCAGTGCCTACTCGCAAGTCGTCGACTGGGCGCGCTTCCGCGCGATCGCGGACAAGGTCGGCGCCTACCTGTTCGTCGACATGGCCCACGTCGCCGGTCTCATTGCCGCGGGCGTCTATCCGAATCCGCTGCCGCATGCGCATGTCGTCACCTCGACCACGCACAAGACACTGCGCGGTCCGCGCGGCGGCATCATCGTCGCCAAGGGTGCAGGCGAGGAGATCGAGAAGAAATTGCAATCGATCGTCTTCCCCGGCATCCAGGGCGGCCCGCTCATGCACGTGATCGCAGCCAAGGCGGTCGCGTTCAAGGAAGCGCTCGAGCCCGAATTCAAGGCCTACCAGCAGCAAGTCGTGAAGAACGCACAGGCGATGGCCAAGGCGATCATCGCGCGCGGCTATAAGATCGTCTCGGGCGGCACCGAAAACCATTTGATGCTGGTCGACATGATCGGCAAGGGCGTCACCGGCAAGGACGCGGAAGCGGCTTTGGGCAAGGCGCACATCACGGTCAACAAGAACGCCGTGCCGAACGATCCGCAGAAGCCGTTCGTCACCTCGGGCCTGCGCATCGGCACGCCGGCAGTGACCACGCGCGGCTACAAGGAACCCGAGTGCGTCGCCCTCGCCAACTGGATCTGCGACGTGCTCGACGCGCCGAACGACGAACGCGTGATCGCGGGCGTGCGCGGCAACGTCGAGAAGCAGTGCAAAGAATTTCCGGTCTACGGCTGAGGTAGATGCACTGCCCGTTCTGCCAGCACACCGATACGCGCGTGATCGATTCGCGCGTGTCCGACGACGGTGCCACGATCCGGCGCCGGCGCGAGTGCGAGCGCTGCGGCGAACGCTTCAACACGTTCGAGACGGCCGAGATCAAGCTGCCGGGCGTGATCAAGAACGACGGGCGGCGCGAGACGTTCGACGAGCGCAAGTTGCGCACGAGCTTCGACCTGGCGCTGCACAAGCGCCCGGTCGCGCGTGACCTGGTCGATGCCGCGGTACGCACGGTCATCGACGATCTGCGCAAGAACAGCGATCGCGAGGTGCCTTCACGGCACATCGGCGAACTCGTCATGCGCGCCTTGAAGAAGCTCGATCAGGTCGCCTTCGTGCGCTTCGCCTCGATCTATCGCAGTTTCGAGGACGTGCAGGCGTTCCGCGAGGAAATCGAGAAGCTCGAACGCGACCTGCCGGCGATCGAGGGCCTGCAACTGCCGCTGCTCGGCGACGTGGTCGTGCCGATCGAGAAGAACAAGAAGCGCTGATGTCCGCTGCGGGTGCCGCTTTCTCCGCCATCGACCACGCGCACATGGCGCGTGCGCTGCGCCTGGCCGAGCGCGGTTTGTACACGACGCAGCCGAATCCGCGCGTGGGTTGCGTGATAGCGCATGGCGCGGAAATCGTTGGCGAAGGCTGGCACGAACGCGCAGGCGAGGCACATGCCGAAGTCTTCGCGCTGCGCGACGCAGGCGCGCGTGCGCGAGAAGCCACGGCCTATGTCACGCTCGAACCCTGCGGACTGCACGGGCGCACGCCGCCATGCGCGGATGCGCTGATCGCGGCTGGCGTCGCGCGCGTCGTCATTGCCGCCGAGGACGCGTTCCAGCGCGAAGGTGGCGCCATCGAGCGCATGCGCGCGGCCGGCATCATCGTGGAATCGGGCCTTATGCGCGAGGCGTCGCGCGAGCTCAACCGCGGCTTCTTCTCGCGCGTCGAGCGCGGCCGGCCATGGGTGCGCATCAAGCTGGCGATGAGTCTCGACGGCCGCACCGCGCTCGCGAATGGCGAGTCGAAATGGATCACGGGCGAAGCCGCGCGCGAAGACGTGCAGCGCTGGCGCGCGCGCAGCTCGGCGATCCTGACCGGCAGCGGCACCGTGCTCGCCGACGATCCGCGCCTGACGCTGCGTTTGAATTCGGCGCACGCCGCGCCGCTGCGCGTCGTGCTCGACCGCGGATTGCGCACGCCGCGCAGCGCGCATGTGCTCGACGGCAGCGTGCCGACGCTGATTTTTCATGCGGCAGGCGCGAAGTCCGCGCACGACGATTTCGGCCAGGTTGAACTGGCTGCGATCGACATTCACGACGGTCGTCTCGACTTGCTGCAGGTATTGCAGGAACTCGGCCGTCGCGGTGTCAACGAGTTGCAGGTCGAAGCCGGACCGACACTGTGCGGCGCCTTGCTGCAGAGTGGATTTGTGGACGAGTTGCTTTTGTATACCGCGCCGGTCGTGCTCGGCGACAAGGCGCGGCCCTTGCTCGGGGCACCGGACCTGGCGCAAATGGCGCAGGCAAAGCGCCTGCATGCAGTCGATCGGCGCGAGATCGGTGGCGACACGCGGATTTTGTATCGGGAATAGCTCATGTTCAGCGGCATCGTTCAAGCAGTGGGGAAAATCGCGTCGTTGGATCCGCGTGGCGGTGACGTGCGACTCGTGGTCGACGCGGGTGGCCTCGGCGTCGACGGCATCGCGCTCGGCGACAGCATCAGCGTGGCAGGCGTCTGCCTGACCGTGGTCGCGATCGACGCGACGCGGCTAGCGTTCGACGTGTCGAACGAAACCTTGTCGCGCACGAGTCTCGGCACGCTGCAGCCGGGTTCGGGAGTGAATCTCGAAAAAGCGTTGCGCCTGACCGACCGACTTGATGGCCATCTCGTCTCGGGCCACGTCGACGGCATCGGCCGCGTGCTCGCTATCGAACCCGACGCACGCTCGCAACGTTGGACCTTCGAAGTGCCCGCCGAACTGGCGAAGTACATCGCCGGCAAGGGCTCGGTTTGCGTCGACGGGACGAGCCTGACGGTCAACGAGACCAACGGCGCGCGCTTCGGCGTCAATCTGATTCCGCACACGATCGCGGTGACGACGTTCAAGGACCGGCGTGTCGGCGACGCGGTGAATATCGAAGTCGACCTGATCGCGCGCTACGTCGAGCGGTTGCTTCGCGGCTGACATGCGCTGGCTTCGCCATCCCATCGGCGCACTGATCGCGGAACTCGTGATCCTCGCGCTGCCGTTCAACGCGGCGTACCGGTTCGCGATGCAGGTCGTCTATCGTCTCGACGCGATCTGGGGCGCGCTGTTTGCGCTCGTTGCGGCGGTGGCCGCCTGCAATGTGTACAACCTCTACGCGCGGTTCGTCGCGCGACGCGCGGCGGACGAACTCGCCCCGCGGCGCGCGCGCGGGGCGTTGTACGGTCTTGCGCTCGGCGCGCTGCTGATCGGCAGCGTCGTCGCTGCGCTTGCAATTTCGGGCGCTGCAAAGTTCGACGCGGGTGGTGCGTTCGCGCGTGCCGGCCTGCCGGGCGTGGTGATCCTTGCCGGCACGTTCGAGGAACTCGTTGCGCGCGGTGTCGTGCTGCGCAACCTGGAAAACACGCTCGGCAGCTTTGCCGCGATCGCCTTGTCCGCGCTGCTGTTTGCTTCATTACACATCGGCAATCCGGGCGCGACGCCACTGTCGATCGCCGCGCTCAGCATCGAGGGCGGGGTGATGCTCGGCGCGGTTTACGTCGCTACCCGCTCGCTGTGGTGGACGGCCGGCATCCATAGCGCATGGAATTTCACCCAGACCGGCCTGTTCGGCATCGCCGACTCAGGGCATTCGGGGCAGGGCCTGTTGCGCACCGAACTGGTGGGTCCGAACTGGCTGACCGGCGGCGCGTTCGGCATCGAGGCTTCGCTCGTCAGCGTTGCGCTTTGCGCTATCGTGGCGGCCGTGTTTTTGATTTACGCGCAACGGCGCGGGCACTGCGTGCCGACCTTCTGGAAACGAACTCATGCAATTTGACCCCATCGAAGACATCGTCGCCGACATCCGCGCCGGGCGCATGGTCATCATCGCCGACGACGAGGATCGCGAGAACGAAGGCGACCTGATCATGGCCGCGCAGGCGGTGACCGAGGAGTCGATCGCCTTCATCGTGCGCCACTCCAGCGGCATCATCTGCCAGCCGATGCTGCGCGCGCGGCTCGAGGAATTGCAGTTGCCGCAGATGGTGACCGACAACAGCGAGAGCCATCGCACCGCATTCACGATCTCGGTCGATTATCGCCACGGCACCACCACAGGCATCTCCGCGGCGGACCGCGCGCGCACGATCCGCGCGCTCGCCGATCCGACCTCGCAGGCGGCCGATTTCGCGCGTCCCGGCCACATCTTCCCGCTGCGCTACAGCGAGGGCGGCGTGCTGACGCGCGCCGGCCACACCGAGGCGACGATCGATCTGGTTCGACTCGCGGGTCTGCCGATGCTGTCCGGCATCCTCGTCGAGATCGTCAATGACGACGGCACGATGAAGCGCGGCGCGCAGCTGATCGCGTTTGCGCGAGAGCACGGCCTCAAGGTCGGCACGATCGCCGACCTGATCCGCCATCGCCTGCAGACCGAGAAGACCGTCGCGCGCGCGTTCGAGCGCGAAGTGCAGACCGAGTTCGGCCCGTTCCGTCTGGTCGGCTACCGCGATGCGCTGTCGAACCTGCCGCACTTCGCCCTCGTGCGCGGCAAGGTCGACGATGGCGAGCCCGTGCTCGCGCGCGTGCACGTGCGCGACACGCTGAGCGACGTGCTGCACCTCGCCGACACGCCCGCGGGCT
>NZ_DASVOK010000302.1:0-2497 GCF_036383415.1 Rudaea sp. | reverse complement strand
CGGCGAAGTCGCCGAGCGTTACCGGTTTGCCGACGGCGCGGGCGAAGTGGGTTTCATCAGTTCAGTTTCGCAGCCGTTCTGCGGCGATTGCTCGCGCGCACGCCTGTCGGCCGACGGAAAACTGTATACCTGCCTGTTCGCACGCCTCGGCTACGACCTGCGCGAGCCACTGCGCGCGGGCGTCAGCGACGAGGAACTGGCTGCGCTGGTCGCGCGGCGCTGGACGCAGCGTGCCGACCGCTACAGCGAGCAGCGTGCGGAGCTGCGCGCGCGCGGTGAGCAGAAGCACGTCGAAATGTTTGCTGTCGGCGGGTGAGCGAGGGATCATGAATACGTATGTCGAAGTCAAAACAGAATAGCCTGACTCACGTCGACGCCAACAACCGTCCGCGCATGGTCGACGTGGGCGCAAAAACGATCACCGCGCGTTCCGCGACGGCGCGAGTTACGGTGTGTTTTCCCTCCGTCGTCGCGCGCGCGTTGCGCGATGGCGGCATGCGCGCGAAGAAAGGCCCAGTGATCGATACCGCGATCATCGCCGGCACGCTGGCAGCCAAGCGCACGCACGCACTGATCCCGTTCTGTCATCCGCTCGCGATCGAGCGCTGCGATATCGCGGCGGAATTCGCAAGCGACACCGATCTGGAAATCCGCTGCACGGTGGCTGTTTCGCACAAGACTGGAGTCGAGATGGAAGCGCTGACCGGTGCGAGCGTCGCCGCACTGACTGTGTACGACATGTGCAAGGCGCTGTCGCACGAGATCGTCATTGCCGATCTGCGCCTGGTCGAGAAGTCCGGCGGCAAGCGCAACGTGAAGGGCGGGAAGGTCACGAAATGAACTATCGCGTGCTCTATTTCGCTTCGTTACGCGATCGCGCTGGCATGGACGCGGAGCAAATCCACTCGCTCGCCACAGACGCGCGCGGCCTGTACAGCGAACTGCGTGCACGGCACGGCTTTACCATGGGTGAGGACCGCCTTCGCGTCGCGATCAACGGCGCCTTCGCCCAGTGGGGACACACGCTGCATGATGGGGACGAAGTCGTGTTCATTCCTCCGGTGAGCGGAGGATGACGATGACCGCGTTCCGCATCAGCAACGACACTATCGATCCGGCCGCGCTCGCGCGCGCCCTCGTGCATGCGCGCACGGGTGCCTGCGCGACCTTCGAGGGCTGGGTGCGCGACCACAACGACGGCCGCGCCGTGCAGCGTCTCGACTACCAGGCTTATGCACCGCTTGCGCAGAGCGAGGGCGAGCGCATCATCGACGAGGCGCGCGAGAAATTCGCGATCATCGAAGCCTTCTGCGTACATCGCGCGGGTGCGCTCGCGATCGGCGATCTGGCCGTCTGGGTCGGGGTCAGCGCCGCGCATCGCGGCGCGGCGTTCGACGCCTGTCGCTACATCATCGACGAGGTGAAGAAGCGCGTGCCGATCTGGAAGAACGAGCACTATGCCGACGGCGAGTCGGGGTGGCTGCATCCGGACAATACGCCGGTGGCATCTGAGCGGAAATAAAGACAAATGCCGGCTTTCGCCGGCATGAGTTTATAGGGGAGGTGGCAGTCCCGTCAGCTGCATCCCGGCACCCGAATCATTCACTACCGTTGCTGCCTTCCGGCCCTGGCGGGGTTTGCAAACTATCGTCGCGAGAGAACCAACGGGACCGCCATAGGCGGCGACGCCGGCTCGATCCGGACATCGTTGCTGAAACTGGCGGAGAGAGCGGGATTCGAACCCGCGAAGCGGGTATAAGCCGCTTACACACTTTCCAGGCGTGCTCCTTCAACCACTCGGACATCTCTCCGCGCCTGGCGGACATTGTACCGCGTCCGACAGGGCGCGCGAGGATACAGGAGCGGCGATTTCGGCACAAGGACGAAACCGCTTGGTCTCGCCGCCGCAACTTGCGACAATCGACGCTTGTCGAACGAGCTTTCGAGCGCCATCTCAATCCGCATGTCCTATCAAGTCCTCGCACGCAAGTGGCGGCCGAAGAAGTTCTCCGAACTGGTCGGTCAGGAGCACGTCGTGCGCGCGCTCAGCAACGCGCTGGACAGCGGGCGCATGCACCATGCGTTCCTGTTCACGGGCACGCGCGGCGTCGGCAAGACGACGATCGCGCGCATCTTCGCCAAGTCGCTGAACTGCGAGAAGGGCCAGTCGTCGAATCCCTGCGGCGAATGCTCGACCTGCCGCGACATCGACGCCGGCCGCTTCATGGACCTGCTCGAGATCGACGCAGCGAGCAACACCGGCGTCGACGACGTGCGCGAGGTGATCGAGAATGCGCAGTACACGCCTTCGCGTGGCCGCTACAAGGTTTATCTGATCGACGAAGTGCACATGCTGTCGAAGTCGGCGTTCAACGCGCTGCTGAAGACGCTGGAAGAGCCGCCGGGGCATGTGAAGTTCCTGCTTGCGACCACCGACCCGCAGAAACTGCCGGTGACGGTGCTGTCGCGCTGCCTCCAGTTCAATCTGAAACGCCTG
>NZ_DASVOK010000301.1:0-8004 GCF_036383415.1 Rudaea sp. | reverse complement strand
CCTCGCAGCTCGGCAAACGCCTCGGCTTTCGCGCGAGGACCGCATCACGATCCTGTTTTGCGGCTCGAAGAAAAGCCTCGCCAGCGGCGTGCCGATGGCCAACGTGCTGTTCGCCGGCAGTGCGGTCGGCGCGATCGTGCTTCCGCTGATGCTGTTCCACCAGGTGCAGCTGATGGTTTGCGCGGTGCTCGCGCAGCGCTATGCGCGCGAGGCTGCGACGACCGCCGTGACGGATGGCTTGCGCTAAACGCAACGCGGCTCGGCGATAATATGCCTCTGCTTCTTTAAGTGAGCCTCGCGAAATGAATCCGGTTTTTCCGCCTCCCGCCGCCGTGACAGTCCCGATCGCCGGCACGGACCTCGTGTTTCCGGTCCACCGCATCTACTGCGTCGGCCGCAACTACGCCGCGCATGCGCGCGAGATGGGCGCCGATCCCACGCGCGAGCCGCCGTTCTTCTTCTGCAAACCGGCCGATGCGATCGTCAACGTCGCGCCGGGCACGATCGGCGCGTTCCCGTATCCGAGCGAGACGAAGAACTGCCATTACGAGATGGAGCTCGTCGTCGCCATCGGCAAGGGCGGCCGCGACATTGCGGCGGAACAGGCGCTGGATCACGTCTACGGCTACGCGCTCGGCCTCGACATGACGCGCCGCGACCTGCAGGCGCGCATGAAGGAAACCGGCAAGCCCTGGGATATCGGCAAGGGTTTCGACCACGCCGCGCCGATCGGGCCGATTCATCGCGCCGCGGATGTCGGTCATCTTGCCAAGGGAGCGATCTGGCTCGAACTGAATGGCACGCAAAAACAGAAGGGCGATCTGTCCGACCTGATCTGGTCGGTGGCCGAAACGATCGCGCACCTGTCGAAGTTCTTCGAGCTCGCGCCCGGCGACTTGATCTATACCGGCACGCCCGAAGGGGTCGGCGCCGTGGTCCGCGGCGATCGCATGCACGGCGGCATCGATGGGCTTGGCGAATTCGTCGTGGACGTGATTTAAGCACGGGTTCCAAGAGGCGATCATGAAACTCTACAGCTACTTCCGCAGTTCGGCCGCGTTTCGCGCGCGCATCGCGCTCAACTTGAAGGGCCTGCCCTACGAGTATCTGCCGGTGCATCTGGTGCGCGATGGCGGCGAGCAGCACGCGCCGGCGTATCGCAGTGTCGCGCCCGAAGGCCTCGTGCCGGTGCTCGTCGACGGCGACGTGACCGTGCATCAGTCGCTCGCGATCATCGAATACCTCGACGAAACCCATCCGCAGCCGCCGTTGCTGCCGGCCGACGCGACGGGTCGCGCAGCGGTGCGCGCGATCGCGCTCGACATCGCTTGCGACATCCACCCGCTGTGCAATACGCGCGTGCTCAAGTACCTCGGCACGCACTGCGGTTTGGACAAGGAGGGCAGCGAGGACTGGATCCGGCATTGGATCAGCACCGGTTTCGCCGCGCTGGAAACCCGCCTCGCGCACGACCCGTCGCGAGGCGCGTTCTGCCACGGCGATGCGCCGACGCTGGCCGACATCATGCTCGTGCCGCAAGTGTTCAACGCGCGCCGCTTCGGTGTCGACATGGGCCGGTTCCCGACGCTCGCCGCGATCGATGCGCGTTGCGCCGAGCTGGCCGCGTTCGCCGACGCCGCGCCGGCGAAGCAGCCGGACGCGGAATAAACCGTCTACTTTTGGCACTGGACATCGCCGCGCAGTGCGCGGAGAGTGTGCGCTCCAATTTTTCCGGAGCCGCCATGTCGCGTATCGCCCTCAAACCTCTGTTGCTTGCCGTTGCCGTCGGACTCGGTGCGCACGCGTCCGTGCACGCCGCCGATGACGCGGCCGTGCGCGTCAAGGCGCTCAACGCGCTGCTCGCCGAGCAGTGGGAGTACACGCTCAAGCACCAGCCCGAGTTCGCCACGATGCTCGGCGACTATCGTTACAACGATCGCTGGAGCGATGCGTCGCCGGCCGCCGCGCAACAGCAGAAGAAGGACAACGAGGCGTTCCTCGCGCGCTTCAAGGCCATCGACACGAGTGGCTTCGATGAGCAGGACCGACTCAATCAGCAACTCATGTTGCGCCAGCTCGGCGACAACATCCGCACGGTCGAACTCAAACTCAATGAAATGCCGCTGGACCAGTTCAACGGCGTGCATCTGATGCTGCCGCAGTTCGTCTCGATGGTGCCGTTCGAGACGAGCAAGCAGTACGAGGATTATCTCGCGCGCCTGAACGCGCTGCCGGCGCTGTTCGAGCAGATCACCGAGACGCTCAGGCAAGGTGAGAAGGACAAGATGCTGCCGCCGCGTTTCCTGCTCGAGAAAGTCGTCACCCAGATGCGCGACATCGCCAAGCCGGCCGGCGAGGACAGCGTGTTCGGCCATCCGGTCGCGAAATTCCCCGACGGTATCGCCGCGGCCGACCGCAAGCGCCTGCACGATGCGATCCTCAAGGCGGTCGACGAGAAGGTGCGTCCGGCCTACGCCAAGCTCGCCGACTTCGTCGAGAAGGACTACGCGCCGAAGGGCCGCACCGAGCCCGGCATGTGGGCGCTGCCGAACGGCGATGCGCTGTACAAGTTCTCGGTCGAGCAACAGACGACGACGAACAAGTCGCCGCAGGAAATCCACGAGCTCGGCCTCGCCGAGGTCAAGCGCATCGAGGGCGAGCAGCTCAAGATCGCGCAGAAGCAGGGCTACAAGGACCTGAAAACGTTTCGCGAGGCGATGAACAAGGATCCGAAGACGCACGCGACGTCGCGCCAGCAGATTGTCGATTTGTATAAAAAGTACATCGCGCAGATGGAGCCGAAGCTGCCGCAGCTGTTCGGCCTGCTGCCGAAGAGCGCGGTCGAGGTGGTGCCGACGCAGGAGTACCGCGAGAAGGAAGCCGCGGCCGCCGAGTACAACCAGGGCACGCCCGACGGCAAGCGCCCCGGCCGCGTCTACGTCAACACGGGCGACTACCAGAATCGCTCGCTGCTCAACATCGAGACCACAGCCTATCACGAGGGCGTGCCCGGGCATCACATGCAGATCGCGATCGCGCAGACCCTGCCGGGCCTGCCGCCGTTCCGCCAGCAGGCCGGCTACAACGCCTACGTCGAAGGCTGGGCGTTGTACGCCGAGCGCCTCGGTGAGGAAGTCGGCTTCTACCAGGATCCGCTGAGCTACTACGGCCATCTCTCGGACGAGCTGCTGCGCGCGAACCGCCTCGTGCTCGACACCGGTGTGCACTACAAGCATTGGACGCGTCAGCAGATGGTCGACTGGTTCCATGCGCACTCCTCCGACGACGAGCCCGACGTGCAGGCCGAGACCGACCGCTACATCGTCATGCCGGGCCAGGCGCTGTCGTACAAGCTCGGCCAGCTCAAGATCCTCGAGCTGCGCGCGAAGGCGAAGAAGGAGCTTGGCGACAAGTTCGACATCCGCGCGTTCCATGACGAGATCCTCGACGGCGGCGCGCTGCCGCTCGACGTGCTCGAGGCGCGCGTCGACGGCTGGATCGTGAAGACGAAGGCGTCTGCGAAGAAATCCTGAGCGGACAGATCGTTGTCCGCCCGCTGTCCGTCGCTGCGGACGGACAGCGGGCGCAACCGGCGTTTCGGCGAAAAATTCAATAATAGCAATGGGTTGAAGGGGAAGCAATCGTTGGCACAGGGTTTGCTTCGATAGGGTCGTAGCGACTTTCATCGAATCCCGACCACCCCATGATCCGCGACACCTCCGCCCAAGACCGCCGCATCGAAATCGCGCATCCGCGCGTCAACAAACGCTGGATCATCATCGGCGCGACGAGTGCCGCCGTGCTCGTCGCCCTGGTCTGGCTCGTGCCCTCGGTCGCGCGCCTGATCTCCGCCGGCACCTCGGTGTCGGTCGCCAGTCTGCGCTTCGGTGAGATCAAGCGCGGCACGCTGGTGCGCGACGTGTCCGCGCAGGGCAAGGTCGTCGCCGCGCAGGCGCCGACGCTGTATGCGACCGCGCCGGGCACGGTCACGTTGCTCACCCATGCCGGCGACAAGGTCGAGAAGGACCAGGTGCTCGCCGAAGTCGACAGCCCCGAACTGAACAACAAGTTGCAGCAGGAGCAGGCGACGCTGGCCAGCCTCGACATCGACGTCGGTCGCGCCGGCATCGACGCCAAGCAGAAGGAATTGCTGGCGAAGAAGACGATCGAGCAGGCGCAGATCGACCGCCAGACCGCGGCGCGCGAAGTCGAGCGCAAGTCGCTCGCGTTCGACAAGGGCGCGATGGCCGAGGTCGAAGTGCTGCGTTCGAAGGACGCGCTGGCCAAAGCCGAACTCGACGTCACCCACGCGCAGGCCGATTCGCGCCTGCAGAACGAAACCGCCGCGTTCGAACTGAAGACCAAGCGCCTCGCGCTCGACCGGCAGAAGCTGCTCGTCGCCGATCTCGCGCGCCAGGTCGACCTGCTCAAGGTGCGCTCGCCGGTCGCCGGCCAGGTCGGCCAGCTGCTCGTGCAGCAGAAGGCGAACGTGCCGATCAACACCGGCCTCGTCACCGTAATCGACCTGACCTCGCTCGAAGTCGAGCTGCAGGTGCCTGAAGTGTTCGCCCACGACCTGACCATCGGCATGCCGGCCGAGATCGCCGAGGGCGCGCAGAAGTACAAGGGCGAGCTGTCTGCGGTGTCGCCCGAGGTGGTCAACAACCAGGTCGTCGCGCGCGTGCGTTTCGCCGCCGACAAACCCGCCGGTCTACGCCAGAGCCAGCAGCTGACCACGCGCATCCTCATCGACGAGCGTCCGAACGTGCTCATGGTCGAGCGTGGCTCGTTCGTCGACACGGGCGCGGGTCGCGTCGCCTACCTGGTCCACGACGGCATCGCCGAGCGCAAGGCCATCCAGGTCGGCGCGACCAGCCTCAACGCGGTCGAAATCGTCTCCGGCGTCAAGGAAGGCGACCGCATCGTGATCTCCGGCACCGACTCGTTCAACGGTGCCGAGAAAGTGGTCTTGAACTGAATCCCGCGAACCGAATCAGCCAGCAGGAATGAACCCATGCTAAAGATGCAGCATCTGTCAAAAGTATACCGGACCCACATGGTCGAGACCCACGCGCTGCGCGATTTCTCGATTCACGTGCGCGATGGCGAGTTCGTCGCGGTGACCGGGCCGTCCGGCTCGGGCAAGACGACCTTTCTCAACATCGCCGGCCTGCTCGAGGAGTTCACCTCGGGCGAGTTCTGGCTCGACGGCGTCGACGTGCGCGGCCTCGGCGACGATGCGCGCTCGAAGCTGCGCAACGAGAAGATCGGCTTCATCTTCCAGGGCTTCAACCTGATCCCCGACCTCAATCTGTTCGACAACGTCGACGTGCCGCTGCGCTACCGCGGCTTCAACGCGGCCGAGCGCAAGAAGCGCATCGAGGAATCGCTGTCGCGCGTCGGCCTGTCCTCGCGCATGAAGCACTATCCATCGGAGCTGTCCGGCGGCCAGCAGCAGCGCGTCGCGATCGCGCGTGCGTTGGCCGGCTCGCCGCGCCTGCTCATGGCCGACGAGCCTACCGGCAACCTCGACTCGCTCATGGCGCGCGGCGTGATGGAACTGCTCGAGGAGATCAACCGCCAGGGCACGACGATCATCATGGTCACCCACGATCCGGAGCTCGCTGCGCGCGCCCAGCGCACCGTGCACGTGATGGACGGCCAGGTCACCGATTTCGACTCCGAGCCTTCGCTGCGCGTGAAGGCGCGTGATACGGACGTGGAAACGGCGGTGGCCTGATTTTGCATCCCTTCTCCCGGCGGGAGAAGGAAAGCTCAAGGACATACTATGTTCTCGTACTATCTCCAACTCGGCTTGCGCAGCCTGCGGCGCAACCCCATCCTGACCGCGCTGATGGTGCTCGGCATCGCGCTCGGCATCGCCGCGAGCATGACCACGCTGACCGTGCTGCATCTGATGGGCAGCGATCCGATTCCGTGGAAGAGCAGCAAACTGCTGCACGTGCAGCTCGACAACTGGGACATCAACCAACCCTACGGCGACGACGGTTCGCCGCCCGACCAGGTCACCTATCGCGATGCGACCGCGTTGATGCAGGCGGGCAAGGCGGACAAGCAGACTGCGGTGTTCAAGCTCGCGCTGCCGATCCAGCCGGAGAATCCGGAGGTCAAGCCGTTCCTCTCGGTCGGGCGCGTCTCCTACGGCGATTTCTTCTCGATGTTCGAGCCGCCGTTCAAGTACGGCCAAGGTTGGGGCAAGGCCGAGGACGATGCGCATGCGCGCGTCGTCGTGCTCTCGCGCGAGACCAACGAGAAGCTGTTCGGCGGCACCGATTCGACCGGCAAGACTGTGCGCATCGACGGCAACGACTATCGCGTCACCGGCGTGCTCGACGACTGGACGCTGCGGGTCAAGTACTACGACCTGACCAACGGTTCGCTCGACGACACCGAGGCGTTCTTCATCCCGTTCACGACCGGCATCGACCTCAAGCAGCGTTCCAGCGGCAACAACAGCTGCTTCAAGGATTCGGGTCCGGGTTGGGATGCGTATCTCGCCTCCGAATGCGTGTGGATGCAGGTCTGGGTGCAGGCCGATTCGCCCGCACGCAAGGCGGAGTACAAGTCGTTCCTCGACAGCTACGTCAACGAACAGAAGAAACTCGGCCGGTTTGCACGGCCGCTCGACAATCGCCTGCTTGACGTCAATCAGTGGATGGCCGATCAGAAAGTGGTTTCCGGTGACGTGAAGGTGCAGGCCGGACTCGGTTTTGCGTTCCTGCTCGTCTGCCTCGTCAACACGATCGGCCTCCTGCTCGCGAAATTCACGCGCAAGGCCGGTGAGGTCGGTCTGCGCCGTGCGCTTGGTGCGAGCCGGCGCCAGGTGTTCGCGCAATTCCTCGTCGAATCCGGCGTGGTCGGTCTGTCCGGCGGGTTCATCGGCCTGCTGCTGACCGGGCTCGGCCTGTACGCGGTGCGCGCGCTGTACACCGACTACAAGACGGTGGCGCATCTCGACTGGCCGATGGTAGTGACCACGATCGTGCTCGCGATCGCCGCGGCGATTCTCGCCGGACTGTATCCGACCTGGCGCGCCTGTCAGGTGGCGCCGGCAGCGCAATTGAAAACTCAATAGATCTTCCTTCTCCCACCGGGAGAAGGTGCCCGAAGGGCGGATGAGGGAAAGGCTTGTCCGCCAAATGAAGACGTCAGAAGAGTTGCAAGGCTTTCCCCTCATCCGGCGCTGCCGCGCCACCTTCTCCCGGTGGGAGAAGGGAAGCTAAGGAATCACAGATGGAATTCCGTCCCATTCTCTCCGCGCTGATGCGCAGCAAGGTCGCGAGGATCTTGATCGGCCTGCAGGTCGCGTTGACGCTCGCGATCATGTGCAACGCGCTGTTCATCATCAATCAGCGCCTCGAGCGCATGCATCGGCCGAGCGGCATGAACGAAACCGACACGTTCATCGTCGGCAGCTACGGTTTCGGCAGCGCATTCAACGTGCAGACGACCGCCGAGGCGGATCTCGCCATGCTGCGCAACCTGCCCGGCGTAGCCGATGCGGCGATGACCAACGGCATGCTGCCGATGGGGCAAAGCGGTTGGGGCAGCGGTGTAGGCATGCAGCCGAACCAGAAGCAGTCCACGGCGCGCACGGCCTACTACATGGTCGACGACCACGCGATCAACGCCTACGGACTCAAGCTCGTCGTCGGGCGCAACTTCAAGCCTGAAGAAATCAGCTTCATGACGATGAACAATCGCAAGACCTCGCCGGTTGCGATCATCACCCAGGCGCTTGCGCAAAAACTCTTCCCCGACGGCAACGCGGTCGGCAAGCAGGTCTACGACGAGAACGAGCCGTTCACGATCATCGGTGTCGTCGAGGCCTTGCAGAAGCCCTGGGTCGATGCGGAAGACATCGAATTCTCGGTGATGTGGCCGACGCACCTGGCCTACGGCAACGGCACGACCTATCTGATCCGCGCCGAACCCGGCCGTCGCGACGAGGTCATGAAAATGGTGGAGGCCAAGCTCGGCGAA
>NZ_DASVOK010000300.1:0-4702 GCF_036383415.1 Rudaea sp. | reverse complement strand
CAGCGGGAAGTTCTTGTAGTCGATGTAGAACACGTCGGCATCGGCACTGAAACCTTCCGTCTTGTATACCGCGCCGAACTGGTAGTTCATCGTCTGCTGCGGCGAGGTCTTGTTGTTCTCCGGATGCGGCACGTAGAACTGGTTGAGGTTCGGCGCGAGGAAACCCTGCGCGGCCTGCGCGTAGAGGCTGAACTCGGTCGTCACGAGGTAGTTCGCCGCGAGGTAGCCGAGCGCCTTGCGCCAGGTCTGATCGTAGTACAGCGGCGTCTTCGTGGTCTGGTTGATCGGCGCCTCGATCGCGCGCTGGAACTGCAGGCCCTTGATGCCCGGCGTCACCGTCAGCGCATCGTTCGCCTTCCACGCGTACTCGGCATAGAGCTGCGTGGTGCGCAGCCAGTCGTCCATGTTGTACTTGTAGGAGCTCGAATCGGGCTTGCCCGGCTTGACGTCGTGGATGCCGCCGAGCGTGTAATCGAGCGCGATCTGATAGCGCTCGTTCTTCTGCATCTCGTACCAGCCGCCGAAGCGCAGTTCGCCATTGGCCATGGCGCGCGTCAGCGTCAGCACATCGCCGTAGGCGCGGTAGCGGTTGACTTTGAGCACACCGCCCATGTCGGTCTTCGACGTCGCCGTGCCGATCGTCGGCGCCTCGTTGCTGTCGTTGTTGTAGTAGTAGGTGTAGGTCTTGTTGTCGAGCGTCCAGTCCGGCGTCAGCGCGCTCTTGATACCGAGATACTCCATGTCCGTCTGCTTGGTCTGGTGGTTGTAGCAGGTGCAGTCGGTCGAGAACTGGTCGTGGTTGAGGCCGAAGTTGCGCCCAAGCGTGTTGATCTGCACCTGGGTCAGCGTGGTCTTGTCCGGGTTGTTGAACTTGATGTCGTTGTAGTTGCTGAGCACGGTGATTTCGGTGTCCGTGCCGACCGGCTGCACGTACTTGATGTACGCGGTCTTGCGATGCACGCCCGCGTCGCTGCGGAACGTGTCGCTGTCGTAATACTGCGCGCTCGCGATCAGCTTGCCGCCGCCGAAACCGTCCATACGGCCCGAGTTGAATTCGAGATGGCTCAGCGTCGTCGAGTAACTGCCGAAGGTCTGCGTCGGGATCACTTCGAAATCGTCGAGCGGGTCCTTCGAGCGCAGCGCGATCGTGCCGCCGAACGTCGCTTCGCCGATCGTGCTCGCGCCACCCGGGCCGCGGTCGACTGCGACCTGGCCGATCATCTTGGCCGGGAAATAGCTCGAAGTGTGGTGCGAGAAATCGTTGGTGTCGCCGAACGGAATGCCGTCGTAGGTGACGTTGTACTGGTTGTCGTTGAAGCCGCGCATCGTCACCTGCTTGGCTTCGCCGAGGCCGGGGCCCGCGGGGCTGATCGAGGTCACCGACGGCGCCATCGCCGCGATCTGGGCGTAGTCCGAGGTCGGCGGCTCATGGTTGCTGATCCAGTCGAGACCGATGATCGAGGTCGGCTGGGTCACGTCGAGCTCGCTCTGCACCGGCGCCATCGTGATCGCCGAACGCGCCGAGCTGGCCTTGACTTCGACTTCCTGCAACTGCGGTACGGCCTTGTTCGCGTTCGCGGCATCTGCGGATGCGTTCGCATCGGCTGGGGCGGCGGCGCCGGCAGGCGCATCAGCGGCGAAACTGGCGAGCGGGAAAGCGGCCAACATCACGGCCAGCGCGAGCGGACGCAGTCGGAACGCAGCATCGGAGTGACAAGGCAGGCGGCGCAGCGCCCGCGAAGAAACGTGCACGCAACGAAAAATCGGCATGAGAGGGGATTCTTTTTAGTTAGTGAGGGGCAACGGCGCGGCGAACATTACGGCCCGCATGTTTCCGTTGTGCTGCAATTTTCTTAAATCTGCCCCAATCGATCGGCAACAGCGAGCGCTGAAACGAAAGCGTCATGGAACATGCCCAGAGTGCGCACGCGCGCCGCACGCCCCGCGAGCGCAAACCCACGGAGACAAGAAAAATGCGCGCCCTGAAAACGTGCCTCACCGCCTTCCTGCTGCTCGCTGTCAACACAGCGAGCGCCGCGACCGAGGTCAAACCCTATGTCGAAGCCGCTGCGGTCGACCTGCTGCATATCCTGCCGCCGCCACCGGCAGACGATTCAGCGCAGACGCTCGCGGAACTCGGCGAAATCCTCACGATCCAGGTCGCGCGTACGCCAGCGATGGCCGAACGCGCGCGCGCCGACAGCGAGGAAAACATCTGGCGCTTCGCCGACGTGCTCGGCGACAAGTTCAACGCGGCGAATCTGCCAAAACTTGCCATGCTGTCCGAGCGGTTGATCAAGACCGAAGACGCCGTCGTCAAGCCGGCGAAGAAGGGCTTCAACCGCCCACGCCCCTACGTGCTCAACAAGCTCGTCGAGCCGTTGCGCGCCGGCACGAGTCTGTCCACTTCCGGATCATGGCCGTCGGGCCACACCACGCTCGGCACGTTGATGGGCATCGTGCTCGCCGACATGGTGCCGGAGAAGAAAGCGGAACTGATGCATCGCGCATGGGAGTACGGCGACAACCGCGTCGTCGCCGGCGTGCACTATCGTTCCGATGTCGAGATGGGACGCATCGCCGGATCCGTCATTGCCGCGACCCTGCTGGCACGGCCGGACTTCAGGAAGGACTTCGCCGCCGCGCAAAAAGAGCTGCGCCGCGTGCTCGAACTGCCACCGCAAGGCTGATCGGCCCTGCGCCGGCCGCGCCGCGAATCAGCCCGCGGCGCGGCGCGCGAAGAAACGCTTCAGCGGCACAACGCGATCGATCAGGGCCAGGCCTGCGCCGCGCAAGGCGGCCAGCGCGGGGTTGTCGCTGCCGAAGCCGCGCTGGATCGCATCGAAGGCCCGCGCCGACACCGCATTGTCGCTGCGTCGCCGCCGCTCGTAGCGGCGCAAGACATGTTCCGTCGCGAAATCCGCCTTACGCTCCCGGGCGTCGACCAGAGTATTCGCAAGTTCCACTGCATCGCGGAAACCGAGATTGACGCCCTGCCCCGCGAGCGGATGCACGACATGGGCCGCATCACCGACGAGGGCGAAGCGCGGCCCGATGTAACGTTCGGCGAGGCGCAGGCGCAGCGGAAACGCGGCGCGCTTCGTCGTCGCGGTGACCGCACCGAGGCGGAAATCGAATGCGGCACCGAGTTCGGCGCGGAAAGCCTCGTCGTCGAGCGCGAGCAGGCGCTCGGCCTCGTCGTTTTCCACCGACCAGACGATCGAGCTGCGCCCGTCGGCCAGCGGCAGGAACGCGAGCGTCGCGCCGGGCAGGAAGCGCTGCCACGCCGTCGCCTCGTGTGCACGCGCGTGCGCAATGTGGGCGACGATGCCGCGCTGCGCGTAGTCGCGATCGTGTGTCTCGATGCCAAGCAAACCGCGCAGCGCCGAATCGGCACCGTCCGCGGCGACAACGAGGCGCGCCCGCAGCTGCGATCCATCTTCGAATGCGAGCGTGCGTGCAGCGCTGCCGGCATCGAGTTCGCTCGCGACGACGCGCGCGGGGCAGTGCAGCGCGATGTCGCCATGCCGCTCGACCGCCTGCCACAGCACCGACTGGATCAACTTGTTTTCGACGATGTAGCCGAGCGCGGACGCGCCTTCGTCGGCCGCATCGAAACCGAGCGAACCGGGCGCAAGCGCGTCCCACACGCGCATGCGCCGATAGGCACTCGCACGCGCCGACGCGATGGCCGTCCAGACGTCCAAATGCCGCAGCAGCGCGATCGACGAGGCGGCCAGTGCGACGACGCGCAGGTCGACTTCATCCTCGGCGCGCCACGATGCCGGCGCGCGCGATTCGATCAACGCGACATCGAAGCCGCGCCGCGCAAGGTCGAGCGCGAGTGCCGCGCCAACCATGCCGGCGCCGACGATGGCAACGTCCAGCACTCGCCGGGACGTCATGTGTCACTCCGCAGCGCAAGCGCAGGCGCATGCCCGCGGAAACCCATGCCGCGCGCGACGACAGCCTGCTTGAGCGGCGCGATGCGATCGATCGCGACCAGGCCGAGCGAACGCAGCGCCTTCAGCGGCAGCGCTTCGCTGGCGGTCCAGCGCGCAAGCGAATCACTCGTCGCAGCGGTGCCTTCCCGGTCTTCGTGGCGCAGTTCGACGTAGCGCCGCAGCAGCGCGGCATCACCTACATCGCCGTCCGCACGCGCATGCTCGACCAGCAATTCGGCCAAGGTCAGCGCATCGCGCAGACCGAGGTTGAAACCCTGCGCGCCGATCGGATGGATCGTCTGCGCCGCGTTGCCGATCAGCACCGCACGCGGCGCAACCATGCGCTGTGCGAATACCCGCGCCAACGGATGCGACACGCGCTTGCCGAGGCGGGAAAATTTGCCGAGGCGCCAGCCGAAGCGTTCGTGCAGCTCGGCGATGAAGCCCGCATCGTCGAGCCCGGCCAGGCGCGCCGCATCCGCAGCCGGCACGGTCATGACGACACCGGCACGGCGCTCGGCCAGCGGCAGCAAGGCCACGGGGCCGGTCGCGGTGAAACGCTCCCAGGCGCAGCCATCCATCGCGCGCTCGGGTTGCACGGTGGCAACAAACGCGGTCTGCGCGTAGTCGAACCGGTCGACACCGATGCCGAGCGCATCGCGCACGAACGACGCGGTGCCGTCGGCGCCGACGAGCAGGCGTGTGCGCAGGCGCCTTTCGCCCTCACCAGTTGCGAGCGTGGCGACGACGCCGTTGTC
>NZ_DASVOK010000299.1:0-3314 GCF_036383415.1 Rudaea sp. | reverse complement strand
TGAAAGTTACAAGCACGCCGGCCATGCGGGCGCGCGCGATGGGCGTGGACATTTCCGCGTGCGTGTCATTGCCTCGGCGTTTTCCGGACTTTCGCCAGTGAAGCGCCATCAGCGCGTCTATGCCGCGCTCGGCACGATGATGCAGACCGATATCCACGCGCTCGCGCTGGAAACGCGGGCGCCGGACGAAATCTGACCTGTGCACTACGGATGCGCCGCTCTCGCACGACGGCGATCGATACCCGAATTTGATCCAAAGGAAATTTCCATGCGCAAAACCCTTTCCGCTTCCCTTTGCCTCGCGCTCGCTGCCTGTTCCGGCGGCGGTGCCGGCGACCAACGCGTGGTCCAGATGCCGGCCAATCTGCCGGTGGCCGAAACCGTCAACGGCACGCCGGTCCCGCAGGAACTGGTCGACGCATTTGTGCGCGTGAAGGCGCCGAAAGCCGACATGACCCGTCCCGAGCAGCGCGCCGAGATTCTGCGCGTGCTCGGTGACTACGTGCTGCTTGCCGAACAGGCGCAGAAGGACAAGCTGACTTCTGACCCGGCGTTTGCGGCGAACGTCGAAGTCGCGCGCCTGGCCGCGCTGGCCAACGAAACGATGATCCGCCTGCAGCAGCAGACGCCGGTGTCCGACGCTGCGCTCAAGGCCGAGTACGATGCGAAGGTCGCGGGCATGAGCAAGTTCGAGTACGACCTCGGCAGCCTGCTGTTTTCGAACGAGGCCGACGCGCTCAAGGCGTCCGGCGAACTCGTTTCGGGCACCCCGTTCGACAAGGTCTACGACGAATGGAAGGGCAAGGCCCAGGCCAAGGTGCTTTCGCACATCAACACGGAGAACATGCCCAAGCCGGTCACCGATGCGCTGGCATCGATGAAAGCCGGCGACTTCACGCGCACGCCGCTGAAGTTGCCGCAGAACTGGCTCGTTTTCCAGGTGCAGGCGGTCAACCCGCTTACTCCGCCGGAATTCGACAAGGTCAAGGACGGGATCAAGAGCGGCCTGCAGAAGAAGATCGGCGAGGAACGTCTGGCTAAGCTCAAGCAGCAGGCGAAGATCGAGTATCCGGCCGGCAGCGCGCCGCCGCCGAAGCCGGCTGCGGTTCCCGTGGCACCGGCGCAACCCGCACCCGAGAAGAAAGGCTGACGAGCAACGAGCGGGCTTACGCCAGCTCGACTTTCGCCGGCGCCTTCCAGCCTTTCTTGTGGTGCTCGGCGATGACCGTCGTGTAGATGCCGCCGCGCACGCCGAATTCGGCAGTCAGGCGCATGAAACGGGGCTTGGTCGCCTTGACCAGGTCGTCGAGGATGCGGTTGGTCACGTCCTCGTGGAAATGGCCCTCGTCGCGGAAGCTCCAGATGTAGAGCTTGAGCGCCTTCAGCTCGACGCAGGTCTTGTCGGCCACGTATTCCAGGCGCATTTCGGCGAAGTCCGGCTGGCCGGTTTTCGGGCACAGGCAGGTGAACTCGGGGATGCGCATGCGGATGGTATAATCGCGACCCGGTTGCGGGTTCGGAAACGTCTCCAGTGCTTTGCTGGGCTTGGTGGACATGGACCCTGACTCCTGAATTTCTTGCCGCCATTCCGGCTTTTGCGGGAACGGCGGCCTCATATGTGGGGCGCGCACCTTAGCGCAAGCCCTTGCGCCAGACAACGTGGGCGGTTTCGCGCGCCCCGAACGGATTCCAAGAAAAACACACGATGCGCCTGACCACGATCAAGCTCTCCGGATTCAAGTCCTTCGTCGATCCGACCGTCCTGCACCTGCCCACGAACATGACCGGCATCGTCGGTCCGAACGGCTGTGGCAAGTCGAACATCATCGACGCGATCCGTTGGGTCATGGGCGAGAGCGCCGCGAGCCGCCTGCGCGGCGATGCGCTGAGCGACGTGATCTTCTCAGGCTCGGGCGGACGCAAGCCGGTCGGCACCGCGCAGGTCGAGCTGATCTTCGACAACTCCGATGGTCTCGTCGTTGGCGAATACGCCAAGTACAACGAAATCTCGGTCAAGCGCGTGGCCAGCCGCGACGGCCAGTCGCAGTATTTCCTCAACGGCGCGCGCTGCCGCCGCCGCGACATCACCGATTTGTTCCTCGGCACGGGCCTCGGCGCGCGCAGCTACTCGATCATCGAGCAGGGCATGATCTCCGAGATCATCTCGGCGCACCCCGACGAATTGCGCGGGCACCTCGAGGAAGCCGCCGGCATCTCCAAGTACAAGGAACGGCGCAAGGAAACCGAAAGCCGCATCAAGTCGACGCGCGAGAACCTAGAACGCCTCAACGATGTGCGCGAGGAAGTCGACAAGCAGCTCGAACACCTCAACCGTCAGGCCAAGGCCGCGGCGCGCTGGCAGGAACTGAAGAACGAACAGGCGAAGAAGGAAGCCGAACTGCGCGGTCTGCACTACCGCGCGATCGCGACCGAGCTCGAGGGCCATGGCGACGCGCTGCGCGAAGCCGAGACCGGCATCGAGAAACTGGTCGCCGACCAGCGCGGAGTCGAGGCGCAGCTTGAGACTCTGCGCGAGACACATCAGGGGGCGACCGATCATCTGAACAGCGTGCAGGCCGAGGTCTACCGCGTTGGCGGCGACATCGCGCGCGTCGAGCAGCAGATCCAGCACAACAAGGAACTCGGTGAACGCCTCGAACGTGCACGCGTCGAAACGGAAAACGCCTACGCCGAGCTGGGCGAACATATTTCCGCCGACCGTGAGCAAATCGAAACGCTGCGCACCTCGCTGCTCGACGGCGAACCCAAGCTCGAAGCGCTGCGCGAAGCGGCCGAGCAGACCGCCGAGGCGCAGCATGCGGCCGAATCCGCGCTCGCCGAATGGCAATCGCAGTGGGACACGCACTCCAAGGCCAGCGCCGATTCGGGTCAGGCCGCCGAAGTCGAACGCACGCGCCTGGACTATCTCGATCGCCAGTCGATGGAAGTCGGTCGCCGCCTCGAAGCGCTGCGCGCGGAAAAGCAGGCCGCCGATTTCGCCACGCTGAGCGAGGCTGCCGAGAAGCTCGCCGCCGACCACGACGAGCACAAGGAAAAAGTCGAAACCTTCACCGCGATGCTCGACGAGCGCAAGGCCAGGCACGAGGAACTCGCCGGCGAAGAACACCAGGCCAGCGCATGGCTCAGCGAAGGCCGCACCTCGTTGCAGACCATGCGCGGGCGCCTGGCTTCGCTCGAAGCGCTGCAGCATGCCGCGCTCGGCCAGGAGAAATCGCCGGCGCACGAATGGCTCGAACGCCTCGGCCTCGACAAGGCGCCGCGCCTCGGCGAAGTGCTCGACGTCGAAGCCGGCT
>NZ_DASVOK010000298.1:0-14772 GCF_036383415.1 Rudaea sp. | reverse complement strand
CGCGTGCAGGCCAAGACCAAGGAGCTCAACGAGGAAATCCTGCCCAAGGACGTGAAAGTCGTTCCGTTCTATGACCGCACCGATCTGATCGAGCTGACGACCAAGGTCGTCGAGGACAATCTGTTGCGCGGCATGCTGCTCGTCGTCGTGGTCCTGATCTTTTTCCTCTACGATTTTCGCGCGGGACTGATTGTTGCCGTCACCATACCGTTGGCGCTGCTGTTCGCGTTCATCTGCCTCGACGCGCAGCATGCCTCGGCCAACCTGCTTTCCATCGGCGCAGTCGACTTCGGCATCCTGGTCGATGGCGCCGTGGTCATGGTAGAAAACATCTTCCGTCAGATCGCGGAACGAAAGGGAACCGAGTTCAGCATCAAGGAAATCATTCGCGACGCCGCGGCCGAGGTGGACCGCCCGCTGTTCTACTCCGTCGCGGTAATCGTGGTCAGCTTCTTGCCGATCTACGTGCTGACGGGACCTTCGGGCACATTGTTCCGGCCGATGGCCGACACGATGGTTTTTGCCCTGGTCGGTTCGCTGATTGTGACCCTCGCCTTGCTGCCCGTGCTTTGCGCGTGGTTCATGCGCAAGGGTGTGCGCGAGCGGCGCAACCGTGCCTTCGAGGCGGTGAAGTCCGTGTATGTCAAAGGCCTTGACTATTGCCTCGCGCGCCCGTGGGCGACGACGTGCGCATCCGCCCTGGTGCTCGCCGCCTCGCTTCTGCTCGTTCCGCATATCGGCGCGGAATTCATGCCGCAACTCGACGAAGGCGCACTGTGGGTCCGCGCGACAATGCCCTACACGATTTCGTTCGACGAATCGGCGAAGGTGACGCCGAAGATTCGCGAGATCCTGCGCAGCTTTCCCGAGGTGACCACGGTGGCTTCCGAATTGGGCCGGCCCGACGACGGCACGGATGCGACCGGGTTCTTCAACGTCGAATTTTTCGTTGCCCTCAAGCCGTATTCGCAGTGGGCTGGCGCATACCGCACCAAGGCCAAGCTCATCGAGGCCATCAATGAAAAGCTGCAGGCTTTTCCCGGCATCATCTTCAATTTCACCCAGCCCGCCGAAGACGCGGTAGACGAAGCGGAAACCGGCTTGAAGAGCGCCCTCGCCGTGAAGGTGTTCGGCGCGAATCTGGATGTCCTCGAGCAGAAGGGCAAGGCGATCAAGAAGGTTCTGGAGAACGTGCGCGGGATCAAACATGTGACCCTGGTTCGGGAACTCGGCCAGCCCAGTCTTACGATCAACATCGATCGAGCCCGCATCGCCCGCTACGGCCTGAACGTCGCAGACATCAACGGCCTGATCCAGACCGCGATCGGTGGCGATGTGGCCACGCAAGTGGTGCAAGGAGAAAAACAGTTCGATCTCGTCGTGCGCCTCGAACACGACTACCGCGACAATCCGGACGAAATCGGCAATATCCTCGTGGCGACACCTGGAGGGCAGCAGATCCCGCTGAAGGAATTTGCCGACATCAAGGTCGTGTCCGGTGCCTCGTTCATCTATCGCCAGAACAACTCGCGTTACATCGGCGTGCAGTTCTCGGTGGAAGGACGCGACCTGGCCGGTGCGGTCGAAGATGCGATCGAGCAAGTCAACAAGAAGGTGCCGTTGCCGCGCAGCTACCGCCTCGACTGGGGCGGCGAATACACGGAGTACACCGCCTCGCGTGCGCAGTTGAGCGTGATCCTGCCGCTCACGGTGTTCCTGATTTTCTTCCTGCTGTTCACGCTCTACGGCAATTTCAAATTCCCGTTCATCACCGTGCTCGGCGTGCTGCTGTCGGCGCCCGTCGGCGGTCTCGTCGCACTTTGGATCACCGGCACGCCGTTCTCGGTGTCGTCCGGCGTCGGGTTCCTCGCGCTGTTCGGCGTCTCGGTGCAGACGGCGGTCGTCTACATCTCCTACGTCAACGAGCTGCGTGGCAATGGCATCGCGCTTGCCGAGGCGGTTCGCGAAGCCGCGATCCTGCGTCTGCGCCCGATCATGATGACTGCGCTGGTGGCGGCGCTGGGACTGTTGCCTGCGGCACTCGCCACCGGCGTCGGCACGGACACGCAAATGCCGTTTGCGCTGGTCATCGTAAGTGGCCTCTTCACCCGGCTTCTGATCAGCGTGTATCTGATGCCGGTGCTGTATGCGCTGGTGGCGCGCAAGGACGATCGGCTGGAGGTGTGATGCCCCCGACAGGGGGCCGTGTGTTCCCGACACCGTGGGGCGTGTGATTTCAAGCGGAGTTTAAGGAATCACCCGCGCAAACAACTACGCCAACAGTCCGGGGACCGTTGGCGTAGTTGGTTTTCAAGATGGCGCGCCCGGAGAGATTCGAACTCCCGACCACCAAGTTCGTAGCCTGGTGCTCTATCCAGCTGAGCTACGGGCGCTCAGTGAGCCGCGCATTATCCCGGCAACGACACCCTTCGTCAATACTGGGATAATGGCCTTTTTACAGGGACGCGATACACGAGAATGGCTGTCGTTGCCGCTCGTGTCCGCGCCCACTCGGAGCAGTCCGTCATGAACACGACCTATCGCAAACCACTCCCGGGTACTAGGCTCGACTGGTTCGATGCGCGCGCCGCGGTCGACGCGATCCAGCCTGGCGCGTGGGACGCACTGCCCTACACCGCTCGCGTGCACGCCGAGAATATTGTCCGCCGCGCCGATCCCGCGCGCATCGACGCCTACCTCGGCCAGTTGATCGGGCGCAAGCGCGATCTCGACTTCCCTTGGTTCCCGGCGCGCGTAGTCTGCCACGACATCCTCGGCCAGACCGCTCTGGTCGATCTCGCGGGGCTGCGTGACGCGATTGCGGACCAGGGGGGTGATCCCGCACAGGTGAATCCGGTCGTGCCGGTGCAGCTCATCGTCGACCACTCGCTCGCGGTCGAATGCGGTGGTTACGACCCGAACGCGTTCGCGAAGAATCGCGCAATCGAGGATCGTCGCAACGAAGACCGCTTCCATTTCATCGATTGGACCAAGAAAGCGTTCCGCAATGTCGACGTGATCCCGCCTGGCAACGGCATCATGCATCAGATCAATCTGGAGAAGATGTCGCCGGTCATCTACGTGCAGGATGGTGCCGCGTTCCCCGACACCTGCGTCGGCACCGACAGTCACACGCCGCACGTCGACGCGCTCGGGGTGATCGCGGTTGGCGTCGGCGGCCTCGAGGCCGAGAACGTGATGCTCGGACGCGCCTCGTGGATGCGCCTGCCCGACATCATCGGCGTCGAGCTGGCCCGCAAGCCGCAGCCGGGCATCACCGCGACCGATATCGTGCTCGCGCTGACCGAGTTCCTGCGTCAGTCCAAAGTCGTCGGTGCCTACCTCGAATTTCGTGGCGAAGGCGCGGCGGCGCTGACCGTCGGCGACCGCGCGACGATTTCGAACATGGCGCCCGAGTACGGCGCGACCGCGGCGATGTTCTTCATCGACGACAACACGCTCGATTACTTGAGATTGACCGGTCGCAGCGACGAGCAGGTCGCGCTGGTCGAAACCTATGCGAAAACCGCAGGCCTCTGGGCCGATGCGCTGAAGACCGCGCAGTACGAGCGTACGCTGCATTTCGATCTTTCGACTGTCGTGCGCAACATGGCCGGCCCCTCGAATCCGCATCGCCGTCTGCCCGTGAGCGAGTTGGCCGCACGCGATATCGCCGACAAGGCCAAGCTCGAAGCGGGCAAGTCCGAGGAAGCCAAGGGGCTGATGCCCGACGGCGCGGTCATCATCGCCGCGATCACGAGTTGCACGAATACCTCAAACCCGCGCAACGTCATCGCCGCTGGCCTCATCGCGCGCAACGCGAACGCGCGCGGCCTCGTGCGCAAGCCCTGGGTCAAGACTTCGCTCGCGCCTGGGTCGAAGGCCGTGCAGTTGTACCTGGAAGAAGCTGGCCTGCTGCCGGAACTCGAAAAGCTCGGCTTTGGCATCGTCGCCTTCGCCTGCACGACCTGCAACGGCATGAGCGGCGCGCTCGATCCGAAACTGCAGCAGGAAATCATCGACCGCGATCTCTACGCGACCGCCGTGCTCTCCGGCAACCGCAACTTCGACGGCCGCATCCATCCGTATGCGAAGCAGGCCTTTCTCGCTTCGCCGCCGCTCGTGATCGCCTACGCGATCGCCGGCAGCGTGCGCTTCGACATCGAGAAGGATGTGCTCGGCGTTGACGCGCAAGGCAACGAGGTGCGCCTCAAGGACATCTGGCCGAGCGATGCCGAGATCGACGCGATCGTCAAATCCAGCGTCAAGCCCGAGCAGTTCCGCAAGGTGTACGAGCCTATGTTCAAACTCGCCGTCGACAGCGGCGAGCGCGCTGCGCCGCTGTACGATTGGCGCGCGCAGAGCACCTACATCCGCCGTCCGCCGTACTGGGAAGGCGCGCTGGCCGGCGAGCGCACGCTGAAAGGGCTACGCCCGCTCGCGGTGCTGCCGGATAACATCACGACCGACCACCTGTCGCCATCGAACGCGATCCTGCGCAGCAGCGCAGCCGGCGAATACCTTGCCAAGATGGGCCTGCCCGAAGAAGACTTCAATTCGTACGCGACGCATCGCGGCGATCATCTCACCGCACAGCGCGCGACCTTCGCCAATCCGCAGCTCGTCAACGAGATGGCCGTCGTCGACGGCGCGGTAAAGAAAGGTTCGCTGACTCGCCTCGAACCCGACGGCAGGGTCATGCGCATGTGGGAGGCAATCGAGACCTACATGCAGCGCAAGCAACCGCTGATCATCATCGCCGGCGCCGACTACGGCCAGGGCAGCTCCCGCGACTGGGCGGCGAAGGGCGTGCGCCTTGCCGGAGTCGAGGCCATAGTCGCCGAGGGCTTCGAGCGTATCCACCGTACCAATCTGATCGGCATGGGCGTGCTGCCGCTGGAGTTCAAACCGGGCGACACGCGCAAAACGTATGCCATCGACGGCAGTGAAACCTTCGATGTGATCGGTGTGCGTAAGCCGCGCGCGACGCTGACGCTGGTGATTCATCGCAGGAACGGCGAGCGCGTCGAGGTGCCGGTCACCTGCCGCCTTGATTCGGACGAAGAAGTCTCGATCTACGAAGCGGGCGGCGTGTTGCAGCGCTTCGCCCAGGATTTTCTCGAATCGTCGAAAGCGGCCTGAATCATGCCATCCATTGCGCAAATCAAAATTCCGGCTACCTACCTGCGCGGTGGCACGTCGAAAGGCGTGTTCTTCCGCCTTCAGGATTTGCCCGAAACCGCGCAGGTGCCCGGCAAGGCACGCGATGCGCTGCTGCTTCGCGTGATCGGCTCGCCGGATGCGTACGCGAAGCAGATCGACGGCATGGGCGGCGCCACGTCGAGTACGAGCAAGACGGTCATCGTCTCGAAGAGCGCGCGGTCCGATCACGACGTCGATTACCTGTTTGGCCAGGTTTCGATCGACAAGCCGTTCGTCGACTGGTCGGGCAACTGCGGCAATCTCTCCGCCGCAGTCGGTCCGTTCGCGATCGCGAATGGCTTGATTGGTGCGGCGAAGATTCCGCTGAACGGCATCTGCACCGTTCGCATCTGGCAGGCGAACATCGGCAAGACCATCGTCGCGCATGTGCCGATCACGAATGGCCAGGTGCAGGAGACCGGCGACTTCGAACTCGATGGCGTGACTTTCCCCGCCGCCGAGATCCAGCTCGAATTCCTCGATCCAGCCGATGAAGGCGAGGACGGTGGCGCGATGTTCCCCACTGGCAACCTTGTCGACGACCTCGACGTGCCCGGTGTCGGCACGTTCAAGGCGACGCTGATCAACGCCGGCATCCCGACAATCTTCCTCAATGCAGCAGACATCGGCTACACCGGCACCGAACTGCAGGACGCGATCAACGGCGACACCAAGACGCTGGCAAGGTTCGAGACGATCCGCGCGCACGGCGCGTTGAAGATGGGCCTGATCAAAGATGTCGCCGACGCCGCGCAACGCCAGCACACGCCGAAGATCGCTTTCGTCGCGCCGCCGATGAGCTACGCCGCATCCAGCGGCAAGGCTGTCGCTGCAAGCGAAGTCGATCTCAACGTGCGCGCGCTGTCGATGGGTAAGCTGCACCACGCGATGATGGGCACGGCGGCGGTCGCGATCGGCACGGCCGCAGCGATTCCGGGCACGCTGGTCAACCTCGCAGCCGGTGGCGGCGAGCGCAACGCGGTGCGTTTCGGGCATCCCTCCGGCACGCTGCGCGTCGGCGCCGAAGCGAAGCTCGTCGACGGTCAGTGGACCGTGACCCGCGCGATCATGTCGCGCTCGGCACGCGTGCTCATGGAAGGCGCGGTGCGCGTACCGGGCGATGTACTCGCGCGCGGATAGGCGTGTAGCCGTCTTGCGTTCCGGTAAGCTTGGCCAATGAACCAGGCGAGCTTCTTCTGGCACGACTACGAAACCTCGGGCACTGATCCGCGCCGCGATCGCGCGGTGCAGTTCGCCGGGCAACGCACGACGCTCGAACTCGAACCCATTGGCGAGCCGGTTTCGATCTACTGCAAACCTGCATCCGACGTGCTGCCGCGTCCGGCCGCCTGCCTCGTCACCGGCATTTCGCCGCAACAGGCCGAGCGCGACGGCGTGATCGAAGCCGAATTCATCGCGCAGCTGCACGACGAACTCGCCCTGCCCGGCACCTGCGGCGTGGGCTACAACTCGTTGCGTTTCGACGACGAGTTCACGCGCAATCTCCTCTATCGTAATTTCTACGATCCGTACGAGCGCGAATGGAAGGACAAGAACTCGCGCTGGGATCTGATCGATCTCGTGCGCATGTGTTATGCGCTGCGACCGCAGGGCATCGAATGGCCAACGCGCGAAAACAATCTACCGAGTTTCAAACTGGAACAACTGACCGCAGCCAATCATCTCGGTCACGAGCACGCTCATGATGCGCTGTCCGACGTGCAGGCGACGATCGCCCTCGCCCGCCTGCTGCGTGCTCGCCAGCCGCGGCTGTGGCAGTTCTATTTCGATCTGCGTAAAAAGCAGCGCGCATTCGAACTGCTCGACTACGCGCACCGCACGCCGGTGCTGCACGTGTCCTCGCGTTACCCAGCCGAGCGCGGCTGCCTAGCGATGATCGTCCCGCTCGCGGCGCATCCAACACAGGGCAACGGCGTGATCGTCTACGACCTCGATGTCGATCCAATGCCGTTGCTCGAACTCGATGCCGACGAGATCGCCGACCGCGTCTTCACTCCGCGCGCCGACCTGCCCGAGGACGTCGAGCGCATTCCGCTCAAGACCGTGCACGCGAACAAGTCGCCCGCATTGGCGCCGCTATCGGCTTTGAACGGCGTCGACACGGCGCGCATCGGTCTCGATGTCGAGCGTTGCAAGGCGCACCTCGCTCGATTGCAAAGCGCGGACGGTCTGGTCGAAAAGTTGCACGAAGTGTTTTCGACGCCGCGTGAGGAACGCGGAACAGTCGATCCCGACCTGGCGATCTATTCTGATTTTCCGTCCGACGCCGACAAGCGCTTGTTCCGCGAAGTGCGGCGCACGCCGCCCGAACAACTTGGCGCGCAGCGCTTTCCCTTCGCCGATCCGCGCTACACCGAACTGCTGTTCCGCTATCGCGCGCGCAACTGGCCGCAGACGCTCGACGCCGCCGAACTCGATCGCTGGAACGACTTCCGCCGCACGCGCCTGATCGTGCAGACCGAAGCGACCGCGCTGACCCTGCCCGACTATCTCGCCGAAATCGCGCAGCTGCGCGCATCGCCGGCGGTGCGCCCTGACCAGCTTGCCTTGCTCGATCAGCTTGAAGCATGGGGAAACGAAGTTCCGTTGTAAGGTTCGGCTTTGAATCGCCTCCCCTGCGCTACACTTCGGACAGTAAATCTCCGAATCAAACGATCATGGCAGCGACGACCTACTTCACTCCGGCCAGCCTCAAGCTGATGCGCGAGTTCGCGCGCAACAACAACCGCGAATGGTTCACGGCTAACAAGGCACGCTGGGAAGCGGTCGTGCGCGACCCATTCCTGCATCTGATTGGCGATCTCGCCACGCCACTGGCGAAGATCAGCAAGCACTATCGCGCCGATCCGCGCCCGCATGGCGGCTCGATGTTCCGCATCTATCGGGACACGCGCTTCGCCAACGACAAGACCCCGTACAAGACCTGGCTTGGCGCGCGCCTGGCCCATGAACGCGCAAAACAGGTGCCGGCACCCTCGTTCTACATGCACGTACAGCCCGGCGACAGCTTTGTCGGCGGCGGCCTCTGGCATCCGGAGCCGCCGACGCTGAACCGCGTACGCGAATTCCTTGTCGACAATCCGGCGGCATGGAAGAAGGCCGTACACAACGCGCGCTTCCGCACCGCGTTCACGATCGGCGGCGACTCGCTCACGCGCCCGCCGCGCGGCTACGATGCGCAGCACGAACTGATCGATGACATCAAGCGCAAGGACTTCGCTGCCTGGCGCGGCATCGACGACAAGGTCGTTTGTTCGTCGGAGCTGCGCGATGCCGTCGTCGATGGTTTCAAGGGCGTGGCGCCGATGCTCGACTACCTGTGCGCCGCGCTCGACCTGGAGTTCTGAATGGCCGAGCACAGTGGGGCCGCGCTGCGCGCAATCGCCATCTACAAATTCGCCAAGGCAGCGGTATTGCTCGTGCTGGCGACAGTTGCATTCCGCCTCGTGCATGCCGCGTCGCTGGAACATTTCGCGGACTGGATCGCGCAGCTGCCGATACGCAGCGGTCACGGCATCGTCATCCGCTGGGTCGATGCCCTGCTCGGGCTGACACAGCGCAAGTTCGAACTGATCGGCATCGGCGCGAGCATCTACGCCGCGCTGTTCCTCGTCGAAGGTTGGGGCCTGTGGCGGCGCAAGCGTTGGGCCGAATACCTGACCGTGTTCGCAACCGCCTCGCTGATCCCGTTCGAGGCTTGGGAGATTTATCACCACTTCACCTGGCTCAAGGTGCTCGCGCTCGCAGTCAACGTCGCGATCGTGATCTACCTCTGGCGCATCGTGCGCCGCGGCGGCTGAGCCTCAGGCCTCGGCGAACGCGAACGCGAGTACCTCGCGGATATCGTCGCTGCCGAGCATCGCCATGAGCAGGCGCTCGATGCCGAGCGCGACGCCGGCGCAATCGGGCATGCCCTGTTTGAGCGCCGTGAGCAGGTTTGCATCAACCGGTACTTCGGCGAGCCCGCGCTCGCGCCGCCGCGCGTTGTCACGCTCGAAGCGTGCGCCCTGCTCGGTAGCGTCGGTCAGTTCGTGGTAGCCGTTGGCGAGTTCCTGCGTGCCGACATACAACTCGAAGCGTTCTGCCACCGGTGGATCACCCGCACGAATCCTCGCCAGTGCGCATTGCGTTGCCGGATAGTCGCAGATGACCGTGACCCTGTCGATCGGAAACGCCGGCTGGATGCGATGCGTGAGCAGCAGATCGAGCCAGTCGTCGCGGCCAAGGCCTTGCGCATCGATCTTCACCTCGCCAAGCGCGACACGCAGCTCGGCGTCGGTCGCCTTGAATGGATCGACATCCAGCGTCGAGACGAACAGATCGCAATACGTATACTTTTTCACTTCGACTTGCCGACTGGCGATCGCCAGTGCCGAGTTTACGAGCTCGACGACTTCATCGATCAACCGCGTGTGGTCCCAACCGACGCGATACCACTCGAGCATCGTGAACTCGGGATTGTGCCGCCGCCCTGCTTCGCCGTTGCGGAACACGCGGCCGAGCTCGTAGATGTCGCCGACGCCTGCTGCAAGCAGACGCTTCTGCGGAAACTCGGATGAAGTACGCAGCCAACGCAATGGCGCGCCCGCATCGGCATGACCAGAGAAGCGCACGTGGAAGCTTTCGATGTTCGGATCGGTGTTGCCGGCGGCCGACAGCACCGGCGTCTCAACTTCAAGCACGCCGCGCTCGGCGAAGAACTCGCGAATCAGCGCGTACAGGCGCGCGCGCAGGCGCAATGCAGCAAATCGGTCATCAACTTTCATGTGCACGCAGAAATTCGAGCAGTCGCGCCTCGTCCCAGACTTCGATGCCGAGTTCGTTCGCCTTGTCGAGCTTGGAGCCCGCTTCGCTGCCGGCGATGACGAGGCTGGTCTTCTTCGACACGCTGCCGGCGACCTTGGCGCCGAGTGCTTCGAGTCTGGCCTTGGCTTCGTCGCGTGTCAGCGCGTTGAGGCTGCCGGTCAGCACGGCAGTCTGGCCTTCGAGCGGTCCGGCGGCTTCGGCCGCGCCAACGGCCACCTTCGCCATCAAGGCAGCGACGGACCGCTCGCAGCGCGAGACCAGCTCGCGCCCGCTCTGCGAGGCGAGGAATGCGAGCAGGCTTTGCGCAGTATCGGCCGGAAGACCTGCTGCGGTCAGGTCGGCTTCGTCGGCGGAACGCAGCGCGGCCAGCGAATCCAGCTTCTCGGCGAGTTGCGCAGCGCGCTTCTCGGTCAGCTTGGAAATGTCGAATTCAGCCAGCAGGCTGCCGAGCGCAAGCTTCGCGCGCAGCTTGGGTGACGGCGCATGTGCGTCGGTGACGACAACACCCCGCGCGACGAGATCGTCGATCACGCGCTGGTTGCCTTCCTGGGAAAAGAAATGATCGATCGCATACGCCACCTCGCCGCCGATATCGGGCACGAGCTTGAGGATCGGCGACGGCAGATGACGAATCAGTTCAAGTTCGCCGAACCATAGTGCCAGCGCCTTGGCCGTGCTTTCGCCGACGTGAGTGATGCCGAGCGAATACAGGAATCGCGCCAGCGTCGTGCGTCGGCTGCGGTCGATCGCCTCGATCAGGTTCTCGGCCCATTTGCTCGCGACCTTGCCGGCCTTGACCGTCTCCGGCGTCGTGCCATCGCGCTCGTCGGCGCGGCGTTTCATTTCGAGCAGACCGTCGAGCGTGAGCTTGTACAGGTCGGCGACCGATTTGACGTAACCGAGTTCGGTCAGGTCTTCGATGTAGCGCTCGCCAAGGCCATCGATGTCGATTGCGCGGCGCGAGGCGAAGTGGAAGATCGCCTGTTGAACTTGCGCGGCACAGGACAGGCCGCCCGTGCAGCGCGCGACCGCCTCGCCCTCTTCGCGCACGATTTCCGAGCCGCAGACCGGGCACGTCGCCGGCATGGTCCACGGCGAGCGAGCGGCATGCCCCGCATCGGCAACGACGCTGACCACCTCGGGGATCACGTCGCCCGCACGACGCACGATCACCGTGTCGCCGATGCGCACGTCGAGGCGTGCGACCTGGTCGGCGTTGTGCAGCGTCGCGTTGGTCACGGTTACGCCGCCGACGAAGACCGGTTTCAAGCGCGCGGTCGGCGTCGCCGCACCGGTGCGGCCGATGTTGATGTCGATCGCTTCGATCGTGGTCGTCTGCTCCTGCGCCGGAAACTTGTGTGCGATTGCCCAGCGCGGCGTGCGTCCGACGAAACCGAGTTCGCGCTGCGTGGCGAGGTCGTCGAGCTTGTAGACGACACCATCGATGTCGAATGGCAGCGCGTCGCGTTGCGCACCGATGCGACGGTAGTAGTCGAGGCAGCCGCTCTCGCCTTCCGCGGTGGCAACGAGCGTGCTGACCGGAAAGCCCCAGTCGCGCAGCTTGCGCAGCGTCTGCGAATGCGTCGGCGGCAGCACGCCGCCCTCGACCACACCAACCGCGTAGGCGTAGAACGCGAGCGGTCGCGTTGCCGTGATGCGCGGATCGAGCTGGCGCAGCGAACCGGCCGCTGCATTGCGTGGATTGATCAACAGCTTGATCTTGCCGCCGGATTCGCGTGCGATCTCGTTGTATTTCTCGAAGCCGGCGCGTGGCATGTAAACCTCGCCGCGCACTTCGATCACGGCGGGCCAATCCTTCCCGTGCAGCTTGAGTGGAACCTGCTTGATCGTGCGCAGATTCGCGGTCACATCCTCGCCGCTCTCGCCGTCGCCGCGCGTCGCACCACGCACGAAGCGGCCCCGCTCGTAGCGCAGGCTGATCGCGAGACCGTCGAACTTGGGCTCGACCGAGAACACGAGAGGCTTGCCGTCGTCGTCATCGAGCCGGCTGCGGATGCGACGCACGAACTCGGCTATCTCCTCGTCATTGAACGCATTCGCGAGCGACAACATCGGAATCTCGTGGCGCACCTCGGCGAACTCGCTCGAAGGTGCTGCGCCGACACGTTGCGTCGGCGAATCGGGCGTGACGAGTTCGGGATGCGTCGCCTCGAGCGCTTCCAGCTCGCGCATCAGCGCGTCGTACTCGGCGTCGGGAATCGTCGGCGCATCGAGCACGTGGTAGCGGTGGCTGGCTTCGTCGAGGCGCTCGCGCAGTTCCGCGGCACGTCGGCTGGCATTGTTTGAAACGGCTGGGCTCATCGTGCAAGTTTACCAACGTCTTGCATGTTGCACCGCGCTTGCCGGAAGCTTGTTGCATTCAACGGGGAGACCACGATGGCGAAATCGAACTGGAAGGCATTTCCGCATCCCGACAAGGCCTACGACTACGCCGGCGACAAGCTCGCCAAGGCCTGGACCAAGCTGCACGCGGGCGACCAGGAGCCGTTCCCCGACGAGAAACACGTGGCCAAGCTGCTCAAGGCCAATCCCAAGCTCGGCAAGGATGCGGCGAAGATCGCCGACGCGCTGCAGGACGCATGGCGCGCCTTCCATCGCGGCGATTTCCACGAGGCCTACGAGGCCGGTACGGCATTGAAGGCGCTCGGCGCATCAGTCGCAGTCAAGGCCGGAGGCATCCACGCGACGTATCTGGTCGACAGCGACAAAGAGAAGACCGCGCGCTTCGAGGCGCTGGCCAAGCTCGCCGACGAAGCGATCGCCTCGCTGCCGGGCGAAGCCAACTCGCACTATCGGCGCGCATTTGCGCTCGGCCGCTACAGCCAGACGATCTCGATCACCCAGGCGCTCGCCCAAGGCATCGGCGGCAAGGTCAAGGAGTCGCTCGACAAGGCGCTCAAGCTCGCGCCGAAGCATGCCGAAGCGCATACCGCGCTCGGCGTCTACCACGCCGAAATCGTCGGCAAGGTCGGCGGCATGCTCGCCAAGCTGACCTATGGTGCGAGTGCGGCCGAAGCGGAGAAACAGCTCAAGGAAGCACTCAAGCTCACCCCGGATTCGCCGATCGCCCACGTCGAGTACGGCAACGCGCTGATGCTGCTCTACGGCGACAAACGCGAGGACGACGTCGCCGAAGCCTACTCGAAAGCGGCGAAGCTCAAGCCCAAGGACGCGATGGAAGCGCTCGATGCGGCTTGGGCGAGAGAGCAGATCGAATAGCGGCAATATTTCGATCGAGGCCGGAACGACGCGCGCTCCAGCCGCCGTCGCTCCGGCCTTTTTCTTTTCCGCGTTCACGCTGCGGCGCGTTCACGAAAATTATTTTTCCGTTTTGTGACCGGCGCCAGCCTTTGCCTCGCAGCGTGCGCCGAAGGTGTGATCCATCGCTCGATAGCCCTGCGGCCGCGCATGCTAACGTGGCTGTACATTTGTACACATTTGCACTTGTTGCATCCGGGTGGCCTCGCGTCTGCAGCGGTCGGGCGGCGCGATCGGGCTTGGGGAAGTGTGCGTCGTTTGTGCTGGCACATGATCCAGCCCGACTCGTGCGGCGGGTGCGGTTGTTCGCCGTCCGCGTCGCAGGGGCACCGCGGCATCGGGCATTCCAATCAGGGGGAATGTCATGAAGCAAAGCCAGGCAGTACTGGTTCTGATCTTGTGCGGCATCGCCGCGCCTGCGCTCGCGCAGGATGTGGGGGCGTGGCAGGTCAAGGTGGGCGCGCACGTCGTGTCGCCCGATTCCGACAACGGTACCTTGGCCGGCGGAACATTGAAAACCAAGGTCGGCGACGACGCCAAGCCGACGATCACGCTCGAGTATTTCCTCACGCGCAACTGGGGCATCGAGGCACTCGCCGCGCTGCCGTTCGAGCACGAGGTCAAGTTGAACGGCGTCAAGGCAGCCGACGTCAAGCACCTGCCACCGACGTTCAGCGTGCAATACCACTTCGCACCCGACGGCCAGGTCTCGCCGTTCGTCGGCGTCGGCCTCAACTACACGCGTTTCTTCGGCATCAAGGAGAAAGGCCCGCTCGCCGGCACTCAGCTCGACCTCGACGACTCGTGGGGCATCGCCGCGCATTTCGGCATCGACTGGCGCCTTTCCGGCAACTGGTCGCTGACCCTCGACGGACGCTGGATCAGCATCGAGACCACCGCGCATGTCAACGGAGCAAACGTCGGCAAGGTGACGATTGATCCGTGGGTCTGGGGCCTCGCGGTCGGCTACCGGTTCTGAGTGACGCCAACGGCGCGGGCTGGGCGGCGTGCCGCTCAGCTCGCGCTTGCCTGGTTCGGAGGCGGGTCAGAGAGCGTCGATTGGCCTCTACATCGCCGCTTCGTTCAGCGCGTTTTCCACGATCGAAGCGGTCAGCACGTTCGGCAGTTGCTTGGCGGGCCCGCCGTTCTTCGGATAGACGACGTAGAGCGGCACGCCCGGTGAGTGGAATTGCTGAAGGAATGCCTCGATCACCGGATTGACGTCGGTCCAGTCGCCGACCATGTATACGGCGCCCGTACGTTGCAGCAGCGCGCGGAACGCGGGCGTGTCGAGCACAGCGTGCTCGTTCGCCTTGCAGGTGATGCACCAGTCGGCGGTCATGTCGACGAACACCGGCGTGTTCGCGGCGCGCAATTCCGCGAGCTTCTCCGGCGTGTAGGCGACTATGCCGGCTTTCTGCGCCTCCGCGGCGTTTTTCGTCGCAGGCAGTCGCGCGAGTCGAT
>NZ_DASVOK010000297.1:0-4408 GCF_036383415.1 Rudaea sp. | reverse complement strand
TCCTTGTGCACGGCGTAGAAGCCTTCGGCCTCGGCGCGCGAGAGCTGCTTGTATTTGGCGGCGACGATCTTGAGGCCGGCCTTTTCAAAGCGGGAATAGATTTCGCCGATCACGTTCTTGGCGACCGCGTCGGGCTTGATGATGGAAAGGGTGCGCTCCAGCGCCATTGCTGATGACTCCGATGTTGTGGGTGGTGGTCGGGTGGTGCGGCCCACGGTCATCCCCACCGTCGAACCGGGCACACGGCAAACCTGAGGCTGCTGCCGAAAAAGGCTTTTGGATTCTATAGGATTGCGAACGAAATTTTAAGTACCTTGACCGCATCTTGCACGCTTTTCGGCGACTGCCAATGGCTTCGCATTTCCCGATGCCGCAGCGCCGATTTGACCCTCGCCCCACCAGCGCCTAGAATTCAAACAAACGTTTGACAAGCGATGTCGGCGATCACGACCGCGCATCGACGAAAGCAGGCATTCGGGAGGCTGCGAGCGATGAATCCGGAACTCTTCTCCACCAAACAACGCATCCTCGACGCCGCCGAGGCCCTGTTCGCCAGCCACGGTTTCGCCGGTGCTTCGCTGCGCCAGGTCACCTCGAACGCCCAGGTCAATCTCGCCGCGGTCAACTATCACTTCGGCTCGAAGGAAAACCTGATCAACGAGGTGCTGCGCCTGCGCCTCGACAAGCTCAATGCCGACCGCACCCAAGCGCTGCAGGCGGCGCTGACGAAGTCGCCTACGCAGCTCGAAGACGTGCTCGGCGCCTGGATCCGCCCCGCGCTCGCCGCGTCGGCCAACGAAAAGGGCAGCACCGCGTTCGTGCGCATCCTCGCCCGCACCTATGCGGAGCAGAACGAACGCCTGCGCTCCTTCCTCCACGACAACTACGGCCACGTGCTGCGCGACTTTACAACTGCGCTCGGCACCCTGCTGCCACACCTGGACAAGCAGGAACTGTACTGGCGCATGGACATCATCACCGGCGCGCTGACCTTCGCCATGGCCGACTTCGGCGCGATCAAGCGTCGCGGCGCAAGCGCCGAGCAGCATCGCGAACTGACCGCAGATCATCTGATTCACTTCGCCGCCGCCGGCTTGCGCGCGAAATGAAAAGTGATCCACGGCGCGGACTTCCGCGGATAGAGCGAAAGCACGAAAAGTTTTCTTTAGCTTGACCCGCCTTCGTCCGCGCCGATCCACGGCAAGAAATTCCACCTCCCCAATCCATGAGGCACGCATGAGTTTCCCTCCCCTCCGCATTCGCAAAGTGGCCGTGCTCGGCGCCGGCGTCATGGGCGCGCAGATCGCCGCGCATCTGGTCAACGCCGGCGTCGACACCGTGCTGTTCGATCTGCCCGCAAAAGACGGTGACGCGAACGGTATCGTGCTCAAGGCGATCGAGAATCTGAAGAAACTTTCGCCCTCGCCGCTCGCCGACAAGTCGCGCGCCGGCGCAATCGTGCCGGCCAACTACGGCAGCGATCTCGAACTGCTGCGTGGCTGCGACCTGATCATCGAGGCGATTGCCGAAAAGCTCGACTGGAAGCGCGACCTCTACGCCAAGATCGTCCCTTACGTAGCCGAAAATGCGGTGCTCGCGAGCAATACTTCTGGCTTGAGTATCAATAGTTTGGCCGATATTCTTAGCGCACATTTGCATGAGCGTTTCTGTGGCGTGCACTTCTTCAATCCGCCGCGCTACATGCACCTGGCCGAACTGATTCCCTGCGCCAAGACGGCGCCGGAAGTGCTGAGCGGACTGGAGACCTTCCTGACCACAACGCTCGGCAAGGGCGTGGTCTATGCTAAGGACACGCCGAACTTCATCGGCAACCGCATCGGCGTGTTCTCGATCCTGTCGACGGTCCACCACACCGACCAGTTCAAGCTCGGCTACGACGTGGTCGACGCGCTGACCGGCCCCGCGATCGGCCATCCGAAGAGCGCGACCTATCGCACCGCCGACGTGGTCGGTCTCGACACGATGGGTCACGTCATCGGCACGATGGACGGCACCCTGCCGAACGATCCGTGGCGCGACTATTTCAAGACGCCGCCCGTGCTCGCCGCGCTCGTCGCCAAGGGCGCGCTCGGGCAGAAGAGCGGCGCCGGCTTCTTCCGCAAGGTCGGCAAGGACATTCTCGTGCTCGATCCCGCAAAGGCCGACTACGTGGCGCAGACCGGCAAGGTCAGCGACGAGGTCGCCGCGATCCTCAAGCTCAAGAACCCGGCCGAGAAGTTCGCCAAGCTGCGCGCGTCGAGCGATTCGCAGGCGCAGTTCCTCTGGGCCGCGCATCGCGATCTGTTCCACTACTCCGCTTATCACCTCGCTGAGATCGCCGACACCGCACGCGACATCGACTTCGCCATGCGCTGGGGCTACGGCTGGCAGCTCGGTCCGTTCGAGACCTGGCAGGCCGCCGGCTGGGCGCAGGTCGCGCAGTGGATCGCCGAGGACATCGCCGCCGGCAGGACGATGAGCAGCGCGCCGCTGCCCGCGTGGGCGCTCGACCCCGAACGCACGGGCGTGCACCAGCCCGACGGCAGTTCCTACAGCGCCGCGCAGGACAAGTACCTGCCACGTTCGACCGAGCCGGTCTACGCGCGCCAGTTGTTCCCGCAGACCACGATCGGCACGAAGGTCGATCGCGGCACGACCGTGTTCGAGACCGACGACGCGCGTCTGTGGACGCTCGGCGACGACGACATCGCGATCCTCTCGTTCAAGACCAAGATGCACACGCTCGGCGCCGGCGTCGTCGATGCGGTCAACCGCGCGATCGACGAGGCCGAGAAGAACTTCAAGGGCCTAGTGATCTGGCAGGACTCCGAGCCGTTCAGCGCCGGCGCCGACCTAGCTGGCGCGGTCGCGCTGCTGCAATCGGGCAAGATCGACGAGTTCGAGGCGTTCGTGAACCACTTCCAGCAGACGAGCATGCGCATCAAGCACTCGCTCGTGCCCGTTGTCGCGGCGATCCGTGGCCTCGCACTCGGCGGCGGCTGCGAATTCCAGATGCATTGCGCGCGTACAGTCGCCGCGCTCGAAAGCTACATCGGCCTCGTCGAAGCCGGCGTCGGCCTGTTGCCGGCCGGCGGTGGCCTCAAGGAACTCGCGCTGCGTGCGTCCGCGCGCGCGATCGAGGGCGATGTGTTCACGCAGTTGAAGAACGCGTTCCAGACCGTCGCGATGGCCAAGGTTTCGACCAGCGCGCTCGAAGCGAAGGAGCTCGGTCTGCTGCGTCAGAGCGACGTCGTCGTCTTCCATACCGACGAGCTGCTCTATGTTGCCAAGAACGAAGCACGCGCGATGTACGAGTCGGGCTGGCGCCCGCCGCTGTACGACCGCCAGATCACCGTCGCCGGCGACGTCGGCAGCGCGACGTTCAAAGCCTCGCTGGTGAATATGCTGGAGGGCCGCTTTATCTCCGAGCACGACTTCGACGTCGCCAGCCGCATCGCCGACACGCTGTGCGGCGGCCAGATCGAACGCGGCTCGCAGGTCGACGAACAATGGCTGCTCGACCTCGAGCGCAAGCACTTCGTCGCCCTCGCGCAGACGCCGAAAACGCAGGAGCGCATCGTGCATATGCTCAAGACCGGCAAACCGCTCAGAAACTAAGTGCTCTTGCCGTCATCCCAGCGCAAGCTGGGATCCAGCCTTCAAAAGGAACTGGATTCCCGCCTGCGCGGGAATGACGAGCAAAGAAGCATCAGCCAACGCCTACCCTATTTCGAGAATCTCCATGGCCAAGCAAATCCAAGACGCCTACATCGTCGCCGCGCAGCGCACCCCGGTCGGCAAGGCCCCGCGCGGCGTGTTCCGCAACACACGCCCGGACGACATGCTTGCCTTCGCGATCAATGCGACTTTGTCCAAATTTCCACAAATAGACAAATCGCGCATCGACGACGCCATCATCGGCTGCGCGATGCCCGAAGCCGAGCAAGGCATGAACGTCGCGCGCATCGCCGTGCTGCTCGCCGGCCTGCCGAACGTTGTCTCGGCGGTGACCGTCAACCGCTTCTGTTCGTCCGGCCTGCAGGCCGTGGCGATGGCTGCCGACCGCATCCGCCTCGGCGAAGCCGACCTGATGCTCGCCGGCGGTACCGAATCGATGAGCATGGTGCCGATGATGGGCTATCACCCGGTGTTCAATCCGGGCATTTTCTCGAACGAGCACATCGGCATCGCCTACGGCATGGGCATCACCGCAGAGAAGGTCGCCGAGCAATGGAAGGTCACGCGCGAAGAACAGGATACGTTCGCCGCGGCGAGCCACGCCAAGGCGCTCGCCGCACAGGCCGCGGGCGAATTCGACGACGAGATCGCGCCTTACCAGCTCGCAGACCATTATCCGAATCTCGCCTCACGCGGAACGATCGACGACACGCGCACGATGAAGAACGAC
>NZ_DASVOK010000296.1:0-1917 GCF_036383415.1 Rudaea sp. | reverse complement strand
CGGCGATGCCGTACACGAGGTACAGCCTGCCCGGCGCGAGGGTCGCCCAGCCGTCGGGCAAACCGTCTATCGAGAGCCGGTTCTGCACCTGCCGGCGTGCCGCGAGCCGCATGAGCGCGGCGCCGACCGCGCGCAGCGTCGACATGAAACCCGGCGCTTCGTCGGGCCTCCGGCGGGGATCGTTGGAATCTGGAGTGGCGGATCGCATGCCGTCTTCCTCAATAACTCGAATACAGACGCGTCGGCGTCGGCGACAGGCCCGTGTCGGGTTTGCGTGCGTCCAGGTTGTATCGCACATAGATCATCGCGGAACTCGGCGCGTAATCGTGCGAGCGGTCGATGTCGAACAGCAGCCCCGCAACCACATGCGGGTTGAAACGGTACTCCACGGTGCCGGTCAGGCCGTAGAGGAACGATACACCGCGCGTCGAACTGGCCGGATAGACGTCGTTGGCCAGCGCGCCGGACGACTGGAGCTTCGCCGAGGCCGGCAGGCCGTTCGGGTAGACCGGCGAACTGCGCTCATACGAATTCGATACGCCGACCGTGGCGGTCAGGTCCCAGCGCAAGCCGCCGCGGCGGCCCTCCCATTCGACGGGAAAGCCGAGCGACAGATATCGCTGCGGACTGTAATAGCCGCCCTGCCCGAAAGTGTAATAACGCAGGTTGTTGGCGTAGTGCCACGCGTTGCCGACCACGCCGGTGCTGACCTTCATGTCCGCGCGCTCCAGCAGCGGCACGGTCACTCCCGTGCGCAAGGTGGCGCCGCTGTTCGGCGCGACGTTGCGGCCGGTCAGCACGGCCGCGCCGACATCGGCGAACAGGTTCACCCGGCCGATGTCGAGCGACGAATGCACGTCGAGCCCGTCGCGGCGCACGCCGCCCCAGACCGAGCCGGTCCACGGATCGCGCAAGCCCGCATACGACAGTTCGCTGCCGGTTTGCGGCCGGCGCGACAGGTTCACGGTGACGCTGCCGTCGTCGCCGGCCATGCGGTAACGCACGCCGCCCACCAGGTAATGCACCGGGAAGCCGATCGGTGTCGTGCCCAGATCGACCCGAAAGTTGTCCGACTTGTAGCCGACGCCGCCGCCCGCGCCGGTGGCATGCTGATGCAGGCTCGCGACCGGCGCCGTGCCGCTGTCGGTCAGCGCCGCGTGGGTGCCGACCGAGCCCGCCACCGTCGAATCGGACGGGTCGAGCGTGCCGGCATCCAGATGCACGGCGTCGATATGCGCGAACACATGCCCGCCGTAACCCACCGGCGCTTGCGCGTAGACCGGCACCTGCTGGGCGGCGTACTTCGAGACTCCCGCATCGCCGGACTTGTAACCGGGCAGCCAGCCCGCTTCGATCGAAGGATCGCGGCGCTGCTCCAGATCGCTCAACGCGGCTTGCGCGGGCGTGCCGTTAGGGCCGGCGCTCACGCCTTCGCCGCGCTCCTCGTCCTGCGACTTGCGGTACAGCGCGGCGGCGGCATCGTAGCGGCCAAGGTCCTCGTCGATGCGGCCTTGCTGCACCGTCACGTCCGAGCGGCCCGGGAAGGCGCCCGCGAGTTCGTCGGTCAGCGCCTGGGCTTCGTACGGACGGCGCAGCGCGGCCAGCCGGCGCGCCGCCGAGAGCCGCGTGTCGATATCGTCCGTGGGCGTTTGCTCGATCACGCCATGCACGAGTTCGAGCGCCGCGCGGCGCTTGCCGCTTTCCTGCAACACGCGAGCAAGCGCAAGCTGCGCATCCGGATTGTCCGGTTTGTCGGCCAGCAACTGGTTGAGCGTGGCGCGGGCGTCGGCGAATTTGCCCTGCGCGCGCTGCAGGTCGGCGATTTCGAGCGCATAACGCGGATCGCGCCGGCCCGCTTCGTCAACGCCGTCGAGGCTCGCCGCCGCGCGCCGGTAGTCGCCGGCGTCGATCGCCGCG
>NZ_DASVOK010000295.1:0-2249 GCF_036383415.1 Rudaea sp. | reverse complement strand
CATCAAGCCCGACGCGGTCGCCAAGAACGTGATCGGCGAAATCTATTCCCGCTTTGAAAAGGCCGGCCTCAAGATCGTCGCCGCCAAATACAAGCAGCTCTCGCGCGCCGAGGCCGAAGGCTTCTACGCCGTGCACAAGGAACGTCCATTCTTCAAGGCGCTGGTCGAGTTCATGATCTCGGGCCCGGTGATGATCCAGGCGCTCGAAGGCGAGGGCGCGATCCTCAAGAACCGCGACCTCATGGGTGCAACCGATCCGAAGAAGGCCGCGCCGGGCACGATCCGCGCCGACTTCGCGCAGTCGATCGATGCGAATGCAGTGCACGGCTCCGACGCGGCGGAAACAGCGGCGCAGGAAATCGCCTATTTCTTCGCCGGCACGGAGATCGCGTCGCGCTGAGCGATCGCAAGAGCAGAACCGTGACCACCACCAAAGTCAATCTGTTCGACTACGACCGCCAAGGGCTGCGCGACCTGTTCGCGCAGCTCGGCGAAAAGCCGTATCGCGCCGAGCAGGTGATGAAGTGGATCTACCACCGTCATGCGACATCGTTCGAGCAGATGACCGACGTCGGCAAGGCGCTGCGTGACAAGCTCGAGGCGGCGTGCGAAATCGCGCCGCCGAAAGTACTGTTCGAGAAGCAGGCCGCCGATGCAACTTACAAATGGCTGCTCGGCATGGACGGCGGTAACGCGATCGAGGCCGTGTTCATTCCCGAAGCGACGCGCGGCACGTTGTGCGTGTCCTCGCAGGTCGGTTGTGGTTTGAACTGCCAGTTCTGCTCGACCGCGACACAGGGTTTCAACCGCAATCTCGCCACGAGCGAAATCATCGGCCAGGCATGGACCGCGGCCAAGCACCTCGGCAACGTGCCGCACCAGCAGCGCAAGCTCACCAACGTCGTCATGATGGGCATGGGCGAACCGCTGCTCAATTTCGACAACGTCGTGCGCGCGATGAACATCATGCGCGACGACCTTGGCCTCGGTCTCGCCAACAAGCGCGTGACGCTGTCAACCGCCGGTCTCGTGCCGATGATCGACAAGCTCGGCGAAGTCGCCGATGTGTCGCTCGCCGTGTCGCTGCATGCGCCGAACGACGAACTGCGCACCGAGCTTGTGCCGCTCAACAAGAAATACCCGATCGCCGAACTGCTCGCCGCCTGCCAACGCTATGCCGCGCGCAAGCCGCGCACGACGATCACGTTCGAATACACGATGCTCAAGGGCGTCAACGACAAACCCGAGCACGCGCGCCAGCTGGTCAAGCTGATGCGCAAAGTGCCGGGCAAGGTCAACCTGATCCCGTTCAACACGTTCGCCGGTACGCGCTTCGAGCGTTCCGACGAAGACGTGATCCGCAATTTCCAGAAGATCCTGCTCGATAACGATGTGTTGACGATGGTGCGGCGCACGCGTGGCGACGACATCGACGCGGCCTGCGGCCAGCTGAAAGGGCAGGTGCTCGATCGCACGCGACGCAGCGCCGAATTCCAGCGCCGCATCGAAGCCGGGGCGCGGCATGCAGCTTGACCGTTCGCTGGCGCGGTTCTCCCTGCCAGCGCTCGCGGCTGTCGTGGTGTGCGCAGTGTCGGCATGCAGCCGGGGCGACAGCATCCGCCCGGTCACGGTCGAGAGCCAGAAGACGAGCTTGAGATCGCAGGAAACGCCCGCCGACAGGGCGCGGCCTTTCCTCCAGCTCGGGCAGAAGTACATGGAGCTGGGCAAGCTCGAACTGGCCAAGGACAATCTGCTCAAGGCGCTGAACTACGATCCGAAGAGCGTGGACGCGCATACCTTGCTCGCCACGCTCTACGATCGCGTCGGCGATCGCGACCAGGCCCTGCAGCATTACCGCGATGCCGCGCTGCTGGCGCCGAAGGCCGGCGCCGAGAACAACAATTACGGCATGTACCTGTGCAAGCTTGGCCAGTATGCCGAGGCGCGCAAGTATTTCGGCGCTGCCTTCGCCGACGGTTTCTATACCGCCAAGGCGTCGGCGTACACGAATGCCGGAACCTGCGAATTGCTCGGCAAAGGTTCCCTCGACCAGGCCGAGGCGAACTTCCGCAACGCGCTCGCGCTCGAGCCGAAAAATGCTCAAGCCTTGTTCCAGCTCGCCAACGTGCTCTATCAGAAGAACGATTTCTTCAAAGCGCGTGCCTTCGTGCAACGCTACGATGCGCTTGGCCAGCCCAGTCCGGATGCGCTGCTGCTGGCACGCAACATCGAAATCAAATTGGGCCATG
>NZ_DASVOK010000294.1:0-5128 GCF_036383415.1 Rudaea sp. | reverse complement strand
GAGGCGGCCGTCGGCGAGGTCGAAGTAGTCGTAAAAGTCGCCGGATATCTCGTGCGCGGGCAGATTGACGCCGAGCAACGGGAAGTGGCCACGGCGGCGTTTCGGCAGCAGCGACTTCTGGATCGAACGGGCCAGGCCCATCTCGCGACGGATGCGCTGCTGCTCGGCGACCTCGAGTGCGAGGCGCGCATTGTTGATCGCCAGCGCCATCGGCGCGGCGACGAGGCGCAGGATCTCTGCGTCGTCCGCGTCGAACGCGCCGCCGTCGCGGCGGTTGATGATTTCGAGTGCGCCGATCGGTCCCTGCGCGGTCGCGAGCGGCACGCACAGGATCGCGCGCGTGACGAAGCCGGTCTCGGCATCGACGCGCGTGTTGACGCGCGCGTCGCGGCGCGCGTCGTCGCTGCGTTGCGGCGCATTCTCGGCGACGGCGCGGCCGACCACGCCCTGGCCGACCTCGAGCTTGAGGCCGACGATGTCGACCGGGCCCGCGCAGACCTTGCATTCGAGCAGCTTCGTCGCCGGATCGAGCAGGAACAGCGACGCGCCTTCGGCGTGCATGAAGTCCATCGTGCGCGCGAGCGCAGGGCCGAGCGTCGTCTTCAGATCGAGCGAGACGGCGAGCGACTGCGACAGGTCGGCGAGGAAGCCCAGCGCGCGCCGCCCGCCTGCGCGCGCGGAATCGCGCGGATCGGCGGCAACGGGGTGCAAGGCGTTCAGAACCTGTCCTCAAAGCGTAGCGAGCGAAGGCAGTTCGCGTGCGCACGGAGCGCAGGAACCGGAGTGTACAGTCGAGTACATGAGGATTCCGAGCACCGTACGCACGCGAAATGCCGAGCGCAGTAGCTTGGAGGACAGGTTCTCACGGCGGCGGCTCGGTACCCGGTTTGCTTTCATCGCTGCGCACGTCGCGGCGACCGCGCGCCTCGCGCATGCCCCACAGCGTCAGCAGCGGGCCGGAAATTACGTACAACGCCGCAATCACGAACAGCACGAGCGCGGTATCGACGTAGAGCGCGACGAGGATCAACACCGCGATCGGGATGATCGCGAACGGCACCTTGTCCGATTTCGGCCCCGACTTGAAGCTCCAGTAGCGCACGCGGCTGACCATGAGCCCGCCCGCGAGCACGGTCAGGAAGGGCGCGACGAACTGCGCCATCGTACCGTCGATGCCGTATTCGGTCGCGGCCCACAGCGAGGACATCAACAGTCCCGCCGCCGCGGGACTCGCCAGCCCCTGGAAGTAACGCTTGTCGGCGACGCCGACCTGGGTGTTGAAGCGCGCGAGCCGCAGCGCCGCGCAGGCGGCGTAGACGAATGCCGCGCCGAAGCCGATCTTGCCCCAGAGCGGGCCGTAGGCCTTGAGCGTCGACAGCGACCAGGCATACATGACGACCGCGGGCGCGATGCCGAAGCTGCACATGTCCGACAGCGAGTCGTACTGCACGCCGAATTCGCTCTGTGTATTGGTCAGGCGCGCGACGCGGCCGTCGAGCGAATCGAGGATGCCGGCAACGAACACCGCGACCGCAGCGCCGACATAATTGCCGGCGAATGCGGCGAGCACGGCGTAGAAACCCGAGAACAGCGCGCCCGTGGTGAACAGGTTCGGCAGCAGGTAGATGCCGCGGCGCGGTTTCGGCTTGAGGTCGGAAACGGAATCCACGCTGATCCTGCTCGGGTCTAGGCAATGAACTGAAGTGTACCGCAAGCCCTCGCGGGGTTAGGACAACAGGCCCTATAATCGACACCGTTCAGCCGTTCGGGAGCCCTTTCATGCCTCGCGCCAGCGCCGTTCAGTCAAGTCGTGTTGCATGGCTTCCGTTCGCGCTAGCCGTGCTGTTTGCGCAAGCTGCCGGAGCGGCCGATTTGTATCGCTGGACGGACGCAAACGGCGTCATCCACTATTCCGACACGCAACCGCGGGGCCAGAGCAAGGCGACGCGCGTACGCATCACTGGTGCGGAAAGCACCGACTCATCCGCGCAAACGCCACCGGCCGGTTCCGCCACGACCGATCCGAGCCAGTCGACTGCGGCGGCGCCCACGGCGGCCGCCGATACACAGGAAAACCGCAAGCAGGCCTGCGACAAGGCCCGCTCGACGTTGGAACTGCTGCAAGGCAAATCCCCGCTCGCCGATGCCGCAAGCGGCAAGCCGCTCGACGCGAAGGCTCGCGCCGAGCGGATGGTTGCAGTACAACAGAACGTCGCGATTTACTGCCGGAATTCTCAGTGATCGTCGGGGTTCAGCGCAGTTCATTCTCAAACTGTATTTACATCTGATTGACCGAGCCGGTCGGGGCTCCGTCGCCAGACGTATTACCGCTCACGCGATTGTTGCCGAAGGAAACGATATTCCCGCTGCCATCGGCGAACAGGCCTACCTGATTGTTCGTGACTTGCACGTTGGACAAGCGGACCGTCGACAGGCTTCCGTGCGAATAAACGCCGCCGGTTCCATTTGACGACACGTTTCCTCCTTCAATCGAAAGTGTCACGGCGGTGGAATTGGAAAACGCGATGAAGCCGCGGTTGACGTTATTGCTGGCTACGCTGTTTTGCACTACCACGTGGGAATTGTCTTCGGCACGCAGCCCGCGTCCGCTGTGTTCCATCGTGGTATCGGTGATGGTTACATTTGCCGTGGCTCCGTTGGTGGGATGGATCCAGATTGCTCCCGAACCCACAATTTGCGGGCCGATGTTGCTCACCGCCGTGCGCGAAATATTCACGCTCGCGTTATTGCTCGGGTTGATGTCGATGCCTTGCTGGGAGAAGCCGAATATCCGGCAATTGTCGATGTACAGCGCGCCTCCGCTGATGAAGCGGATCCCGTTCAATCCCGCGTTGACGTTTCCGTTGCCCAGAAGGCCGTCGAATTCCATATCTCGGATCATGACCACATCGTTCGGTTGCGCAGCGACAACGAAACCGTTGGTTCCTGCGACAAGCGTCGAACTCGTCCCCCCCTTGCCGACGATGGAGATGGATTTGGTGATCGTCAGCGCACCGAAGCCACCCGGATCGAGGGCATCGATCTCGCCGCCCGGCGCTGTTTTCGAAATCGCGCCCGCCCACGTTTTGCAAGGAGCAGTGCGGCTGCACGGATTGGCATCGTCGCCTACTCCGGAAACCCAGGTGCGCGTGGCCTGCGCGTGAAGTGAGGTGGCAACAGCGAATTGGAGCAAGAGCAACAACAGGCCGTGGACGATATGTTTACTGTTCATGATTGTTCCCCTTGAACGAATGAAAGACCTTGGAGCGCTACTCGTTGGCAACGAGCGCGCGAGCGTAGTTAACATTCCCTGCCGAAAACGTCCTCGAACAAATCGAATCCGAGTAAGCAGTGCATTCCACGCACAGCCTGTCAAAAATATTTTTCAATGTGATGCAAGCTCTCCGGATTTGGCCGCGCATCAGCGCGAGCGATTCGCCACCGCCGTGTCTCGCTGCGGACGTTGCATTTGTGTTGACGGGATTCGCAGCGGAAGTGGCCCCGAATGTCGGAGCCGGCGAACTCACAGCGATTTGGGGTACGTTGAACTGTCGCCCTCCGGGGCGACGCTGGAGCCATCGCGACCCGCGAGAGCCGCCGTGCGGCCGCTCCACTCGACGAGACCGCCCGCCGCACTTTATCGCGGCTGTTGAGCTGACGGCTAATGCTTGGTTTCGAGCATGGCGATTGCGTACATCGAGGCCTTGCGCGGACGCCGATGGCACATGCACTGTGCATGCGCTTAGGGCCCGCACAACCATTCCACCTCGGACGCTCATCGGAATCCTCGCCAATTCAGGATTTAATCGCCATGGAACGGAATCGGTAGTTCACATTCCTTCGGCTGTCCCGCAATTGCCTGAAGCCTGTTTCTCTATCCGGCTCAACCGGAATGTAGCGAACGTACTCCGAAAAGGCTCCGCGTGTCGTATCTCCGACGTCGCGCGGTCGCCTCAAGATTGCCCACAATTTCGTCTATGGCTCGCGCCGTTATTGTATCCAAATCTTTGCTTGCTTTAGGTCGCTTCTTGAGGAAAGAGTTCTGCGAACCAGTTCCGCTATGCACTGCGCGGCCATGGTTTGAGCGCGGGTTCGTCCCCGGCAACTTCGAAGGGTCGCTACGCTATGAGCATAGCCCTACTGACTGTCACTAACGCAATCAGACCGAAGTTTCGAGTCAGCACTTGATTTCGGAACGTCGGAATCGGCGATCAGCCTTTGGCTCGCATACGTCCTCGACGTTCGGCGGCCGCAAACGCGTACTCGCCACCGTTTGGCTGCATTGTGCACTGCAGCTACAATCGCGGGCCCTGTCGAGCCTTTGCGAATCCCCATGCGCCTGTCCCAGTTCCACCTCGCCACCGTCAAGGAAGTACCCGCCGATGCGGAAATCGCCAGCCACCGGCTGATGTTGCGCGCGGGCATGCTGCGCAAGCACGCCGCCGGCCTCTACACCTGGTCGCCGCTGGGCCTGAAGGTGCTGAAGAAGGTCGAAAACATCGTGCGCGAGGAAATGAATCGTGCCGGCGCGCTCGAAGTCATCATGCCGACTGTGCAGCCGCGCGAACTGTGGGATGAAACCGGCCGCTGGCAGAAATTCGGCCCGCAACTGCTCAAGATCAAGGATCGCAAGGAAGCCGAATACTGCTACGCGCCGACCGCCGAGGAAGTGGTTACCGACTTCGCGCGCGGCGAGCTGAAAAGCTACAAGCAGCTGCCGGTCAATTTCTACCAGATCAACACCAAGTTCCGCGACGAGATCCGCCCGCGCTTCGGCGTGATGCGCGCGCGTGAATTCCTGATGAAGGACGCCTACTCGTTTCATCTCGACGAGGACGGCCTCGGCCGCGAATACGACAACATGTATGCGACCTACGCGCGCATCTTCACGCGCCTCGGCCTCGCTTTCCGCGCGGTTGCCGCCGACACGGGCGCGATCGGCGGCAGCCGCAGCCACGAGTTCCAGGTGCTCGCCGACTCGGGCGAGGACGCGCTCGTGTTTTCCGACGGCTCCGACTACGCGGCCAATGTCGAACTCGCTGCGGCGCTGCCGCCCGGTCCGCGCGCCGCGGCGGGCGAGGCGCTGCGCGACGTGCCGACGCCGGGCAAGTCGACCTGCGCCGACGTC
>NZ_DASVOK010000293.1:0-11609 GCF_036383415.1 Rudaea sp. | reverse complement strand
CCAGGAAGAGTTGAAGAACGTGCTGAAGACGCTCGCCGCCGCACCGGGCAACAGTGCGCGCCTGACCGACGACCTGCGCAGCGAATTCCGCCTGCTTTCGCGCACGATCGCCGCCGCGGTCGACGGCAAGCGCAACGGGGCGTAAGCGATGAACTCGCTCGCGCGCCGCCGCCGCGGCCTCGACATCTGGCCGGGATTCGTCGATGCATTGACGAGCCTGATCCTCGTCATGATCTTCGTCCTGCTGCTGTTCGCGGTCGGTCAGTTCGTGCTGTCGCAGACGCTGGCCGGCAAGAACAAGGCGCTGGCCGACCTCAATGCGCAGATCGCGCAACTGGCGCAGACGCTGTCGCTCGCGCAGGACGCGAAGGCCAAGCTCGATGCCAAGGTCAACGAGTTGTCCGCCTCGCTCGGCACGTCGAACGCGGCGCTCGACGCGAAGAACGCCGAGGCGGCCAAGCTCGCGGCCGATATCGCCGCGCTGACCGAACTCAAGACCCAGCTTGAACAGCAGGTCGCGCAGATGGCCGCGCAGCTCGACACGTCGAAGAAAGACCTCGTCGCCGCGACCGACCTCAACGCCAAGTCCGCCGCGCAGGTCGAACTGCTCAACCGCCAGCTCGCCGCGGTGCAGGAGCAGCTCAAACAGATTACCGCGGCGCTCGAGATCGCGAACAAGAACGTCAAGGACAAGGACGTGAAGATCGCCGAGCTCGGCAAGGAGCTGAACCTCGCGCTCGCGAACAAGGTCAACCAGCTCGAGAAATACCGCTCCGAATTCTTCGGCAAGCTGCGCGAAGCGCTTGGCAACCGCCCCGACATCCAGGTCGTCGGCGACCGCTTCGTCGTGCCGACCGACATCCTGTTCGACACGGGTTCGGCCGAGCTGAGTCCCGATGCGCAGGCGTCGATGGCCAAGCTCGCGAAGACGCTCAACGAAGTCGCCGCCGAAATTCCGTCCAGCCTCGACTGGGTGCTGCGCATCGACGGCCACACCGACAAGCGCCCGATCCACACCGACCAGTTCCCGTCCAACTGGGAGCTGTCGACCGCGCGCGCGACCGCGATCGTCAAGCAGCTCGCCGTGCAGGGCATCCAGCCGCGCCACCTGTCGGCAAATGGCTTCGGCCAGTTCCAGCCGCTCGACCCGAAGGACAGCGAAGCCGCCTACGCGAAGAACCGGCGCATCGAGATTCAGCTCACCAATCGTTGACGCATCGTGCGGGCGCGGTGAAATCGCGCTCTCATAACAGGCCGGCTTTGTCCTCGACCTTGGCACGCTCCCAGTAGGCGTCCTGCTCGGCCAGCGACTTGCCGTCGAGCTGTGTGTTTTCGGCTTGGGCCAACGCCTCCATGCGGCGGAAGCGGCGCTCGAATTTCGCGTTCGCCGCGCGCAGCGCCTGCGAATAGTCGACCTTGGCTAGGCGTGCGAGATTGACCGCGACGAACAGCACGTCGCCGATCTCGTCTTCCAGACGCGCATGATTGGCCGCCTTCGCGGCGACATCGTTGGCATCGATTTCCGCGGCGGCAGCGAGTTCGCTGCGCACCTCGCCGATTTCTTCCTCGAGTTTGTCGAGCACGGGACCCGGATCGGCCCAATCGAAACCGATCGTCGATGCGCGCTTCTGCAGCTTGTACGCGCGCTGCCATTCGGGCAGTCCGCGCGAGATGCCGGCGAGCAGGCTCGTATCCTCATGACCCTTTTCGGCGCGCTCGCGACGCTTCAGTTCTTCCCATGCCGCGGTCTGCGTGTCGGCGTCCTCGACGCTGAGCAGCTTGCCGTCGGCATCGGGAAACACGTGCGGATGACGGCGCAGCATCTTCGCGCAGATTGCATCGACCACGTCGGCGAAGGCGAAATGCCCTGCCTCCTCGGCCATGCGTGCGTGGAACACGACCTGCAGGAGCAGATCGCCGAGTTCGTCGCGCAGGTCGGCATAGTCCTTGCGATCGATCGCGTCGGCGACCTCGTAGGCTTCCTCGATCGTGTACGGCGCGATCGTGGCGAAATCCTGCTTCACGTCCCACGGACAGCCGCGCTCGGGATCGCGCAGGGTGGCCATGATGCGCAGGAGGTCTTCGACGCTGCGACTCATTCGCTGCCGCTTCCGTCGCGCAACAGTGCCGCCCAGTCGACCGACCTGTCGCCGAACGCGAGGAAATCGGGATTGAGCAGCGATTCCTTGCTGTTGTAGGTCAGCCGCGAACCGTCGAGCCGGGTCACGCCGCCGCCAGCCTGCTCGAGCACGCATTGCCCGGCAGCCGTGTCCCACTCGCTGGTCAGGCCGTGACGGACGTACAAATCGGCTTTCCCCTGCGCCGTGCGGCAGAACTTGAGCGAGGAACCGAGCGAAATCAATTCGTGCGCGCCGACCTTGTCCAGCGCAGTCAGCATGCGTGGATCAGCATGCGATCGGCTGCCGGCGACGACCAGCGGCGTCGCACGCGCGCGCGTGGAAATCGCTACATGACGCACGCCCCGTGCGCCATCATCAAACTTGTCGTTTCGCGGCGTTTCGGCATAGGCATGGCCGCCCTGCCAGGCCGTGTACATCTCGTCGAGCGCGGGCGCATAGACCACGCCGAGCGTCGGCACGCCGTCCTCGATCAGAGCGATGTTCACGGTGAACTCGCCGTTGTGCTTGATGAACTCGCGCGTGCCGTCGAGCGGATCGACGAGCCAGTAGCGCGTCCAGCCGCGGCGTTCGCTCCATGCGGCCTGTTCGGCGGATTCCTCGGACAGCACCGGAATCTGCGGCGTCAACGCGGCGAGACCGTCGACGATCGCATGATGCGCGGCGAGATCGGCCGCGGTCAGCGGCGAGGCATCGTCCTTGCGCGCGATCGTGTAGTCGGCATCGTAGATGCGCATGATCGCGGCACCGGCGGTGCGCGCAATCGCGGCGCATTCGCGCGCCAGTTCGGCGTGATCGATCGTCATACGCGTGGCTGATAGCGGCCGGCGAGATACTCACGCGCCATGAACAGCGCGGCGATCGAACGGCCCTCGCTGACCTCGGGATGCGCGAGCAGCGTGTGCAGCTCGGACAGCTTCCACGGCACGACTTCGAGTTCCTCCGGCTCGTCGCCGACGAGGCGCTCGGGATACAGGTCGCGCGCGAGGACGACGTGAGTCATCGCGCTCATGTACGACGGCGACAGCGACAGTGTGCCGAGGATGTGCATCTCGCGCGCACCGTAGCCGATCTCCTCCTTCAATTCGCGATCGGCACCCTGCTCCACCGTTTCGTCCTGATCGAGGCGGCCTTTGGTCAGACCAAGCTCGTAACGTTCGATGCCGGCGCCGTATTCGCGCACGAGCAGCACCGTGTCGTCATCGCGCATCGGCACGACGATGACCGCGCCGAGCCCGGAACTCCTGAGCTTTTCGTAGGTGCGGCGCTCGCCGTTGGAAAATTCGAGGTCGAGCTGCTCGACCTTGAGGAAACGGCTGCCATCGACGCTGCGACGGGCATGGATGATCGGGGGGGTGCGCATGTCGCAATTGTAGCGTGCGCGCGTTGATGCCGAAACGACGCTTGTGCTTAGAAGTCGCCGAAGAATGCCTGCAATGCCGCGACCGCCGCAATGCCGGCCGTCTCGGTGCGCAGGATGCGCGGGCCGAGGCGCAGGCCGTGGAAGCGCGCATGGCGCAACTGGGCAACGTCATTGTCGGAGAAGCCGCCCTCGGGGCCGACACAGAGCACGACGCCATTTTCCGTGGACGCAAACTGGCGCAGGCCCGCATCGCCTTCGGGCAGCAGCGCCAGGCGCAGCGCGGCATCGTCGCCGAGGTCGCCGAGCCAGCGGTCGAGCCGCAGCGGCACGACGATCTCGGGTAGCCGCGTGCGTCCGCTCTGCTCGCAGGCGCCGGCGACGACGCTGCGCCAATGCGCGACGCGGCGTTCGGCGCGCTCCTCGTCGAGCTTGACCTCGGTGCGCTCGGTGACGAGCGGCACGATGCGCGCGACGCCGAGTTCGGTCGCCTTCTGCAGGATCCAATCCATCTTCTCGCCGCGCGCGACGCCCTGCGCGAGCGTGATGTCGAGCGTCGATTCGCGATCGACTTCGCGCATTGCGACGACTTCGGCCGTCACCGCGCGCTTGGCGAGCTGCGCCAGCGTCGCGTCGTATTCGCAGCCGTCGCCGTTGAACAGGATCAGCGGATGCCCGCGTTCCATGCGCAGCACGCGCGCGACGTGCTCGCCGGCCTGCTCGGGCAACAGCACTTCGATGCCGGCGCGCAGCGGCTGGTCGGTATGAATTCGTGGAATGCGCATCGCCGGATTGTAATGAAAGAGCAAGGGACGCGGGATAGGCGAACGGCGAGTCGCGCCTCGTCCCGCCACGCTATTGCTCCGGCGAATCGCTGCCAGCGGCCTTGCAGACGACGAAATCGAGGGCCGGCACTTGCACCGCATAGCTTCCCGTTGCTGCGCTGCGCGGAGTGCAGGCGCCGTGCAGCGCCCTCCAGCGAACGGACATCGGCTCGACCGATAGGCGCGCGGATATCGCGTTCGCGCTCGTGTTGAAGACGGCAAGCACTTCATCACCCGACGACGAAATCCGCGAGATCGCAAGCAGCCCCGGCTTGTCGCCTGACAGGCGCGTGAGCTGGCGTCCGCGTCGCAGTGCTTCTTCCTGGCGGCGGACGTGGACCATCTCAGCGATGTCGCGATACAGCGAATGGGTCGTGTCGAAGTGATCGGAGTCCACGCTCGAAACCGTACCCAGCCGTTCCGCGGCGCGGAAGCTCTGCACCTGGCTTGCGAACATGTCCTCGCGCGAATCCTGGTCGCTGCTTCCCGCGCCGGTGAAGCCCTGCTCGTCGCCGTAGTAGAGCACCGGTACGCCGCGCGCAAACAGGATCACGGCGTGCGCGAGCCGCACGCGGCGCAGGACTTCGTCGGCCGGCGCATCCGGCCGTGCCTCGCGCACGGCATGGGCGAAGCGCTTGACGTCGTGGTTGCCGGTCAGCGTCGCCAGGCGCGCGGCGGTTTTTTCGCCGCCCTCGTAGAGCACATCGGCGGCGAACACTTCGGCGATGCGATCGGTCGCACCGTCCTTGGCGATCGCATCGACCAGCGCGCCCTGCAGCGCGAAATCGTTGACCGCTGGCAGACCGTCGACGCGCGTGTGGCGGGCGAGCATCGCCGGCGAAAATTCCATGACCTCGCCGAAGATGTGGAAGTTGGCGATGCCATTCGCCTTCGCCCGCGCCAGCATCGCCGGCACGAACGCCTGCCAGAACTCGGGATTCACGTGGCGCGCAGTGTCGATGCGGAAACCATCGAGGCCGAAGTCGTCGATCCATTGACTGTAGATGTCGATGAAGCCCTGGACGACGCGCGGATTCTCGGTGAAGACATCGTCGAGGCCGAAGAAATCGCCGAACTGCGAGCTTTCGCCCGCGAACGTCGACTCGCCGCGATTGTGGTAGTAGATCGGATCGTTCAGCCAATCGGGCTTCTTCGCGTGCTTCTCCGCCTCGGGCACGTAGGGCGTGTAGGCGTAGTCCGCGCGGGTCAGCCGGGTGAAGTTCCGCGCGTCAAGATGCGGCGCCTCGTCGCCGAGGAAGCCCGCGTTGATCGCCTCGCCCGAGGCCGCGCTGCGCACGTACGGGAAATCCGCGCGCGCGCGATAGCTGCATGCCGTGCCTGCGCATTCGCGATACTGGATGACGTCGGCGGTGTGGTTCACGACGAGGTCGAAATAGACTTTCATCCCGCGCGCATGCGCCGCGTCGACGAAGGCCTTGTAATCGGCTTTGGTGCCGAGGTGCGGATCGACGTCGGTGAAGTCGAGGCCCCAGTAGCCGTGGTATCCGGCCGATTCGTTGCCGTCGAGGCTCTGCACGGCCTTGTTGCGGAACACCGGCGTCAGCCAGATTGCGGTCGCGCCCAAACCCTGGATGTAGTCGAGCTTGTCGATGACGCCCTTGATGTCGCCGCCGTGGTAGAACGCCTTGTCGCGCGGATCGAATCCGGTTTTAGACCGGTTGCCCGACATGCCGCCGCGATCGTTGCGGCGATCGCCATTCCAGAACCGGTCCGGCATGACGAGGTAGACGATCTCGTCCTCGGGCAGGCGCGCGCGCAGCGCCGCAAGCGTCTCCGTCGCATGCGAACCCGATGCGACAGGCGCCGCCGCGGCACTGATCGCGCAGGCGAGCAACAAAGCCAGACACAAACCTCGGCGCATTGCTTGCACAAGTACGCTGCTGCGAACCATCGCCGTCCCCGTCGTTGTCGATACGCAGCGATTTTATCGTCCGCCGCATCGCGGCAGACCCTGGTCCGCATACGTATTCATGCGGCTGCGACGCTCGACGGCTACGCGGTTGTTGCCGCGTCGATGCCCTTGACCGCGACGTCGACCATGAAATCGATCTCGTCCAGCGTGATCACGTACGGCGGCATGAAATAGATCACATCACCGAGCGGACGCAGCAGCACGCCCTGCGTCAGCGCGTGCCGGTAGGCGCGCAGGCCGCGGCGTTCGCTGGCGGGAAACGGCGCGCGCGTCGTCTTGTCGCGCACGAGTTCGACCGCGGCGATCATGCCGGTCTGGCGCACCTCGGCGACATGCGGATGCGTGGCCAGCGGCGCCAGCCGTTCGCGCAGGTGTTGTGCAAGCGCGCGGTTGCATTCGATCACTGGCTCGTCGCGGAAGATCGCCAATGTTTCCAGCGCCGCACGGCAGGCGAGCGCGTTGCCGGTGTAGCTGTGCGAATGCAGGAACGCCTTGCCGGCCGTGTACTCGGCGTAGAACGCATCGTAGACGCGCGCCGTCGTCAGCACCGCCGAGAATGGCAGGAAGCCGGCGGTGATGCCTTTCGACAGGCAGAGGAAATCGGGCGTGATATTCGCCTGCTCGCAGGCGAACAAGGTGCCGGTGCGGCCGAAGCCGACCGCGATCTCGTCGGCGATCAGGTGCACCTCGAATTCGTCGCAGAGCTTGCGCAGGTCGGTGATATAGGCCGGGTGATACATGCGCATGCCGCCGGCACACTGCACGAGCGGCTCGACGATCACAGCGCTGACCTCGTGCGCATGGCGTTCGAGCGCCGCGCGCATGTCGGCCAGCTTGCGCAGCGAATGCGCTTGCCAATCCTCGCCCGCCTCGCGCTCGTAGCAGTCGGGCGAGGCGACGAAGATCGGCTCACCGAGCAGCGGCGCATAGGTCGCGCGATACAGCGGCACGTCGGTCACGGTCAGCGCGCCGAGCGTTTCGCCGTGATAGCCGCCGCTCAGCGCGATGAAGCGCGTCTTGCCTTGGCGGCCCAGGTTGCGCCAGTAGTGGAAACTCATCTTCAGCGCGATTTCGATCGCGCTCGAACCGTTGTCGCCGTAGAACACGCGTGCAAGGTGTCGATCTTTCCCGCCCTGCGGGGCAGGGCGAGGTTTTGGCGCAACGCGCAGCAGTTCTTCGGCGAGCAGGATGCCGGGCTCGTGGCTGAAGCCCGCGAAGATGACGTGTTCGAGCTTGTCGAGCTGGTCCTTGATCGCCGCGGCGATGCGCGGATTGGCGTGACCGAACAGGTTGGTCCACCACGACGACACCGCATCGAGGTAGCGCTTGCCGTCGTGGTCGATCAGCCAGGCGCCCTCGCCACGAGCGATCGGTGTCAGCGGCACGCGCGCGCCGTCGAGGTCGGCGTGGTCGCGCATCTGCGTGCACGGATGCCAGAGCACGGCTAGGTCGCGCGCGGTCCAGTCGGCCCTGGGCGAGCGGTGGGATGGGTCGGACGGGGCTGCGGAAGTCATTTTGCTATGATCAATCCCCTTTCCCGTCTGCACAAGACTTGCAGTCCATGCTGACTCCTGACTTCCTCGATTCCGCGCTCGATGTCGCCTGGCAGGCGGCGCAGGCTGCCGCAGAAGTGATTGCGCGGCATTGGCGCGCTGGTACCGAGGTCGAGATCAAGTCCGACCAGACGCCGGTAACGATCGCCGACCGCGAAGCCGAAGCGGCGATCAAACGCGTACTGCGCGAGGCGTTTCCGGACCACGCATTCTACGGCGAGGAGGAAGGCCGCGAAGGCGACGGCGATTTCCTCTGGCTGATCGATCCGATCGACGGCACGCGCAGCTTCGTGCGCGGCTATCCGATGTTCTCGACCCAGATCGCGCTGATGCACCGCGGCGAGCTCGTGCTCGGCGTGTCGAGCGCCTCGGAGTTCGGCGAGCTTGCCTGGGCGCGCAAGGGCGGTGGCGCATTCCTTGGCGGCAAATCGATCCGCATGGCAGACACGAGTGCGTTCGATGCGCAGACCGCAATCTCGTTCGGCAACGTGAAGACGCTGTCGCGCAGCGCCGGCTGGAACGTGCTCGCCGGCCTGATCCAGCGCTGTGGGCGCACGCGTGGCTACGGCGACTTCTATCAGTACCACCTGCTCGCGCGTGGCAGCCTCGACCTCGTCATCGAATCCGACGTCAACATCCTCGACATCGCCGCGCTCGCCGTCATCGTGCGCGAAGCGGGCGGCACGTTCACCGATCTTTCCGGGCGCGAACTGTCGCTGGCGACGACGAGCGTGCTCGCCGGCACGCCCGCGTTGCATGCGCAGGCGCTGCAACTCGGGCTGGCATAGTCCGTCGCGGAAACTAGACCAGCGCCGCGACCATCACGCGCTTGCCGTGGCGCAACTGCTCGTAGCCGTCCGCCGGCACGGGCAGCACGTAGGCATCGCTGAAACCGACCGCGCGCAGCAGCCACAGCAATCCTTCGGTGCTTGGCGCGAGGCAGACGCCGGTGACGCTCGCTTCCGGCGCATGCGTCTCGTCGACCTCGTCGATGATGCCGAAGCAGCCCTTGAGTGGACGCACGTATTCGTACGAGCCCCAGTCGACCATGCCCGACATGTGCGGCACGACCTGGGTCTCGATCACGCAGGCGCGGCGAGCGAGCGAGCGCGCGACGCGCAGCGCGCCGATCGGATTTTCGAGGTGATAGAGCAGGCCGAACATGAGCACGAGATCGTGCACGCCGTCGGTTTCGGGCTTCAGCGCGAACACGTCGCGCTGACGCGTCTTTATCGCGTCCAGCTCGTAGATGCTCGCGAGCAACGCGGCGTCGTCGACATGCTCGTCGCGTGCATCGACCGAAGTGACCTGGCCGAAGCCCGCGCGCGCGAGCTGCAGCGAAAACCAGCCCTGGTGGCAGGCCAGGTCGATCGCGCTCAGTGCACCGCGATCGCCAGCGAACTTGTCGGCGAGGAGCGCGTCGAGCATGCGTGCGCGCGTGTGGTGGATCGCATCGACGCGGCCGTCGTGCGTGCTCGCCAACGGACGTCCATCCGGCAGCGCCAGCGGATAGAACCAGGATTTTGCCAGCGCGCGCGCATACAGCGCTTCGCGGTCGGGGGTGGCTGTCGACATTGCTGCTCCGTCTGAGGGCTTGCGGATCGATTGGCGCGGCGCGCGGTAGGCGACAGCCGGCGCCGGCGGTTCATGCTTCGATCCCGTGCGGGCTGCGAATCATAGCAAGCAATGCGCGTGCCGGCACGGCAATGCGATGCGCCCGTGCTAATCATGCACGTCCGGCGCGCAGATAGAACTGCCAGCGCACCAGGCGCACGCGCGCCGGATCGCCCCAGGCATCGCGCAAGTCGGATTCGACGATGCCGACCGGGTCTTCGCCATTGGCCTTGATGTAGCGCTGCGTCGCCGACCACGAGCGCAGATAGGCAAGCAGTTGATCGACACTCCAGCGCACGATCATCGGAAACTCCGGGGCCGGGATCGTTTCGAACGGAAACGGAATCGTACTGTAGCCCGCATCGACGTGCGCGCGCTCCGGCGGCCAGTACGGTCCGGTCAACGCATCGCCGTACAGATGTTCGATTACGCGGTCGATTGCCTCATCACCCGTGCCACAGGCTGCGTACGCCCACGCCGCGAACAAGCCGCCCGGCTTGAGCACGCGCCGCACTTCCGCGTAGAACGCATCGTGATCGAACCAATGCAATGCCTGCGCGACGGTGACGAGGCTCGCACTGGCATCGGCCAGCGAGGAACGCTCGGCGGGCTCGACGCGGTAGTCGATGTTGGTGTGCAGTTCGGCGTCGTCGATCTGATTCGCGCTCGGATCGGTGGCGACGACGCGCGCGAAATGCCGCGCGAGTGCGACGCTGGCCTGACCGTTGCCACAACCGCAGTCCCAGGCGAGCGCACGGTCAGGAGCCTGCGCAGCGAGCCAGTCGAACAGCGCGTCCGGATAGGTCGGCCGCGCTTCGCGATACAAGTCGGCATGGCCGGAAAAATGATCCTTGAATTGGCTCATGGCGGATTTTCCTCGCCTCTCGTTTCGCCGGGTTTCAGCACGCCCAGATCGATCCCGCCGATGCGTACCCGGACCAACCGCAGAGTCGGCAAGCCGACTGCCGCGGTCATGCGCCGCACCTGGCGATTGCGGCCTTCGCGGATCGAAAGTTCGATGAACGCATCGGGCACGTTCTTGCGGAAACGCACCGGCGGATCACGCGGCCACAGCCATTCCGGCGCCTGCGCCAACAGCGTCGCGCGTGCGGGCAGCGTCGGGCCGTCGTTCAAAAGTACACTTTTGCGCAATTGCGCCAGCTGTTCCGCGCTCGGCGCACCTTCGACCTGGACGAGATAGGTCTTCTCAACCTTGAACTTCGGATCGGTCAGGCGTTGCGCCAGCTTGCCGTCGTCGGTCAGCAACAACAGTCCTTCACTGTCGTAGTCGAGACGACCGGCAGGATAAACGTCCGGCTGCGCGACGAACTCGGCCAGCGTGCGCCGCGGTGGCGAACTGCGGTCGGTGAACTGGCAGAGGACGTTGAAGGGTTTGTTGAGCGCGAGAAGCATCAATTGTTCGTCACGCCGACAGGGCCGCCATCAATGCTTGTCCTCGGGCATCAAAGACGAATGGTGGCTCGCAATCAGCCATTGCTTTCCATCCCAGGCGTAGGCGTACGTGTAGCGCGCTGCGACGGTGGCGCCGGTTTTCCGGAAGGAAAAAGTATACAAGCCCGTATCGACCGCAGAATTGCAGCCGATCTCGATGAAGTGGAAGTCGATTTTTCCGACGGGCTGGTTCTCCAGGAAATGCTCGAAATAATCTTCTTTCTCTGCCGCCGTGATGCGCGGCTTGTTCGAGAGCGTCGGCAGTAAAATCGATCGTTCCGCGTAGTTGGCAACGACAAGATGGGGGTTTCTGGTCTGCAGCGACTGATTCCATCGATCGAACAGCCCGGCGACTTCCTGTTCCGTCGTCGGATGGCATTCCTCGGTCTGTTTCGGCGTCGATGCAGGTCTGTGCGGAGTGCTGCTGCACGAGGCCAGCAATATCAGGCCAATTGCCCCGAACGTTGCACGGTACGTCGTTTTCATGATGCTTGCCCTCCCCTGAAGGAACAAATGCGACGGATTTCACGCAGGGCGAATCCTAATGCGAAGAACCTGCAGAATCCGGATGAGGCATCACAGACCACGCTCTCTGCGTGCGGTATCCCCAATTTTCGGGATACCGCACGAAGCGCTTCGATCGAACTACTTCTTCGGCTTGACGAACTTCAGCGTCATCCGGTCGGACTCGCCGATCGCGATGTATTTTTCGCGATCGACGTCCTTGAGTGTGAG
>NZ_DASVOK010000292.1:0-6392 GCF_036383415.1 Rudaea sp. | reverse complement strand
ATTTGACCGGACCAGGCATCCCGACGTAGGGAAAGTAACCTCCATTCTTGATGTCGGTAACGGCCTTTCCGTTTGCGCGCACCACGCCGTGCACGCCCATCCCGATATGCCCCGGCTGGCGGTAGATGTACACGATGCCTTGGCCGTTCATCGGTGGGTCCATGCGCTTGTACGCCGGCCCGGATGCGCCGCATCCGGTCAGCATGGCGGCCAACAAAATCAAGGTCAAAATTGCGATACGGCGCGTTGTCGAAACAGTCATTTCCTCTCCCTTAGTTCATTTCCGTGGATTCATCGTTGAAACCTGAACTGGATTTCCCAGCGCGACCGAGAATATCGGGGTACTTGTTTCTGTCAACCTATACGGACAGCACTCGCTTCGTCGCGAAAGATGCTCATCCCATCATCGGCGTGACGATCGGCACGCGCCGCAGTTCGCGCGTGTCGGAATACTCCTGCCTTTCCGATCAGGAGTGCGCATGTCCCGTCACGCCGCGTTGTTGCCGATCCTGCTTGCACTGTGCGTGTCCGCACGCGCGAACGACGATGTCGCCGCGCTGATCAAGCGCCAGTCGCAGGAATTCTCCGACGCTTCGGCGAGCGGCGACGCCAAGGTGCTCGGCAAGTATCTCGACGATCGCGTGCTGTTCATGAACGAAGGCGGCGACATGCCGACGAAGAAGGAGATCGTCGACGGCGCGCAACCGCCGGCCAACGGCATGACGAACAAGCTCACGCAGGAGAATTTCAAGGTCGAAGTGCATGGCAACGTCGCGGTCACCTCGTTCACCGATGTCTCGACGCTGCAGTTCCACGGCCAGACCGTGCATGCGAAATACCTCTCGACCGAAGTCTGGCTGCGCGAGGCAGCCGGCTGGAAGATGATCTCGAGCCAGACCATGGCCGCGCAGGATGATCCGCCCGAGGCGACGATGTCCGTGTGGGCATTGGACGAATACGTCGGTACGTACCAGGCCGGCGACTTCACTTATCGCATCGAACGGACCGGCGACGGACTCACCGGCACCGCGCAGGGCGGCAAACCGGTCGTGCTCAAGGCCGAACTGCGCGATGTCTTCTTCACTCCGGGCGCTCCGCGCATACGCCGCATTTTCCAGCGCGACGAACACGGCAAGATCATCGGCTTCGCGAGCCGGCGCGAAGGCCACGACATCGTGTTCAAGCGCGTCGGTTGAAGCACCGCCGGCGGACAGGCCGCGCGCAGCGTGGTTGCGGCCTTGCACGCGCTTGCGCGCAAACGGCATGATCTTTCCTGTAAACGAACCACAGGGCCCGCGCATCGAATGCGCCGACGACAAACTCAAGGAATTCAAATGAAGTTGACCGCCCTGGCCGCGCTGCTTGCGCTCGCCAACGTCGCCCAAGCCGAATCGCACGATGCGGCGCACGTCCTGCAGCGTGCGCGCAGCGTGAGCGGCGGCGATGCGTGGAACGCGATCGCCGCACTGCATGCGAACGGGGAAGAACATGCGGCCGGTCTGACCGCACGCTGGCAAGGCGTCGATGATTTGCGCGGCGGGCACTACGTGCAGCGCTCGGACTTCGGCGTGTTCGCGACGGCCGAAGGTTTCGATGGCCGCGAGCATTGGCGCCAGGATCGTTCCGCCGGCGTGCACGCGCTCGATTCGAAGTTCGCGCAGACGGCGACCGTGACCGATGCTTGGCTCGCGCGCCGCGGCTGGTTGCGCGCCGGTGCGGACGGCGCGGCGTTGTCCGCCGCGAGCAGCAAGACCGACAGCGGTCACAACTACGACGTCGTCACCGCGACCCCGCGCAACGGCCAGCCGGTCGAGTTGTGGTTCGATGCACAAACCGGCTTGCTTGCGCGCAACGTGCGCGTGATGCCGATTTCGCTGCAGATCACGCGCTACGAAGACTATCGCGATGTCGCCGGTGTCAAGCTGCCGTTCGCGATCACGACTGGCGACGGCGAAGCCAGCGACGACGATCGCGTCGCGATCAAGGAATACCGCGCCGACAAGGCCCAACCCGCCGACTTCGCGCGCCCCGCGGCGCGCGTGGACGCGAGCGTGCCGGCACAGGGCAGCCGCGTGCCGATCGAAGTCGACGGCTACGTCACGGTCGAAGCGAAGCTCAACGACCGCACCTACGCCTTCATCCTCGATACCGGCGGACACAACATCATCACGCCTGACGTGGTGAAGGTGCTCGGCTTGCAGTCGGCAGGCGCCGGTGTCTCGGGCGGTGCCGGCGAAGGCACGATCAGCGAGCAGGACACGCGCGTCGCGCGCCTGCAGATTGGCGACGCGGTGATGACCGACCAGCACTTCTACGTGATCCCGCTGCAGTACAACACGGTCGAGCGCGGCGATCGTCCCGTGCTCGGCGGCATCCTCGGCCTCGAATTGTTCGAGCGTTTCGTCGTGCGACTCGACTACCAGGCGAAGACGCTGACGCTGAAGCCGCAAGGCAGCGCGTATCAAGGCCGTGGCGTTGCCGCGCCGTTGACCTTCGCCGACGACATGCCGCTGGTCGCGGCGAAGTTCGAAGGCAGCGCGGGCGATTTCGCGATCGATACCGGCAACGGCAGCACGATGCTGATCCAGCACGTCTGGGCCGAGCAGCACGGCCTCGCCGCGAAGATGAAGGCGGGCCTCGAAACGGTGTCGTTCGGTGCGGGTGGCGCGTCGCGCAATTGGGCGATCGGCGGTGCGCGCTTCGCGATGGGCGGGCAGACGTTCAACGATGTCGTCGCGCGCTATGCCGAAGACAGCAAGGGCAGTTTTTCCTCGCGCACCGAAGCGGGCAATCTCGGCACCGACACGCTCGCGCACTTCACCCTCGAATTCGACTATGCGCGCAGCAAGGTCTGGCTCGAACCCGAGCCGGGCTTCGTCGCGCCGGCGTTCGATCGCTCCGGCATGCGCGCCTACAAGGACAAGCCCGAAGCCTTCAGCGTCGCGCTCGTGGCGCCCGGTACGCCGGCGGCCAAGGCGGGCATCGAGAAGGACGACGAAATCACCGCGATCGACGGCGTCGCCGCAAAGCGGCTCAGCGGCTGGGACATCCGGCGCAAGCTGCGCCAGGCGGCGGGCACGCACGTCGCGCTCACGGTCGCGCATGCGGGCAAGGAGCGCACGGTGACACTCGAATTGGCGGATATCCTGCAGGCGCCCCGGTCCTGAAAAACCCGCACAGCGCGTAGAATAGGCGGATCGTCGCGATACGGACCCGCCATGAGCACCACTGCCCAGTCCATTCCCGCTCGCGTTGCCTCGACGGATGCGGCGCCGCTGCGCTTCGTCACCGCCGCGAGCCTGTTCGACGGCCACGATGCCGCGATCAACATCATGCGCCGCCTGATCCAGGCGCAGGGCGCGGAAGTCATCCACCTCGGCCACAACCGCAGCGTCGAGGACGTGGTGCGCGCCGCACTGCAGGAAGACGCCGACGCGATCGCGCTGTCGAGCTACCAGGGCGGCCACGTCGAATACTTCAAATACATGGTCGACATGCTGCGCGAAAAAGGCGCGGCGCACATCCGCGTGTTCGGCGGTGGCGGCGGCACGATCACGCCCGAGGAAATCGCCGAGCTGCAGGCCTACGGCGTCGAGCGAATCTACCATCCGAACGACGGCATGCATCTCGGCCTCGTGCAGATGATCGAAGACGTCGTCGCGCGCGCGCGCAAGGCCGCGGACGCGCGCCTCAGTGGCGAGGCCAAGACACATGCGGTGCAGGCCAAGGTCGCGATCGACGACGAGATCGCCGTCGGCCACGCCATGACCGCGATCGAGGAAGGCCGCCACGACGAGGCCGAACTCGCGCGCCTGCGCAAGGAATGGCAGCTCGCTGGCGGCAAGACGCCGGTCATCGGCATCACCGGCACCGGCGGCGCCGGCAAGTCGAGTGCGGTCGACGAACTCGTGCTGCGCTTCCTGCATGCGTTCCCGCAGATGCGCATCGCCGTGCTCGCGGTCGATCCGACGCGGCGCCGCTCAGGCGGCGCGCTGCTTGGCGACCGCATCCGCATGAACTCCCTGCGCTCGAAACGCGTGTTCATGCGCTCGATGGCGACGCGCCGCCAGCACGCGGCGACGAGCGCGGTGCTCAAGGACAGCGTCGCGTTCCTGAAAGGGCAGGGCTACGACCTCGTCATCGTCGAGACCGCGGGCATCGGCCAGTCCGATTCCGAGATCGTCGACCTCGTCGATTTCCCGATCTACGTGATGACTTCCGACTACGGTGCGGCGAGCCAGCTCGAGAAGATCGACATGCTCGACTTCGCTGAACTCGTCGTGCTCAACAAATACGACAAGCGCGGCGCCGAGGACGCGCTGCGCGACGTGCGCAAGCAGTGGAAGCGCAACCGCACCGCGTTCACGCTCAAGGACGAACAGGTGCCGGTCTATCCGACCATCGCCAGCCAGTTCAACGACCCGGGCGTGACCTGGATGTTCGTCAACCTGTGCCGCTTGCTGCGCGAGAAGCTGCCGGGCATCGCCTCGAAGCACAGCGACTTCGATCCGCAGCTCGACACGACGATCAAGGAGCCGCGCGCGACCGTGCTGATTCCCGGCGCGCGCGTGCGCTACCTCGCCGAGATTGCCGAAGGCGGTCGCGGCATCAACGCACAGATCATGCGCCAGGCCGAGATCGCCGACCGCGCGCAGGCGCTGTGGATCGCGCTGCGGGAACTCGGCGACCAACACCTGCCCAAGCCGCTCGAACTCTATGCTTCTGACTCTCTTCTCCCCCCGGGAGAAGGTGCCCGAAGGGCGGATGAGGGAAAGTCCTCCGACGCACTCCACGGCACCGAGCCGGGCAACGCCCTTCCCTCATCCGGCGCTTCGCGCCACCTTCTCCCGGCGGGAGAAGGGAAGCAGGGCGATGTGCTGATCCCGCTGCGCCAGCACTACAACGACGCGGTCAAGCAACTCAGCAACGATGCGCTCAACCTGCTGCGCGACTGGCCCGCGCGCCTGAAATCGATCACCGACGAACACTACACCTACCTCGTGCGCGGCAAGCCGGTCGACGGCAACAACTACGTCGACTCGATGTCGCACCAGAAAGTGCCGAAGGTCGCCGCGCCGACGTACAAGAGCTGGGGTGAACTCGTCACCTTCCTGATGAAGGAAAACCTGCCCGGCGCGTACCCGTACACGGGCGGCATCTATCCGTACCGGCGCACCGGCGAAGACCCGTTGCGCATGTTCGCGGGCGAGGGCACGCCCGAGCGCACCAACCGCCGCTTCCACTATTTGTCACAAGGGCAGAAGGCGACGCGCCTGTCCACCGCGTTCGACTCGGTCACGCTCTACGGCGAAGACCCGCATCCGCGCCCCGACATCTACGGCAAGATCGGCAACTCGGGCGTCAACATCCCCACGCTCGACGACATGAAGAAGCTGTACTCCGGCTTCGACCTGTCCGCGCCGAGTACGTCGGTGTCGATGACGATCAACGGACCCGCGCCGATCATCCTCGCGATGTTCATGAACACCGCGATCGATCAGGCCGTGGAGAAATACCTCAAGGCCGATGAGCTGCGCTGGAAGGAAGCGCAGGCCAAGATCGCCAGACTCTACGAAGGCAGGAAGCGTCCGGTTTATTCTGGCGATCTGCCCGCGGGCAACAACGGTCTCGGCCTGGGCCTGCTCGGCGTCACCGGCGACCAGCTCGTCGACGCCGAAACCTACGCGCGCCTCAAGGCGGAAACGCTCGCCGCCGTGCGCGGCACCGTGCAGGCCGACATCCTCAAGGAAGACCAGGCGCAGAACACCTGCATCTTCTCGACAGAATTCGCCCTGCGCATGATGGGCGATATCCAGCAGTACTTTGTCGACCACAAGGTGCGCAACTTCTACTCGGTGTCGATCTCGGGCTACCACATCGCCGAGGCCGGCGCGAACCCGATCTCGCAGCTCGCCTTCACCCTGTCGAACGGCTTCACCATCGTCGAGTACTACCTCGCGCGAGGTATGCGCATCGACGACTTCGCCCCGAACCTGTCGTTCTTCTTCTCCAACGGCATGGACCCGGAATACAGTGTCATCGGCCGCGTCGCGCGGCGCATCTGGGCGCGCGCCATGCGCGAGCGCTACGGCGCCAACGAGCGCAGCCAGATGATGAAGTACCACATCCAGACCTCCGGCCGCTCGCTGCACGCGCAGGAAATCCAGTTCAACGACATCCGCACGACGCTGCAGGCGCTGTACGCGCTGTTCGACAACTGCAACAGCCTGCACACCAACGCCTACGACGAGGCGATCACCACGCCGACCGAAGAATCCGTGCGCCGCGCCGTCGCCATCCAGCTCATCATCAACCGCGAGCTGGGGCTGAATTTCTGCGAGAACCCGTGGCAGGGCAGCTTCATCATCGACAAGCTCACCGACATCGTCGAA
>NZ_DASVOK010000291.1:0-4399 GCF_036383415.1 Rudaea sp. | reverse complement strand
TCCGGCAATCGCGCCACCGCCTGCGCCTGCCGCGGCGGCGCCCGCGCCCGCAAACGATGTACCCACCGTCGATGAAATGCCCCCCGACGTACGCGGCGCACTGCCGGCGCTGCCGATCACGATGCAGGTCTACTCGCCCGATCCGAAGCGCCGCTTCGCCATCATCGAGGGAACGCGCGTGACCGAAGGCGAAAACGTGCGCGGCGTGACCGTCGTCGAGATTCGCCCGAGCGGGCTCGTGCTCGAATTCCACGGCCGGCGCATGCTGATGCCGCGACCCGGTTCCTGAGCGCCGTGTTCGTCACCGTCGACCGCCAGCGCCCATCGTCCCTGCCTTGGGCCACGCTCACGATCCTCGCAGTCTGCGTCGCGCTGTTCCTCTGGCTCGTGCTTGCCCCCGACACGGCGCGCTGGCAGTTCCTGCGCCAGTGGGGCACCGTGCCGACGCGGCTGTTCGACCCCAATGCGCCGACGTTGCAACAGCTTGTCGAGTTGCGCTGGTTGCGCCTGTTCACCGCGCTGTTCATCCATGCCGGCTGGCTGCATCTGGTCGGCAATCTGCTGGTCCTCGTGATCTTCGGCGTACCCGCGGAGCGCGCGCTCGGACCGTGGCGCTTCCTGCTCCTGTTCCTGCTCGGTGGTGCGTTCGCCAATCTCGGCGCGGCCTTGATCCTTTCGAGTACGAGCACGCCGATCGTCGGCTCGAGCGGCGCGGTGTCGGCGATCATCGGCGCCTATCTCGGCCTGTTCCCGCGCGCGCGCCTCGGCCTCGTGCTGCCGCTGGGCATGTTCCTCGAATTCGTGCGCATCCCGGCGCCGCTGCTGATCGGCTTCTGGGCCCTGCTGCAGGTCGCCTTCACCTTCGTCGGCCCGGCGTTCGGCCCGGTCGCATGGTCGGCGCATATCGCCGGCTTCGCCGCGGGCCTGCTGTTCGCCCTCGTGTCCAAGCCGGCGATCGCGCGCCGATTGCGTTCCTGATTCGCGGCGCGCCGCGCAGGCAGCAGCGCGTGCCGACAAACAGAAATCAGGTACGCAGCGTGAACGGCGTGAACTGCGTGTCGCGATCGTAATAGTCCTCGCTCTCCGCACGCTTGAGCGCGGCGACGATGCGGTAGGTCAGCGGCGTCGCGAGGATTTCCCAGACCACCTTCATCACGTAGTTCGACACCATCACGGTGAGCACGAGTTTCGTCTCCCACACGCCGAGGAACGCGGCCGGATAGAACACGAGGCAATCGACGCCCTCGCCCATGATCGTCGAGCCGATGATGCGCGACCACAACGCGCTGCCGTTCGTCCACAATTTCATTTTTGCCAAAGTATACGAATTGACGAACTCGCCAAGGAAGAACGCGGTGATCGAGGCGAACACGATGCGCGGGGTCTGGCCGAAGATCGATTCGTAGGCCTCCTGGCCGTGCCAGCCCGCGGCCGGCGGCAGCTTGACGACCACGGTGGCCATGACCGAAGCGAACACGAGTGCGGTGAGTCCGGACCAGATCACGCGGCGCGCGCGCGCATAGCCGTAGACCTCGGTGAGGATGTCACCGAACACGTAGGAGATCGGGAAGAACAGCACGCCGGCGCCGAAGGTGAAGTCGCCGACGATCGGCAGGTGCACGCTCGCGATCTTGGCCGGGCCGATCAGGTTCGAGCAGAGCAGCACGCAGACGAAGGCGCCGAGGATGAAGTCGTAGTAGCGGTAGGTGCGCGGCGCGGAGGCGGGTGCGGGCATGGCGGACGGGTCGGATCGGCGATGGCCGCTAGCATGCCGGCTCGCAAAGTTTTCCGCCAGCCGTAAGGTTTTGCGCCGCGGCCTTGTCTATTGGGCACCGGTGCGCGCAACGGTCGCAGTGCCAGCCAAACGGAGACTCCCGCGTGAAACGCGTACTGCTTTTCCTTTTCCTCGCCGGCCTGTCCGCGACCACATTCGCCCAGGGCGATGCGATCGCGTGGCAGGGCAAGACAGCGAACGGCGCCACGATCCATTTCGATCCGCAGCAGCTGAAGCGCCCGGCGATCCTGCTGTTCTGGGCAACCTGGTGTCCGTACTGCGAAGCTTTGATGCCGTACGTGCAGCACGTGCTGGATGCTGCGGGCAAGGACCGACTCGACGTCTACGCGATCGACATCAAGGAAGACGGCGACCCGGTCAAGACCCTGCGCGAGCGCAAGCTCGGCTTCACCCTGATCCTCGACGGCGATGCGATCGCCGACCAGTACGCGGTGAAGGGCACGCCGGGACTGTTCCTCGTCGACGCGAGCGGAAAGGTCATTTATCGACGCAGCGGAGGCGACGCGCCTTCGAGCGTCGAGGCGGCGTTGCGCGAAAAACTGGACCTCGCGGCACCCGCGCGCTGAAGCGACGACGCATGCGGCCGCGCCGCGTCGATGCTAGTGGGCGACGAACAACGGCACGTCGCTGTACTGGAACAGATGCCGCGTCGCGCCGCCGAGCACGAGTTCGGCGATGCGCGAAGGGCCCCAGGCGCCCATGACGATCAGATCCGACTGCGCCGCGTGCGCCGCATCGAGAATGCCGGCGCCATAGCCACTGGTCACGGTGAACGGGCGGAACTCCGCGTTGACGCCGTGGCGCGCGAGATACGCCGCAAGATCGAGCGCGGGCAGATGGCGCGCGCCGACCAGGCTCGCCTGCTCGGCGCCGTCGAGCACGATCACCTGCTTCGCCAAGCGCAGCAGCGGCAGCGCGCCGTGAATCGCGCGCGCCGCTTCGCGGCTATGGTTCCAGGCGACGAGCACGCGCTCGCCGACGCTCGCCGGCTTCGCCGTTTCCGGCACGACGACGACCGGAATGCCGGCACCGAACACGGTGCGCGAAACGACACCCCAGCCAACCGGCGCGTCGACGTTGAGCTGCGGTCGCTCGGCGACGACGAGATCGCACCAGCGCGCGGCATGGCAGATCGCCTCGACCGGCTCGCCCTGCGCGACCAGCCAGTCGCCTTCGACGCCGGCGGCGGCGAGTCGTCGCATCCAGCTATCGCGCTGCGCGAGCGCGGCGTTGTAGAGATCGTCCGCCTCCTGCACCTGGAACACGACGGTCTCCAGCGTGGAATAGGCGACGGTGCCGAGCGCGGCGACGTGGAGACCGCTGACATGGGCGTCGAGCCGACCTGCCAGCGCAAGCGCCACGGTGGCGGCGAGTGAGTCCCCTTCGTAGCGACGCACGTGAACGAGAATGTCGAAGCGAGCCATGACGCACCCTCCGTTTCTGTCCGATGGCGTTAGCTTACGCCTATCAAATGAGACGGTCTCGGGGTGGCTCAAGTTCAGTGAACCGGGTCATCCGCGCACTCACGGCCAGTTCCGGATTTACGATTTCGTTCAGTTCGAGGGGGTATGATCGACATTCCCTCAGCACAAGGAGTTGGCCATGCGTACACGCAATTTCGTTGCACTCGCCTTGATTGCCGCCGCATCGACGGGACTGTATTCCACCCACGCCTCGGCCGCCGGCAAGATCGACTGCGAGATGCGCTTCAACCTGTCCGGCTGGGCCGCGATCTACAAGCACGCCGAAGGCAACGGCACGATCACCTGCAACAACGGCCGCAGCTTCAACGTGCACATCACCGCGGTCGGCGGCGGCTTGACTGCCGGCAAGTACAAGGTCGAGAACGGCAAGGGCAAGTTCGCCGAGGTGTCGAGCACCGACCAGCTGTTCGGCAGCTACGCGCAGGGCGAGGCCAATGCCGGCCTGGTCAAATCCGGCACCGCGCAGGTGCTGACCAAGGGCACCTCGACGCTGGCCCTGTCCGGCGCGGGCGAAGGCGTGGATATCGGCATTTCGTTCGGCAAGTTCACGATTACGCGCGCAAAGTAACCCGTACAACCTGCCCTCAAAGCGTAGTAGCTTTTTTGAGGACAGGCCGTTTTTCTTCGCCATGCCGCCGCGCTATGCTGGCCGGCATGGCGAAGATACTCACGATCGAGGACGACGCGCTGACCGCGCGCGAGATCGTCACCGAGCTGGCGAACAACGGCAATGAAGTCGAAAGCGTCGGCAACGGCCGCGAAGGCCTCGAACGCGCGCTGACCGGTGCCTACGATGCGATCACGCTCGATCGCATGCTGCCCGAGGTCGACGGCCTCACCCTCGTCACCGAACTGCGCCGCGCCGGCATCGACACGCCGGTGTTGATGATCAGCGCGCTGTCCGACGTCGACGCGCGCGTGCGCGGCCTGCGCGCGGGCGGCGACGACTACCTGACCAAGCCGTTCGCGCCCGACGAAATGGCCGCGCGCGTGGAGGTTCTCCTGCGGCGCCAGGACGATGCGGCACAGACCACGATCGCGATCGACGGCCTGGTGCTGGATCGCATGGCGCACGCGGCGCGCTACGCCGGGCGCGATCTGGATCTCAAGCCGACCGAGT
>NZ_DASVOK010000290.1:0-6935 GCF_036383415.1 Rudaea sp. | reverse complement strand
CGACGCAGGCGGCGCCTTGGCCGATGAACGCTTCGGTCCAGGCAATGCCGGCCGCGTCGAGTGCGCGCACTGCGTCGCGGCGCACCGCGCATGCTTCACCCTGGGTGGACAACGGCAATGGCTCGCCACTGCGTGGTCGCCAATCCACGGCACCGATCCAGCGGAACGGCTCGGCGTACAGTGCTTCGCCGCCGCGCGCCTTGTCGTTCTGCAGCACGATCGCCGCATCGAGCGTGTCCGCACGCAGCGCCTGCAGCAGTTCGCCCGAGCCTGCGACGCGCAGATCGATCCGTAGCTTGGGATCGTGGGCATTCAGTTGCCGCAGCAGCGACGGCAGGCGCGCGCCGATCAGGTGCTGGCTGATGCCGATCGCGAGGCCGCGGGTCTCGGCCGAGAATGAAGCGACCGCGCGGTCGTGCGCGCCGACGAGCTCGCGCGCGGCATCGAGGAAGATCGCGCCGTCGGCCGACAGGCGCACCTGCCGCGGCGTGCGTTCGAGCAGGCGGCGCCCGAGTTGTGTCTCGAGTCGCCGCAACTTGAGGCTGACCGCCGCCTGGCTGGTGGCCAGCAGGTTGGCGGCGCGCGTGAAGCTTTGCAGCTCGGCGGTCAAGACGAAGGCCTTGACCGCATCCAGGTCGAGTAGGCGATGTTGCTTATTCATAACAAATGGATATCAATGAAATACCAGTCATAGGATTTCATTATTTTAGGCCGTTGCCTAGACTGGTCGCCGTCGCAACAACGCTCGCTACGGCGAAGGATTACCCATGAAGAAACATTCACGCTTCATCCCACTCGCTTTGCTCGGACTGCCTCTCGCCGGTTCCGCAGTGCCGGCCGAAATGCCTGCGCCACGGCCGCTCGAAGGCACCTGGACCTTGGTCTATGCCGATGTGCTGCATGCGGATGGCACGCGCGGCCACGACTACGGCGATGCGCCCAAGGGTCTGCTGCAGATCGACCGCAGCGGCCACTACTCGTTGCTGATTTTCGATACGACGAGGCCGAAGTTCGCGGCCGGCGACAAAAGCAAAGGCACGGCGGAAGAGTTCCGCGCCGCCGCGCTCGGCACGAGCTCGCACTTCGGCACGGTCAACATCGATGTGGCTGCCGGTACATTGGCGTTCCACATCGAGGGCGCGACGTATCCGAACTGGGAGAATACGACGCAGGTGCGCAAGTACGAACTCAGCGGCGACTTACTGAGCTACAAGGTGCCTCCGCGCGCGAATGGCGATGTACCGGTCAGCGGCTGGAAGCGTCTCGGCAGCTGAGGCTGCGCAGCAAAAGCGCGCGACTGCGCGCGCATCGCCGCGGCCTCGATCGCGCACCGGTGCGGCGAAGTCTTCGCGCCGTACCGGCGGCTGACCTTGCCGTTGCCGTCGAACTAGTGTTTCGCCGACATGCGCGTTCGTACAACCTGCATGTTGGCGACCATGCTTTTTTTGCACGAACAGGACCTACGCGCAGAAACCGCTTGCAAAGCAACATCGCCATCATTAAGATATATCTTAATTCGATATATCTGATAGCCTGACGATGTTCTCCCCATACCGCTTCCGCAAGCGCCTGCAAGGGCGATTGCACGACCGTCACGGCGGTGGCGGGTATGCGCGCGGGCCGAAGATGTTCGATGCCGGCTCGTTGCGCTATATCGTGCTGCAACTGATCGCCGAACGGCCGCGCCACGGTTACGAGATCATCAAGGAGATCGAGGAGCGCGTCGGCGGCGGCTATGCGCCGAGTCCCGGCGCGATCTATCCGTTGCTCGCACTGCTCGAAGATCTCGGCCACGTCGAGGCAAGCGCGGATGGCAACAAGAAACTGCACAGGATCACGCCCGAAGGCCGCGCCTTCCTCAGGCAGAACCGCGCCTTCGTCGATGCGGTGTTCGCGCGCATGGACGCGGGCTGTGCCAACGACCGCGGCGGCGTCAACGCGATCCGCGCGTCGGTGCACGACATCAAGGACATGCTGCGCGCACATGCGCAGGATGGTTTCAGCGAGGAACAGGCGAAGAAGATCGTCGCGATCCTCGAACGTGCCGCGGTTGAGATCCGCAAACTCCTCTGACCCAACAAATAGAACAACACATGAATACTCAAACATCGAAGGCCGTGCAGCCGGGCCTGCTCGCGCCCGCGCGCGAACGCGGCCTGCTCTGGTTGCTCGCGCTGATCCAGTTCACCGTCATCATGGATTTCATGGTCATGATGCCGCTCGGCCCGCAGATCATGCAGGCGTTTTCGATCGGCCCGGCCGGCTTCGCCGCCGCGGTGTCGGCCTACGCCTGGTGCTCGGGCCTGACCGGCCTGTTCGCCGCGACCTATATCGATCGCTTCGACCGCCGTCGCCTGCTGCTCGTCGTATTCGGCCTGTTCGCGCTGTCCAATCTCGGCTGCGCGCTCGCTTCGAACTTCCATCTGCTGCTGCTCGCGCGCGCGTTCGCCGGCGTGACCGGCGGCGTGCTCGGGCCGATGGTCCTCGCCGTGATCGGCGATGTGATTCCCGAATCGCGTCGCGGCGCGGCGATGGGCGTGGTGATGACGTCGTTCTCGCTCGCCTCGATCGCCGGCGTGCCAGCCGGCGTCCTGCTCGGCGCGCACTTCGGCTGGCAGGCCGCGTTCGTTCTGCTCACGGTGCTCTGCGTCGCGATCTGGTTCGCGGCGATGCGCCTCGTGCCTTCGCTGACCGCGCATCTGGCGAAGACACCGCCGCCGCTGGCGCAGGTGCTGCCCAACCTGCTGCGCCTGATCGCCAAGCCCGCGCACCTGCGCGCGTTCGCGCTGACCTTGTCCATGGTCGCCTCGAACATGATCGTGATCCCGTTCATCTCGCCGGTGCTGGTCGCGAACCTCGGCATCGCGCCGGACCAGATCGCGTGGATCTATGTCGCCGGCGGTATCGCCACGCTGTTCACGGCGCGTGCGATCGGCAAGCTCGCCGACCGCCACGGCAAAGTGCGCGTGTTCCGTTGGGTCGCTGCGTTCTCGATCCTGCCGTTTCTGTTCGTCACCCATTTGCCTGCGCTGTCGTTCGCCGCGATCGTCGCCTTTTTCCCGTTCTTCATGGTCGCGGCATCGGGCCGCTTCATCCCGATGCAGGCGTTGATGACGACAGTGCCCGAACCGCAGCAGCGCGGTGCGTTCATGAGCATAGCGACCGCGATGCAGTCGCTAGGCGTGGGCCTGGGTTCGTGGGTCGGCGGCCTCTTGCTCGGCACCGGCGCGAGCGGCACGATCGTCGGCTATGGCGTGAACGGCTGGATCGCGGCGGCGCTGACCGTGTTCGGCATCGTCTGGGTCGCACGCGTCGCACCTGCCCCCGCGCCGTCACCACTTGCCACGGTGGTGCCCGCCGAAGCCGAGTCCTGAGCGCGTCGCGTGCGTTGCGCACGCGACCACGGTCGTGGTTCGTGCTATGAACCGTACTTCACGCTGCAGCCGTACGGTTCCGACGTCGCTACGCTGACCGGCTTGCCAGCTTTCAATTCCGCGAGTGCCTGCGGCACGTACTGCGTCGCCTTGGCAAGGTCTTCCTTGTCCGTGCTCGCGATCGAATCGATGCCGCCCATGTAGCGCAGCGTGCCGCCGGCATCGATCACGTACATGTGTGGCGTCGTCCTCGCGCCGTACAGACGGCCGACCTTGCCGTCGGCATCGAACAGGTAGGCGCTCGGCGCGGCGTGGTATTGCGCGATGAATGCCTGCGCGCCCGCGCCGTCAAGATGGCCCTGCTTGCCGGCTGCGCCCGAGTTGATCGTCAGCCAGACCACGCCGTCCTTCGTTGCGTCGGCCTGCTGCTTCGGGATGTTGCCGCTCGAATAGTGCTTCTGCACGAACGGACAGCCGGGATTGTTCCATTCGAGCACGACGGTTTTGCCCTTGTATTGCGACAGGGTCTCGGTCTTGCCCTTGCTATCGGTCAGCGAGAAATCGGGTGCGGCAGTGCCGATCGCCACCGCGGCGAAAGCGCTGATCGGACACAGTGCAGCAGCGGCGACGAATGCGAACCTGCGTAGTGACATGATGACCTCCGGTTAGCGTGGCGCTGGGGAGTTGACGGCGTTCTTGTTCGAGAACACGGCGCGGCCTTGCCATACCGGCTCGTTCGCCGCGCGAGAAGTGAGTACGAGATCGAAACCCGCAGGTTCGCCGGTGAAATATTCGCTTTTGGCAAAATCCACGATCAAGGTTTCGCCCTGGCGCGTAATCCTTGGCGGCGTGCTCGCGACGATCTGTTTTTGCGCAGCGAGGGCATCGTCCGGAACGAAGCTCAGGCCAGGCGTGGCAAGTGTCACCGTGACGTGCTCGCCCGCGATGCGCGCGCGTGCCGGCAGCGTTGCCAACGGTGTGCTCAGCCGCGCCTGCGCGAACGCCAGTCCGTAGCGTGGATCGGCAAGTGCCTTCGTCGCCACGGGCACATCGAGTTTCAGCTGCGCCTTGCCGGGCACGCAGACTTCGTGGCAGACCAGCCATTTCGCTTCGACCGCGAGCGCCACATTCGAACCCGTCGTGGCGTTAGCCGGCACCGCAAGCGCAACCGGCAGCACGACCTCGCCCGTGTAACCGAAGTTGTACAGGTCATCGACCTTGAACCGCGTCGGCGCCGGCCACGCGATCTCGCCTGCGCTGAAACCTCGCGGCAGCGTCCAGCTCAACTTCGTCGGCAGACCCGAATCGCCCGGGTTGGTCCAATACGTGTGCCAGCCTGGCTCATGCTTCAGCCGTAAACCGAGATGCGCGGTCTGCCCCGGCACGAGCGCGGAGTTTTCGCTGACCAGTTCGACCTCGATGTGCTCACTCGCCACCGGCGCCGCATGCGCGACGGACACGGCGGCGAACAAAACGAATGCAGCGGAAAAAATTTGCATGACGGGCAAGACGACCGGAAAAACCACGAACGGCTTGCACACGCTAGCAGCGCGGACGTTAGCCCGGAGTAAGCGCGGGAAGCGCCACGGAGCTGCGCTCGCGTGCCGAATGCTGCGCGGCTTCGAGCACGTGCATCACGGCGAACGCTTCCTCCGCAGTGACCGGAATGGGCCCGAGCCCGTGCAGCGCGCGTTCGATGCCGAGGTAGTACTCGCGCTGGTCGCCGCGCGATGTCGGAATGCCGCGCGGTGTCGATGTGCCGTCGTAAAGCTGCATCGCGTCGGGATCGGCACCCCAACCGTCGGCGCCGGGTGTGAGGCCGGCCTTGAGCTGTGCTTCCTGGTGATCGGTGTCGCGCTTGATCAGGCTGCCGCGCTCGCCGTGGACGACGAAGCGTGGGCTGCCGCCGGCGACGAGCATGCTCGCGTGCAGGATCACGCGCAGGCCGTCGCGGTAGTCGAGCACGACGTGCGCCCAGTCGTCGCTGAGTGCGCCTTCACGCTGCCGCGCGAAGTTCGCCTGCACGCGCTGTGGCAGGCCGAACAGTTGCAGCGCCTGGTCGATCAGGTGCGGACCGAGGTCGAACCATAGTCCGGCGCCGCGTCCCGCGCCTTCGCGCCAGCGTGCGCGTACCTCGGGGCGGAAGCGGTCGATATGCGATTCGAAATGCACGACGCGGCCGATGAGGCCGTCGGCGATCGCTTGTTTCACGCCGAGGAAATCGCTGTCCCAGCGGCGGTTGTGGAACACCGAGAGCAAGCGATCGTTTTCCTTCGCCGTCGCGATCAGGTCACGTGCCTCGTCGAGATCGAGTGCGAACGGTTTGTCGACGACGACGTGCTTGCCGGCACGCAACGCGGTGCGCGCAAGCGGCGCATGCGTCTCGTTCGGCGTGGCGATGACGACGAGATCGATATCGTCGCGCGCGATCAGCGTCGGCGCGTCGGCGACGACCTCGACCTGCGGCCAGTCGGCGTGCACCTTGGCCGCGTCGCTTGACGCGACGCAGGCGAGCTGCAATCCCGGTGTCGCTGCGATCAGTGGCGCGTGGAAGGTCTTGCCGGCATAGCCGTAGCCGATCAGGCCGACGCGAATCGGAGTTGGGGGCATCATGCACTCGAAATGTTCAGGACGTTTCGAGTGTAAAGCGGATTCAGCTCCGCCGCGCCAGCACGGCATCGACCCACTCGATCCAGTGCCGGACCGGAATCTGCGCGGCGGTTTCCAGATGGGCGAGGCAACCGATGTTGGCCGACAGGATCATCGCGGGCCGGCCGCGTTGCAGGTTGTCCAGCTTGCGGGCGCGCAGGCGCTGCGAGAATTCCGGCTGCAGGATTGAATAGGTGCCGGCCGAGCCGCAGCACAGATGCGTCTCGACGAATGGCACGAGCTCGGCGCCGAGCACGGCCAGGGTCGCCTCGACCGCCCCGGTGATTTTCTGCGCGTGTTGCAACGTACACGGCGGATGGAAGGCGACGCGGCGCAGCGAGTCGGGTAACGCGGTTCGTGTGTGCGCGCCAAGCGATTCGAGCAGCGGCGGCAAATATTCGGCGAGATCACGCGTGGCGGCGACGATGCGCTGCGCCTTGTCCTGATAAGCCACATCGTCGCGCAGCAGGTGCGCGTACTCCTTGACCATCGCGCTGCAACCCGAGGCGTTGATCACGATCGCTTCGACGCCCGCGTCTAGATGCGGCAGCCACGCATCGATGTTGCGGCGCGCGCGCGCCTGCGCGACGGCATGTGTGTCGAGATGGAAGTCGAGTGCGCCGCAGCAACCGGAGTTTGGTGCGACGCCCGCCTCGACGCCGCAGGCATCGAGCACGCGCGCCGTCGCCGCATCGATGCTCGGCATCAGCGCGGGCTGCACGCAGCCGTTGAGAAGTAATACTTTGCGCGCCTGCACCGTCTGTGGCCACGTGCCCGCGTCGCGCAATGGTGAAATCTTGGCGCGCAGGTTTGTCGGCAGCGTGCCGTGCAGCGCGCGGCCGAGACGCACGGCGGGATCGAACAGCCAGCGCCGCGTCAACGCGAAGCGCAGGAGGTCGCGTTGCAAGCGCT
>NZ_DASVOK010000289.1:0-6681 GCF_036383415.1 Rudaea sp. | reverse complement strand
CCTTGAACACCTGGCCGAATTCCTTCCAGAACGTGGCGAATTTCTCCGGCTCGTCCTTGGCCAGCTTGTCGAGCAGGTCAAGCACGCGGCGCGTGACCGCGGATTTCAGCTTCTCCAGATTGCGGTTCTGCTGCAGGATCTCGCGGCTGACATTCAGCGGCAGGTCGTCCGAATCGACCACGCCGCGCACGAAGCGCAGGTAGGCCGGCAGCAGCTGCTCGGCGGCGTCCATGATGAAGACGCGCTTGACGTAAAGTTTGAGCCCTTTGCGCTCGTCGCGGCCGCCCATGAAATCGAACGGCGACTTCGCCGGGATATAGAGCAGCGAAGTGAAGTTCTGGTTGCCCTCGACGCGGTTGTGCGTCCACGCGAGCGCATCGCTGAAGTCGTGCGAAATGTGCTTGTAGAAATTCTGGTATTCCTCATCGCTGAGCTCCGACTTCGGCCGCGTCCACAGCGCGGAAGCCTGGTTGACGACTTCCCATTCGTCGGTCGGCTTGCCGTCCCGATTTTCATCAGCTCGGTCGACCGGCATGCGGATCGGGAAACCGATGTGGTCGGAATAGCGCGCGACAAGGCTGCGCAGTTGCCAAGCGTGAAGGAACTCGTCCTCGTCGGCCTTGAGGTGCAGCGTGACCGACGTGCCGCGCTCGGCGACGTCTAGGGTCTCCAGCGTGTATTCGCCCGTGCCGGCCGATTCCCAGCGCACTCCGGCGCCGGCATCTTCACCTGCCTTGCACGTGGTCAGCGTCACCTTGTCGGCGACGACGAAGGCGGAATAGAAGCCGACGCCGAACTGGCCGATCAGGTTCGCATCGGCCTTCTTCTCGGCGGACAGCGCTTCGAGGTATTTGCGCGTGCCGGAACTGGCGATCGTGCCGATGTTGGCGATGACTTCGTCGCGTGTCATGCCGATGCCGTTGTCGCGGATCGTCAGCGTGCGTGCGTCCTTGTCGACGCTGATGTCTATGCGCAGCTCGCTGCTGCCGCTCAGCAGTTCGGGCTTGCCCAGCGCCTCGAAGCGCAGCTTGTCGCAGGCGTCGGACGCGTTCGAGATCAGCTCGCGCAGGAAGATTTCCTTGTGCGAGTACAACGAATGCGTGACCAGGTGCAGGACCTGGGCGACTTCGGCTTCGAACTTGTGGGTTTGCACGGTGGCGATCACGGACAAGGCTTCCTGATTCAATGGGATGCGGGTCGGATAAGGGCGCGGCCACGCGATTTCAAGACGTTTGTCATGAATCGGGAACATTCGGCTTCGAACATGGCAAGCCCGGCCCACAGGACCCATGCCATGAGCACCGTCGCCGCCGAAGCCATCTCCCTGCCTGCCGCGCGCCCGCAACTCGACCACAAGCCCGGCAGCGCCACCACCTTCGTCTTCCTCGCCCTGCTCGCCGCGGGCCTGGGCTACACGGCGTGGAGCCTGGTCGCCGACATCGGCGCGACCGGCGTGCGCACGACGACCTGGGTTCCGTTCCTGCTGCTTGGCGTCGCCCTGCTGATCGCGCTCGGCTTCGAGTTCGTCAATGGCTTCCACGACACGGCCAACGCGGTTGCGACGGTGATCTACACGCATTCGCTGCCGGCCAACGTCGCCGTGGTCTGGTCGGGACTGTTCAATTTCCTCGGCGTGCTGTTCTCCTCGGGCGCGGTCGCCTTTGGCGTGATCTCGCTGCTGCCGGTCGAACTGATCCTGCAGGTCGGCTCGGGCGCAGGCTTCGCCATGGTGTTCGCGCTGCTGATCGCGGCGATCCTGTGGAACCTCGGCACCTGGTGGCTCGGCCTGCCCGCTTCGTCATCGCATACGCTGATCGGCTCGATCATCGGCGTCGGCGTAGCCAATGCGCTGATGCACGGCCGCGACGGCACCAGCGGCGTCGACTGGGCGCAGGCGACGAAGATCGGCTGGTCGCTGCTCGTGTCGCCGCTGGTCGGCTTCATTTGCGCGGCGCTGTTGCTGCTCGTGCTCAAGGCCTTCGTCAAGAACCGCGAGCTGTATCAGGAGCCGAAGGGCGACGCGCCGCCGCCGTGGTGGATCCGCAGCCTGCTCGTGCTGACCTGCACCGGCGTGTCGTTTGCGCACGGCTCGAACGACGGCCAGAAAGGCATGGGCCTGATCATGCTGATCCTGATCGGCACCGTGCCGATGGCCTATGCGCTCAACCGCGCCATGCCGGTCGACCAAATGACGCCGTTCGTGGCGATGGCGACGACGACACAGACGTCGCTCGCCAGGTACGCGAGTGGGCCAGCGCCGGCCGATCCGCGCAAGGCCTTGTCCGATTACGTGCGCACGCGTTCGTGGAATGATCAGGTCGTGCCCGCACTCGGCACGATCACTGGCGAGATCGCTGCCCAGGTGAAGGCCAGCGGCACCTTCGCCAGGCTGCCGGCCGAATCGGTCGCCAACGTGCGCAACGACATGTACCTCGCCTCCGAGGCGATGCGCTTCCTCGACAAGGACACGCACAGCGCCGTGTTCGACGCCGACACGAAGAACAACTTGGCCGCGTTCAAGAAGCAGATCGACAACTCAACCAAGTTCATCCCGCTCTGGGTCAAGGTAGCCGTAGCGATCGCCCTTGGTCTCGGCACGATGATCGGCTGGAAACGCATCGTCGTCACCATCGGCGAGAAGATCGGCAAGACCCACCTGACCTACGCGCAGGGCGCCAGCGCGGAGCTCGTGGCGATGAGCACGATCGCCGCCGCTGACATGTACGGACTACCCGTATCGACCACGCACGTGCTTTCTTCGGGTGTCGCCGGCGCGATGGCGGCGAACCGCTCGGGCCTGCAGCTCGGCACGCTGCGCAACCTCGCCATGGCCTGGGTGCTGACGTTGCCGGCGGCGATCCTGCTGTCGGGATCGTTGTACTGGTTGTTTACGCGGGTTTTCTAATTTCGCTCCTCCCCGTGAACGCGGAACTCCGGTTCTTGATTCGTTGAGGACGCGTCCCTTCACCTTTCCGCGCGCATCCCGCGCGCGGGTCACTTTTTCTTCTCCAGCGAAGAAAAAGTAACCAAAAAGACGCCGCCCCCGACACCGCACTTTCGCTGCGCGAAAGTGCCCTGCGCTTCTCGGCGCCGGCGGGCCGGCGCGAACTCGCGCATCCCTGCGCTCAGACATGCGCGCCTTTCCCCCGCCGTCGCCTGCGATGCTCGGTGCGGTGAAGGGGGAGGAAAGTCACAATCGAGATCAAGAGCAATGGTGTGCGAGGATTTTCTGCTTAGACGCGCAGGAGCGCGCTGCCTTGGCTTCTCCGGGTCCCCATTGCATTGCGGCGGCAGCAGACGAAGAGGCCCCGCAGGGGTGAGCGCGAGGGATCGCGCGCATTCCGCTGCCAGCACATGAACGTGCTGTCAGCGGAACCCGGCCGCTGACGCGGACCTTTCGTGCAGGATGCCCGAAAGGCGCAATGCTCTGGGGCGCATTCTCTTTGGTGACTTTCTCTTGTGCGAGCAAGAGAAAGTTACCCGCTCGTCCGCAGGACGAGTGGAAGCTCTGCTCTCAAACACCGATGCGCGGAAACGCCGAGCAAAAGCAGAAAGCCAGCGCAACGCCAACGTCAGAAAAGACAAAGCGGCCGTCGTTGCCGACGGCCGCTTTGGACGAGGAGCACAGACGCGACTCAATGCTCCAAGAGGTTATCCGGCAACCCCTGCCGGAATGTTCGGAAATTACTCTGCGCTGGCAGCACCGTGCTTGGACAGGTCTTCCTGGATGCGCGCCGCCTTGCCTTCGAGACCGCGCAGGTAATACAGCTTGGCACCGCGAACCTTGCCGCGACGCTTGACGTTGACCGAATCGATCGTCGGGCTGTGCGACTGAAACACGCGCTCGACGCCGAAACCGTGGGAAATCTTGCGCACCGTGAAGGCCGAGTTGAGGCCCGCGTTCTTCTTCGCGATGACCACGCCTTCGTAGGCCTGCACGCGCTCGCGGTTGCCTTCCTTGACCTTGACGTTGACGACGACCGTGTCGCCCGGGCTGAATTCGGGCAGTTTGCGGCTGATCTGGGAAGCTTCGAATTGTTGGAGGAGGTTCATGACACCCACATGCTCACTGAGATGGAAAGGAAAGCTTTTTTGAAAACTGCGACCAAGGATGGTCGCTTCTTGATCCTCGCCATCGCGGACGACGGCAAGTATATCTCCAGATTTGAGCCGCTCTGACGACCCACTTCACTACTTTTTCGTATCTTTTTGAAATTCAAGCAAAAATAAATTTTCTTCCGGTTTGAGCGCCGCTCTGGCCAGAAGCTCGGGCCGGCGTTGCCAGGTACGTCCAAGTGCCTGTTTTCGACGCCATTTCGCGATCGCCGCATGGTCGCCAGACAACAGCACCGCAGGTACCTCCCCGAGCTCGTGCGCGACCGGCCGCGTGTAGTGCGGACAGTCGAGCAGGCCGTCCGAGAACGAATCCTGCTGCGCCGAGGCCGCGTCGTTGAGCGCGCCGTCCTGCAGCCGCCCAATCGCGTCGATCAGCACCGCCGCAGCCAGCTCGCCGCCCGAGAGAACGTAGTCGCCGATCGAAATCTCTTCGTCGACTTCATGCTCGATCAGGCGCTCGTCCACCGCCTCGTAGCGCCCGCACAGGAGGATCAAGCGATCTTCCTGTGCGAGTTCACGCACCTTGTCCTGCGTCAGCCGCGTTCCCTGCGGACTGAGGAAAATCGTCCGTGCGGGCTTCGGGTCCGCCGCCCGCGCCGCGCGCAATGCCTCGCGCAACGGATCGATCAGCATCACCATGCCGGGACCGCCGCCGAACGGCCGCTCGTCCACACGCCGGTAGGCATCGGTCGCATAGTCGCGCGGATTCCAGCCGTGCACGCCAAGCAAGCCGCGTTCTTGCGCCCGCCCGACCACGCCCACCCTGGCCGCCGCATCGACGAACTCGGGGAACAGCGTGATTACATCAATACGCACGGGCTAAAACTCTGCGTCCCAGTCGACGACGATCCTGCCGCCGTCGATGTCGACTTCCTTGACGAACTGCTCGGTGACGAACGGCACCAGCCTCTCGCGCTCGCCGTCGCGGACGACAAGGACATCGTTGGCACCGGTCGAGAACAGGTGGCTGACCTTGCCGAACGCAACGCCTTCGAGATTGAAGACATCGAGCCCTTCGAGATCGACCCAGTAGTACTCGCCTTGTTTCGGCTTCGGCAGCGCCGAACGCGCTATGCGGATCTCCACGCCGATCAGGGCCGCCGCGGCATCGCGACTGTCGACGCCGGGCAGACGGGCGACGATGCCCTTGCCCTGCGCCCTGCCCTTCACGTTCGCGTATTCGACTGAGGCATCGGCGGAACCGACGAACCAGGGCGAATACTTGAAGATCCGCGTGCGTGGATCGCTGTACGACTCGAGCTTGACCCAGCCTTCGACGCCGTACAGGCCGACGATCTTGCCGAGAACCAGCTTCTGCTCGTCACGCGCGGCCATTGCAACGGCCTGCGCGGCGATCAGGCCGCGGCCTTCGCCTGCTTGCCGGCTTCCTTGATCAGCGCGCGCACCTTGTCGCTGGGCTGCGCGCCCTTGGCGATCCAGTTGTTGACGCGATCGAGGTCGAGCTGCAGGCGGACTTCCTTGCCGGCCGCGACCGGGTTGAAGAAGCCCACGCGCTCGATGTTGCGGCCGTCGCGCGCCTTGCGCTCGTCGGCAACGATGACGTGGTAGAACGGACGGCCTTTGGCGCCGCCGCGGGAAAGACGAATCTTGACCATGTTTATTTCTCGAGAATTTATCGGGTACGTTGTGTTCCCCTGCCGGCCGCGACACGCGCGGCGCGCCCGCAGAGCGGGCAACAGCAGTTCGGGAACTGCGTATTCTAGCTTAATCCGGGGAAAAATAAAGGTTTTCAGCAACGTGGCTGAAATGGCCTCCAAATTCAGGCGTTTTCGGCCCTCGCAACAAGCCCCGTCCCGCGCTTCAAACCCGCATTGACAAGGCCGCGGGGCGTGAACACACTCGCACGTCCCGCGCGCCGGGCGCGCTGTACAGCCTCCCGTTTCAGGAATTCGCATTGACCGCCACGCCCGCCGCCACCGACACGCCCTTCATCGCCGCCGACGTCGGCGGCACCCATGCGCGCCTCGCCCTGGTCCGCTTCACCGCCGAAGGCGCGGTGTCGATCCTGCACTATTCCGAATACATCTGCGCCGAATACCCTGACCTGGCGACGATCCTGCGCACCTTCATCGACACGCATGGCGATGCGTCCACGGTCAGCGCGGCGATCGCAATTGCCGGCCTGCAAGTCGGCGACAGCCTGATCAATCCGAACCTGCCCTGGCACGTGTCGCTGTCGCAGACGCGCCAGGCGGCGCACCTGAAGGATCTGGCGCTGATCAACGACTACGAGGCCCTGGCCCATGCCGCGCCGCACATCGATCTTGCCTCGGCCGAGTTGCTCAGCGGCCAGCTGGTCGATCCGGCGACCGTGACCACGCTCGTGGTCGGCCCCGGCACCGGCCTCGGCCAGGCCGTGCGCATTCCGCACAAGCCGCGCCCGGTCGTGATCACGAGCGAAGCCGGCCATGCCGCGCTCGCGCCGGGCAACGAGCTGGAACTGAATATCCTGCGCGAACTGTTCAAGCGCTGGCCGCATGTCGATCGCGAACGCGCCGTGTCGGGCCCCGGCCTGCTCAACCTCTACGAATGCATCTGCACGCT
>NZ_DASVOK010000288.1:0-10557 GCF_036383415.1 Rudaea sp. | reverse complement strand
ATCGACAACACCGACGTGTTCTTCAAGCTCGCCTCGGCGGCGATGGCGCAGTAACGAGCAGCAACCGACGCCGGCGTGCAATGCGCCGGCGTCGCGATGGAAAAAGAATCTGCCGCGGCCGTCAGTGTGCTTGCGGCTTGTCGATTTCCGCAACGCGGCTGTCGCGATCGAACACGACGCGGCCGCCGGATTCGTCCGGGTAATACCAGACTTCGCCGAACACGCCGGTGGTCGTGCGTCCGGGCGCGCCGAGCAGACGGCGCACTTCGCTCCAGCTCATGCCCTGCTTGATCTGCGCCCACTTGGCCGGATCGCCCCAGATCGGCGGCGGCGCCGGCGCTCCCGGCTGGGCCACATGCGGCACCACGGAGACTGCGGGCGCCGTGGCCGGTCGCGAGGCGACGGCGTTGAGTTTCGCCTCGAGTTCGGCCACGCGTTGCTCGAGCGCTTTCACGCGCGCGTCGAGCGCCGCCTCGCTGGCCTTGTCGGCCAGGGCCAAACCAGGAGCAACCATCAGGGCAAGCGATGCGATCAAGGCGAGACGGGAAGGCATACGGATACCGGAACGGGAACTTGGCAATAACCTACCACGTGCGGCGCCGTTTCGTTGTGGTCCTTTGGTCCGAGCCTCGCGGTGCGCCATCCGCTGCACACCCTGCTGCGCAGTTGGCCCAAGGAATCGAGATTCCTCAGCCGGTCAGCTCAACATCCGCTTCTTCCATCACCGCATCGGGCACGAACTTGCCGCCGCGGTCGAGTTCGGCGAACAGGCCACCGAGGCGCACGAGCTCGTCGTATCTGCCCTTCTCGACCAGCTGGCCGTCCTTGAGCACGAGGATGACGTCGGCGTTGCGCACGGTCGTCAGCCGATGCGCGATGACGAAGGTCGTGCGGCCCTGGGTCAGCGCGCCGAGTGCGCGCTGGATGCGCGCCTCGGTCGCGTTGTCGAGCGCGCTCGTCGCCTCGTCGAGGATCAGGATCGGCGAATCCTTGAGCATCGCGCGCGCGATCGACAGGCGCTGGCGCTCGCCGCCCGACAGCGAGCGGCCGCGCTCGGCGACGAGGGTCGAATAGCCTTCCGGCTTGACGATGACGAAGTGGTGCGCCTCGGCCGCGATCGCGGCCGCTTCGATTTCCGCCTCGGTCGCATCGGGCTTGCCGATGCGCAGGTTGTCGGCGATCGAACGGTAGAACAGGCCCGGGTCCTGGAACACGACGGCGATGTGTTCGCGCAGGCTGTGCAGGCTGACCTCGCGGATGTCGATGCCGTCGATCGTGATGCGGCCCGCGCTCGGATCGTAGGCGCGGTAGAGCAGGCTCAGCGCCGTGGTCTTGCCGGCGCCAGTGGGACCGACGATCGCCGCGGTCGCGCCCGCGGGCACCTTGAAGTTCAGGTGCTTGAGCGCCGGATGCGACACTTCGTAGCCGAACGAGACATCGTGGAATTCGACTTCGCCGCGCACGTCCTGCGGCAGGTCGGGCGCGCCCGGCTTCTCGTGCAGCACTTCCTGCGTATCGAGCACGGCGAAGAAGTCGCGCAGCGAATGGGTCTGGAAGAACAGGCTCGAAATGAAGCCGGCGAACTGTTCGAGGCGACCGATCAACTGCATCGAGAAGCCGACGAAGGTGACGATCGCGCCGACCGTGACCTCGCCCTTGCCGTTGAGCTGCGCGCCGAGCGCGAACATGGCGACGATCGTGATCGTCGACATCGCGCGATTGGCGACCGACAGCCAGGCCCAGCCGCGCAGCACGGGATATTGCGCGGTGAGCACCTTTCTCACCATGCCCTTGATCTCGGCAACCTCGGCCGAGATGCGTGAGAAGCTCTGCACGACCATGACGTTGCCGAACACGTCGCCGACGCGCTCGGAGATCTCGTGGTGCAACTCTTCGACCTCGCCCTGCGCCTTGTGCGTGCGCCGCACGGCGATCGCGTTGAATACGGCGAAGCTCGTCATCAGGCCGATCATCAGCAGCGCGAGCTTCCAGTTCATCTTGATCGCGAGCGGGATCATGACGAAGATCGACAGCAGCGTGGTCAGATGATCGCGGAAGAAGTTCAGCCAGATCTGGAACAGGTTGCTCGAACCCGAGTGCATGATGCGCAGCAGGCGCCCGGTGTGGTGCTGGCCGTGGAACGACAGCGGCAGCGCGATCGAATGCTCGAAGAACTGGGTGATAACGGCGAGGCGGCGCCGGTGCGCGAGGCGGTCGGCGTAAAGCGACACGAGCACGCTGGCGACGACGCCGGCGAAGCCGACGCCGGCCCACGCGCCGATGAATTGCCACGCGTCGCGATGGTCCTGCGCGGTCAGCGCATCGACCACCCGGCCGAACAGCCACGGCTCGAGGAAGAACACGCCGGCAAGGGCCAGGTTGGCGACGGCCAAGGTGATCGCCAGCCATTTCTCGGGCGCAAGCAGCGCGAGCACGCGCAGGTAAATTTTCAGAATGCTCATTGCGTTCGACGTTGTGGAAATCGGGCTCGGCCTAGCTTAGCGGCTTCGATGACCTGCATGAACCCCGAGGCAAACCGGCCGCCCCGCATCGAGCCCGCGTCGCAAATTCACCGGCGCGGCGGTATTTTTGAAAAATTTAACGAATCATCCGTTAGACCTGTCACCCACGGACACCGTCCGACCGGGGCAGATTCGATTCAGACGCATACGCGGGAAGGTGCTGCCAGCGAGGGGGGCCACGCGCGCGTCCGACGGTGTTTACGGCAGAGCTTCCGAGCGGAGTTCTGCCGAGCCGGAGAGTTGGGGGAGCAACTCGCGAGCGCCTGCTCGCCTCGTACGGGGCGGCGCAGATTCTTTCTCAAATTCGGAGAGAAATTCCATGCGATTGAATGTGAAATCCGCTACGCGCACCTTGGTCCACGTTGCATCCCTTGTCGGTCTGCTGGGTGCGGCTTCGTTCGCATCCGCCGGGCAAGGCAACGGCGCCGATTCTCCTTCGGCGGATCAATTGAAAAACTGGCACGCGACACTGAAGAATTTCCCTCCAGTCGCGGAAGGCTGTTTCCACGCGAACTATCCGAGCCTGGTTTGGGAGCAGGAAGCCTGCGGTGAAACGCCGACTTATCGTTCCAACCCGAAGTTTTCGGGCGCCGTGGACACGGTCGGCAACGGCTACGACTATTCCGCCACGACGTCTCATCTGACTCAATCCGCAACCGGCAGCTTCCCGAGTGAAAGCGGTGGCGGCTCGAGCGGCTTCACGCTGCAGCTCAACACCAACTTCGGCAATGGAACATCCGCTTTTTGCGGAAGCCTGGGATACTCGAGCTGCCAGACCTGGGAACAGTTCATCTACTCGTCGAACTATCCGGGCAACGCCGGCACCGGCGTGAGCGGACCGCAGGCGTTCATCCAGAACTGGCTGTTCATTCCCAAGGGCAAGCGCTGCCCGAAGGGATGGAACAGTTATAAAACCAGTTCGTACAACGGCTGCTACAAGAACAGTGCCGGCGTGGCTGCCGCTGCGGTCAGCCTGGGCGGCCTTGCGGCCACCTCGCTTGCCGGTTCGGCATCGGTGAGCGGCCTCGATACGGTCACGTTCACCAACGGCACGACCGCGAAGGCAGTGAGCCAGAACGGCAGCACGCTCGACATCGGCGCGACCTGGAACAATTCCGAGTTCAACGTCGTCGGCAATGGCGGCGGCTCGGCGGCCACGTTCAATGCCGGCTCGTCACTGACCGTGCATGTCGCGGTCAACGACGGCACGACGAACGCGCCGACCTGCGTGGGCCCGACCAACGGCGGCACGACCGGCGAAACCAACAACCTCCACCTCGGCGCATGCGTCGCCGCGGGCGGGTCGTCGCCGTATATCCAGTTCACGCAGTCGAACTGATCGTCGCCTGAGTCGAACACGAAGCGCCGGTCGCGGCAACGCGATCGGCGTTTTTTGTGCCCCATCCCTTGCTCCGCTCGGGCATGGTCCGACTGCACGGGCGAGCGCGACAGTCGCCGGCGCGACCCGCTATCATGCGCATCCCGCTTTCGCTGACGGTGTTTCGCGCGCATGTCCGGATCGCTACAGGTTTCGATCGAAGGGCGCACGGCGCGCATCACGCTCGACCGTCCGCAGACGCACAACGCCTTCGACGACAAGCTGATCGGCGAACTTACCGCTGAACTCGATCGTCTCGCCCGCGACAGCTCGCTGCGCGCGCTCGTGCTCACCGGTGCCGGCGCTTCGTTCTCGGCCGGCGCGAACGCAAACTGGATGAAACGCATGGCGGCGGCGAGCGAAGCCGAGAACAAGGCCGACTCCGAGCGTCTCGCCGCGCTGATGCGCGCGCTGAATTTCTTCCCCACGCCGACCATTGCCCGCGTCAACGGCGCCGCGATCGGCGGTGGCGTCGGCCTTGTCGCCTGTTGCGACATCGCGATCGCCGTCGACACGGCGAAGTTCGCGCTGAGCGAGGTCAAGCTCGGCCTCGTGCCGGCGGTGATCTCGCCGTACGTCATCGCTGCGATCGGTGCGCGTCAGGCGCGACGCCTGTTCGTCAGCGCCGAAGTGATCGACGCGCACGAAGCGCTGCGCATCGATCTCGTGCATCGCGTCGTCGCCGCGGACAAGCTCGATGAAGCAGTCGCGCGCGAACTCGATCTGCTCGCCAAGGGCGCGCCGAACGCGCAGCGCGAAGCCAAGCAGCTCGCATTGCGCATGGCCGGCGCCACGCCCGAGCACGCCGCGCTGATCGACGAGAACAACGCCGCGCTGATCGCGCGCCTGCGCATCGGCGCGGAAGGCCAGGCCGGCCTCAGTGCATTTCTCGACAAGCAAACGCCTCCCTGGCTCAAGCAGGAGTAGCCCCGTGTCCCTTCGCAACCGTTTCGACCATATTGGCTTCACCGTTTCCGATATCGCACGCAGCAAGGCGTTCTACGCCGGCGCGCTCGCGCCTCTGGGCATCGGTCTGGTCATGGAAGTGACCGCGGAAACAACCGGCGGCCACGCGCACGCGGGCTACGGCCACGACGGCAACCCGTACTTCTGGATCGGCAACGGCGACGGCGCGTTGCGCGGCAAGCTGCACGTCGCCTTCGCCGCAGCGAATCGCGCGATGGTCAATGCGTTCCATGCGGCGGCCATCGCCGCCGGCGGCATCGACAACGGCGCGCCGGGCCTGCGCCCGCACTACCACGCCAACTACTACGGGGCCTTCGTGCTTGATCCCGATGGCCACAACATCGAAGCGTGTTGCCATCTGCCGGAGTAAGAGGTTCATGCCATATCCGATCATCAACCTGGATCAGATCGAATTGAAACCGCGTCCCGCGCACTTGAACGCACCGGGCGCCGCCGCCGAACGCTTCGGCGCGCTGCGCGGCGAGGTCAGTTCGCGCATAGGTGCGGTGAAGCTTGGCTACAACGTCGTCCTCGTACCGCCAGGCAAGCGCTCGGTGCCTTTTCACAACCACCACGTCAACGAGGAACTGTTTTTCATCCTCGAAGGCGGCGGCGAGTTGCGCTTCGGCTCCGAGCGTCATCCATTGCGCGCCGGTGATTTCATTGCATGTCCGCCCGGCGGCCCGGAAGTTGCGCACCAGATCATCAACACAGGCGCTGGAGATCTGAAATATCTCGCGCTGAGCACGATGCTCAATCCGGAAATCTGCGAATACCCCGATTCCAACAAATTCCTCATTGCCGAGTTGCCGCGCGACGCTGCGGGCAACGCGCAGGGCTTCCGTCACATCGGTCACGCCGATGCGAGCGTCGACTACTGGGAAGGAGAATGATGTTCACACGCGTCTTGATCGCCAACCGCGGCGAGATCGCCTGCCGCGTCATCCGCACCGCGCGGCACCTCGGCATCCAGACGGTCGCGGTGTACTCGGAAGCAGACGCGACCGCGCAGCATGTGCGCCTCGCCAACTTCGCCTATCCGATCGGCGGGCCGCGTCCGGCGGATTCGTATCTGCGCGGCGATGCGATCATCGAGGTCGCGAAGAAATCAGGCGCGCAGGCGATCCATCCGGGCTACGGTTTCCTCTCTGAAAATCCCGACTTCGCCGAAGCCTGCGAAAAAGCCGGCATCGTGTTCATCGGCCCTTCCGCGAATTCGATGCGCAAAATGGGCTCGAAGGCCGGCGCGAAGGAACTGATGGCCGGCCACGGCGTGCCCGTCGTGCCCGGCTACACCGGCGAGGACCAGAACGCCGCGCTGCTCGCGCGCGAGGCGCAGCGTATCGGTTTCCCGTTGATGATCAAGGCGGCCTACGGCGGCGGCGGCAAGGGCATGCGCATCGTGCGCAAGGCCGAGGAGTTCGCGGCGAATCTCGAATCCTGCCAGCGCGAGGCGAAGAGCGCGTTCGGCCGCGATCGCGTGCTGCTCGAACGCTACGTCGAAACGCCGCGGCATATCGAATTCCAGATCTTCGGCGATACGCACGGCAATGCGATCCACCTCAACGAGCGCGAATGCTCGGCGCAACGCCGCTATCAGAAAGTGCTGGAGGAAACGCCCTCGCCTTTCCTTACGCCTGAGCTGCGCGCGAAGATGGGCGATGCCGCGATCAAGGCCGCACGCGCGCTCGACTACGTCAACGCGGGCACGGTCGAATTCATCGTCGGACCGCAGGGCGACTTCTATTTCATGGAGATCAACACGCGTCTGCAGGTCGAGCATCCGGTCACCGAGATGGTGCTGCATCTCGACCTCGTCGAACTGCAGTTGCGCGTCGCCGCGGGCGAGCCGCTGCCGGCTTCGCTACTGCGCAACAAGTCGGTGCCGCAGGACGGCCACGCGATCGAGCTGCGCCTGTACGCCGAAGATCCTTCGCAGGGATTTTTGCCCGGCTCCGGCAAGCTGCAGCGCCTGCAACTGCCCGTGGCGAACGCACACGTGCGCATCGATTCGGGCGTGATCGAAGGCGACACGGTGACGATCTTCTACGACCCGATGATCGCCAAGCTGATCGTCTGGGATCGCGATCGTCCCTCCGCGTTGCAGCGCATGCGCGAGGCGCTTGCGCAGTGCGCGGTGACCGGGCCGAAGTCGAACATCGATTTCCTCGAACGCCTCGTGCGTCATCCGGCCGTGATCGAAGGCCGCATCGACACGGGCTACCTCGATCGCCACCTTGCCGAGTTCCTGCCGGCCGACGCCGCGCCCGATCACGGCACGTTGTTCGCTGCCGCGACCGCAGTGCTGCTCGACGAGGAAGCCTCCGTGCCACAGCTCGCGCAAGCGAGCGGCGATCCGTACTCGCCGTGGGCGCGCGCCGACGCCTGGCGCATCGGCCATGCGGGCAAGCGCATCGTCTGCTTCGCCCACGACGGCGAGCGCATCGAAGTCGACGCACACGGCGCGGGCGGCAGCTATGCGCTGAACATCGGCGAGACGCGCTGCAAGGTCGCCAATGCACGTCTTACCGACGGCCTGCTCAACGCCGAGTTCGACGGCGAGGCGCGCCGCCTGCGCAGCGAAGTCGACGCCGACGGTGTACTGCTGCATGACGGCGAACGCCGCGCACGCCTCGCGCGCGTCGGCGCATTCGCCTTTACCAGGTCGACGCAAACCAGCTCAGACCGCATTGCCGCGCCGATGCCCGGCCGCATCGTGTTGGTCAAGGTCAAGGAAGGTGACAGCGTTGCCGAGGGCCAGGAACTGATCGTCATGGAAGCGATGAAAATGGAGATCACGCTCAAAGCGCCGCGCGCGGTGAAGATCGCGAGCGTGAGTGCAAACGCCGGCGAGTTCGTCGAGGCCGACGCGGTGCTCGCGCGTTTCGAGGCGGAACAATGAGACCGGCGGCGGCAACGCTGTGTCTTGCCGTCTTCGCGTTGAGTGGTTGCGTCGACACCGTGTTCGAATCGCTGCCCGGCAAACACATCAGCCAGTGCGACCCGCACTTTGTCGGCAAGTGGCGGCTGCTGAGTCAGGATACAGACCGCAAGGACGATAAGAGTCTTTTTCTCGTGGTCGAACCCGGTTGTATGGCATTGCATCTGTTCGAGAACGGCAAGGACGATACCGAGACCGATCGTCAAACCCATCTTGCGTTTGCATCGGTCGGCACGAAATCCCTGCTGGCCGTGAAGTTCGACAACGACAAGTCGCATACCGACAAGGTGGACTGGTCGAACGGCTTTCACTATTTTCTCTACGACCTGAGCAACCATGAGATCCGTCTGCGCCCGGCCGACGACGTCGCAGTCGCGCATTTGATCATCGACGGGAAACTTCAAGGCCGCACGGAAAAGATTTCGGCTGAACCTGGCGGCCAGCATCGAAACCATGGTTCGGAGTTGCACAACTATGTGGCCGGCGACTCCGAGGCCATGGCCAAAGCCGTCGAACTTGGCGGCGTCTTCGCCGACACACCCTACTTCACCTTGAAACCCGCCACGGATGCCGAAATATCGGCGTCAGCCAAACCATCGCCCAAATCGAAATGACCACGCCCAGCCAAGTCCGCATCGTCGAAGTCGGGGCTCGCGACGGCCTGCAGAACGAGAAGACCATCGTGCCGACGGCGGCGAAGATCGAGTTGATCGACCGCTTGTCGGCGACCGGCCTGCAGACGATCGAGGCGACGAGTTTCGTCAGTCCGAAATGGGTGCCGCAGCTGGCCGATGCCGCCGAGGTCTACACGGGCATTCACAAGAAACCCGGCGTGCGCTATCCGGTGCTCGTGCCAAACCTGCAGGGCTATGAGCGCGCCCGCGAAGTTGGCGTCGAGGAAATCGCCGTGTTCACCGCGGCGAGCGAGGCGTTCAACCGCAAGAACATCAATGCCTCGATCGCCGAATCGCTGGAACGATTCGCGCCGGTGATCGAACGCGCGAAAGCGGACAAGGTTGCCGTGCGCGGTTACGTCTCGACCGTACTCGGCTGCCCATACCAGGGCGAGGTGCCGCTGGCCGACGTCGTGCGCGTGGCCAAGGCGCTGCACGCGATGGGCTGCTACGAGGTCTCGCTCGGCGACACGATCGGCATCGGCACGCCGGCGAAGGCGCGCGCGATGCTCGCCGCAGTCGCCACGGAAGTGCCGATGTCCGCACTCGCGATCCACTTCCACGACACGCGTGGGCAAGCGCTCGCGAACATCCTCGCCTGCCTCGAACTCGGCGTCGGCGTGATCGACTCGGCCGTCTCCGGCGTCGGAGGATGTCCTTACGCGCGAGGTGCGAGCGGCAACGTGTCCAGCGAGGACGTGGTTTACATGCTGCACGGCATGGGCATCGAAACCGGCATCGATCTCGACAAGCTGATCGAAACCGGTCGCTGGCTCAGCGTGCAACTCGCGCGCGACAACGGCAGCAAGGTCGGCAAAGCGGCAGCGTAGGCATTCAGGCCGAGGCCAGTTTGCGGTACGCGCGAGGTGTCATGCCGACAGTCGCCTTGAACTGGCGCGCGAACGCGCTCTGATCGGCAAAGCCGCAGGCCTGGCCGATCTCGGCGATGCCGTCCACGCCAGTCAACCGACGCATCGCCGCCTCGATGCGCACGCGCGTCAGCGCCTGCTGCGGCGTGATCTGGAATACGTTGCGGAAATGCCGTTCGAGCTGGGCCAGCGACACGCCGGCCAATTCGGCCAACTTCGCCATGCGCACGTTGTCGGCATAGTGGAGCTGCAGATGATCGACCACGCGGCGCAGGCGGTCGTAAGTCGGATGACGGCCGTCGGGCTGGCCGAGGTCGCGCGAGATGCCGACCACGCCGCGCACTTTTCCACGTACGCGCAGGGGATGTTTCCGGGTCAGGCACCAGCCCGGCGCGCGGTTCGGGAAGATGTGCACCTCGAGTTGGTCTTCAATCGTTTCGCCGGCAAGCACGCGCCGGTCCTGCGCAGCGTAGGAGCCACCCATGTGCGCGGGGAACAGCTCGGCCACGCCGCGGCCGATCACTTGCTCGCGATTTTTGAGGCCGAGCCGGCGCACGAGGGTCAAGTTCGCGTGCGTGTAGCGTCCGGCCGTGTCCTTGACGAAGAAGACGACGTCGGGCAGCGCATCGAACAGGTTCTCTAGCTCATCAGCGGGGATGGCGAGCGTCATGACAGAATTGTGCCGAATTCCGCATCCAAACGCAGCAAGTCTTTCTAGACCGGACAGCGAGCTGCAGCGAAGATGACGGCATGCACAAGATAGAGATCATCGATTCGCACACCGGCGGCGAGCCCACGCGCGTCGTCATCGCCGGATTCCCCGACCTCGGCACCGGTTCGCTGGCCGAACGCCGCGAGCGCTTCCGCCGCGAATTCGACCATTGGCGCAGCGCGATCGCCTGCGAGCCGCGTGGCTCCGACACGATGGTCGGCGCGCTGCTGCTGCCGGCCGTGGATCCCAAGGCCTGCACCGGCGTGATCTTCTTCAACAACGTCGGCACCCTCGGCATGTGCGGACACGGCAGCATCGGCGTGATCCGCACCCTCGCCCACCTCGGCCGCATTGCGCGCGGCATGCATATACTGGAAACGCCGGTCGGCACGGTCGGCGCGGAGCTGCACGCCGACGGCCGCGTATCGATCGCCAACGTGGAAAGCCATCGCCTCGCGACGAACGTGCGCGTCGATGTCCCCGGCTTCGGCGTGG
>NZ_DASVOK010000287.1:0-9287 GCF_036383415.1 Rudaea sp. | reverse complement strand
ATCCCACTGGTCGGGCGCGTAGCCGAGGCCGAAACGCGCGATCGTCTCTGCGTCGAGCCCGCGCGCATCGAAATACGCACGCGCCTTGGCGCTCTTCGTCAGCTCGCGCTGGTAGAACTTCGCCGCCGCATCGAGCAGCGTGTACAGGTCGGTCGAATCCTCGACCGGGCGCGCGCCGCCGCCCTCGTACGGCACCTTGAGGCCGACACGCTGGGCGAGTTCCTCGACCGCGTCGGGAAATTCCATGCGGTCGTAGTTCATCAAAAACCCGATCGCGCTGCCGTGCGCACCGCAGCCGAAGCAATGGTAGAACTGCTTGGCCGGGCTCACCGTGAACGAAGGCGAGCGCTCGTCGTGGAACGGGCAGCGCGCGCTCCAGTCGCGCCCCTGCTTACGCAGCGGCACGCGCTGTTCGATCACCTCGACGATGTCGATGCGCGCGAGCAGTTCGTCGATGAATTGGGCGGGGATGCGGCCGGACATGGCCGCCATTTTAGCTTGTGCGGATGCCCGACAAGTTCATGCACGCAAGCGCTGCAGCAACGCAAAGCCTTTCTTCCACCGACCGAGACCGCTGAGGGCGTTGACATGCCCCGCCGGCCCGATATCGACCAGTTCGCTGCCCCAGGCGTCCGCGCAGGCACGCGCGTGCTCGAGCTTGCCGTAGGGATCGTCGCGGCTGGCAACGATGAGGCTTCTGAACGGCAACGGCCGTGCCGGCGGATCGGCAAAGCCGATCGCCACGGAAGGAAATTCCGGACCCGCAGGATCAGGCACGGCGACCAGCAACGCCGCTTTGACGCGCAGGTGCGTGTTCGCGGCCCAGTGCGCGACGAGCAGGCAGCCGAGGCTGTGCGCGACCAGTACGGTCTCGGGCCCCGTTCGTGCGACCGCGGCTTCGAGACGCGCCTGCCAATCCGCCCGGACCGGATGCATCCAATCGTCCTGTGCGACACGCCGGAACGAGGGATTTTCCGCCTCCCACCGGCTTTGCCAATGCGTCGGTCCCGAGTTGCCGCAGCCCGGCAGCTATTTCCGCACGGCTTTCACGGCCGGTCTGTGCAGGGTGGCGTCGATGTTCTCAAGGAACGTGCGCTCCTCGCGCAGGATAAAGCGACGCTCGTTCGAAAACAGGAAATTCGCGCGCGCGTCCGCATCGGACCGCAGGCGCGCGCGATATGCCTCGTAGGCGGCGAGACTTTCACATGAGATCAAGCCCCAGCCGATATCGTTGGTGCCTTCGCACGGCGTGAAGTAGCCGACCAGATCGCCGCCGCAACGCGGAATGATCGTGGACCATTTCTCGGCATATTCGGCGAATGCCGCGCGCTGGAACGGATCAATCTGGTAGCGGATGAAGCAGGTGATGCTCATTCGGGTCTCCCACGTTGCTGTCGGGATTACCGTAGCGTCGCCGGACCGGAAAAGGTTCGATTCGCATCGAACCATGGCGGTGCGTCTTGTGGCAGCATCTCGGCATGAACGAGGAACCCGACATCGCAGCCATTGCCGCGCTGATCGGCGAACCGGCGCGCGCGAAATTGCTGATGGCCCTGATGGGCGGCCAGGCCCTCACCGCGACAGAGCTGGCGAACGCTGGCGGCGTAACCAAGCAGACTGCGAGTTCGCATCTGCGCCGGCTGTGCGACGCGCGATTGCTTGCCGTCGAGGCGCAGGGGCGCCATCGCTATTTCCGACTCGCCGATCGCATGGTGGCGCAGCTTCTGGAGAGTCTGTTCGACGTTTCGACGCGATTGATTGCACCATCGCCGCCACGTTTCGGCCCACGCGATCCGGCATTGCGTCGCGCGCGCGTCTGCTACGACCACCTTGCCGGAGATATTGCCGTGGAGTTGTTCGAGCAGGTTGCGCCGCGTTGCTTCGTCGAGCCGCAACACGGCTTGCAGCTCAACGCGCGAGGCATCCGTTTCTTCCGCGACTTCGGCATCGATGTGGACGCACTATCCGCGCAGAAGCGCCCGCTGTGCCGCACTTGTCTCGACTGGAGCGCACGCCGGCATCACCTGGCTGGTTCGCTCGGCGCGGCTTTGTTGGATCGGTTCTTTGCCTTGGGCTGGGCACGCCGCGCGCGGCGATCGCGCGCGGTGCTGTTCACGGCGCAGGGCGAGTTCGAGTTGCGCCGGCAGTTTCGTCTGACCGGCTGACGTCAGCCGAGGGTCGCGAGCTTGGCCTTGACTAGCTCCGACAGCTTGCCCATGTCGGTGCGTCCGGCCACCTTGGGTTTGACCAGGCCCATGACCTTGCCCATGTCCTTCGCGCTGGTCGCACCCGCTTCGCTGATCGCGGCGGCGATGGCGGCGTCGACTTCCTCGGCGCTGAGTTGCGCCGGCAGGTAGTGCTGGATCACGCCGACCTCGAACTTCTCCTTGTCGGCGAGATCGTGGCGCGCCGCCGCTTCAAACTGGGTGATCGAGTCGCGGCGTTGCTTGAGCATCTTCTCGAGCACGGCCAGCACGGCCGTGTCGTCGAGCATGATGCGCTCGTCGACTTCGCGCTGCTTGATCGCGGCGTTGATCAGGCGGATGACTTCCAGGCGCGTGCGGTCCCCCGACTTCATCGCGGTTTTCATGTCGTCGGTCAGCTGTTGCTTGAGGCTCATGCTTCTTTCCTCGGAGAAGTGCGGTCAGGGACGGCCGCTTCGTGATCTTCGCGTTCAGGGATGAACGCACAAATGGCGCAAATGCAAACGGCCGGTACGCTCGCGCGACCGGCCGCCTTGAAAGACGCTTGCAGTGTCGTCAGATCAGTACAGACGACGGCGCTTGGTCACGTCGCGCGACACGCGGCGCAGGTGACGCTTGACGGCCGCGGCGGCCTTGCGCTTGCGCTCCTGGGTCGGCTTCTCGTAGAACTCGCGCTTGCGGGTCTCGGCGAGGACGCCGGCCTTTTCGCAGGTGCGCTTGAAACGACGCAGGGCGAACTCGAAAGGCTCGTTTTCGCGAACTTTGACGGAAGGCATGCAGACTCCAAAACAGTACGGTTGCCCGACTTCGGGCGGTGAGCCGTGTATTCTAGCGCCATGACCCATTCGATTGCAAATACCCCCCGTCCCCGAACTGCAGGCCCTGTGCTCGGCATCGAGACCTCGTGCGACGAAACCGGCGTGGCCGTCTACGACGTGGCCCGCGGCCTTCTTGCGCACACGCTCTACAGTCAGATCCGGATGCACGCGGACTACGGCGGCGTCGTGCCCGAGCTGGCCAGCCGCGACCACGTGCGCAAGCTGCTGCCGCTGATCCGCGAGACCCTGCGCAGTGCCGGCATGACCACGCGCGACCTCGGCGGAGTCGCCTACACAGCCGGCCCTGGCCTCGTCGGCGCGCTGCTCGTCGGCGCGGCCTGCGCGCGTTCGCTGGCCTGGGCGCTCGACGTCCCGGCGATCGGCGTGCACCACATGGAAGGGCACCTGCTCGCGCCGATGCTCGAAGCCGATCCGCCGCAACCGCCGTACGTGGCCCTGCTCGTCTCGGGCGGTCATTCGATGCTGATCGAGGTGGAGGGCATCGGCCGCTACCGCCTGCTTGGCGACACGCTCGACGACGCGGCCGGTGAAGCATTCGACAAGACCGCCAAGCTGATGGGCCTGCCGTATCCGGGCGGCCCCGCCTTGGCCAAGCTGGCCGAGTCGGGCGTGGCGGGACGATTCAGGTTCTCGCGGCCTATGACCGACCGGCCCGGCCTCGATTTCAGTTTTTCCGGGCTGAAGACCCAGGTTTTGCTCGCTTACCAAGCCAATGCAGACGATCCCGAAGTGAAGGCCGACATTGCGCGCGGCTTCGAGGAGGCGATCGTCGATACGCTCGCAATCAAGTGCCGTCGCGCGCTGGCGCAGACTGGCGCGCGCCGGCTGGTCATCGCCGGCGGCGTCGGCGCGAACAAGCGCCTGCGCGCGCAACTAGCCGACGCGGCCGAACGCGAAGGTTTCCGCGTCCATTTCCCGCGGCTGGAGTTCTGCACCGACAACGGCGCGATGATCGCGCTCGCGGGCGCGTTACGCCTGCAAGCGGGATTGCACGAGGATGCGGCGATCAAGGTTGCGCCGCGCTGGGACCTTGAAAGCCTCGCGGCCGTATAGAATCCAAGGCAAGGATAAATTGAATGCTGGCTGTGCCGGCATGACTTCGCCACTATGTCAGACATTGTTTTCATCGAAGACCTGCGCATCGAAACCGTCATCGGCATCTACGACTGGGAGCGCAAGATCCGCCAGGTCGTCGCGCTCGATCTGGAAATGGCCTTCGACAACCGCAAACCGGCGGCGAGCGATCGCATCGAGGACACGCTTGACTACAAGGCTGTGTCCAAGCGCCTGATCGCGTTCGTTGAAGCAGCGCACTTCGAGCTCGTGGAAACGCTGGCCGAGCGCTGCGCCGAGATTGTGCTGGGCGAATTCAATGTGCCGTGGCTGCGCCTGAGACTGGCCAAGCCCGGCGCGGTGCGCGGTTCGAAATCGGTCGGCGTCGTCATCGAGCGCGGCATCAAACCCACCGCATGAGCCGTGCCTACCTGAGCCTCGGCTCGAACCTTGAGCCGGAAAAACATCTGCGCGCGGCGCTTGCCGAGTTGCGCGCGCGCTTCGGCGACATCACGGTTTCGCCCGTCTACCGCTGCAGGGCAGTCGGTTTCGACGGGCCGGATTTCCTCAACCTCGCGGTTGCGATCGACACCGATCTCGCGCCCGCCATAGTCAATGACTGGCTGCACGCGCTCGAAGACCGCCACGGCCGCCGCCGCGACGTGCCGCGTTTCTCCAGCCGCACGCTCGATGTCGACATCGTGCTCTACGACGACCTCGTGATGACGGGCGAGGGCCACCTCGAACTGCCGCGGCCCGAACTCAAGCATGCTTTCGTGCTCAAGCCGCTGGCCGATATCGCGCCGGCGGCGATGCATCCGGTTTTACACAAAACGCTGGCGCAACTGTGGTCTGAACACGCGGATCGCGCTCGCTTCGAACCGGCGATCGAATTCGACAGCGCAATCAGATGACGAGATCGCGGCCGCCGTCGACGTTGAGTATCTGCCCGGTCGTGAACTTCGCATCGCGCAGCAGAAACAGCACGGCGGCGGCAACGTCCTCGGGCGTGCCGGTACGCGCCAGCGGCGTGCGCGCGATCAGTTCGGCCTGATCGGTGTAGGTCTTGCCCGATTCGGGCCAGAGGATCGCGCCTGGCGCGATCGCATTCACGCGTACCTCGGGCGCGAGTTCGCGCGCGAGTGATCGCGTCATCGCCACGAGCGCGGCCTTGGCCATCGAATAAACCGGATGGCGTGCGAGCGGGTGCTGCGCGTAGATGTCGGCGATGCTGACGATGCCGCCATGCGTTTTCTTCAGATGCTGCGCGACTGCCTGGGCGAGGAAGAACGGTGCCTGCGCATTGCTCGCGAACAGCTCGTTCCATTGCTGCACGGTGACCGTGCCGATCGGCGTCGGATAGAACGCCGAGGCGTTGTTGACGAGACCGTCGAGGCGGCCGTAGCGCGCGATGCAGGCATCGACGATCCGCGGCAGGTGTTCGATGTCGGCCAGTTCCGCGGACACGGCGAGCGTGCTGTCCGCGCGCTGTGCCTCAAGCTCGCCGATCAGGCTGTCCATCTCGCTGCGCGACCGGCGATAGTGCAGGGCGAGATCGTAGCCGCCAGCGTGCAGCGCACGCGCGATCGTGGCGCCGACGCGTTTGGCGGCGCCGGTGATCAGAACGACTTTGCGCGTACCCGCGTTCGTTTCCATTCGCCGTCCCTCGCTGTGCGCGCTATGCTGCGCGGCCATTCGCTTCGGATTCTTCCACAACGCACGCATGCGCGTCGAATTGCCCGAACCATCCGCCGAAGCGCGCGCGCACAGCGAGCGGCTGACGGCGCTGATCCGCGCGGAAATCGCAACGGCTGGCGGTGCGCTCGACTTCGCGCGCTACATGGAACTCGCGCTGTACGCGCCCGGACTCGGCTACTACAGTGTCGGCACGACCAAGTTCGGCGCCGCCGGCGATTTCGTCACCGCGCCGGAACTCGGTTTCGTCTTCGCGCGCTGCCTTGCGCGTGCGCTCGAGCCCGAACTCGCCGATGGCGAAGACATTGTCGAACTCGGTCCGGGCAGCGGCGCGCTTGCCGCGGAACTGCTGCTCGAACTCGAACGTCTCGGTACATTGCCGGCGCGCTACCGCCTGCTCGAACGCAGCGCGGACCTGCGCGCGCGCCAGCGCGAGACCTTGCACGCGCGTTGCGCGCATCTGCTCGACCGCATCGAGTGGCTCGACGCCCCGCCCTCGACACCATGGCGCGGTGCACTCGTCGCCAACGAAGTGATCGACGCATTGCCGGTGCGCGCGTTCGCGCTACGCGACGAGGGCTTGTTCGCGCGCGCCGTCGGCATCGATGCGCAGGAGCATTTCGTCTGGCGCGAGATCGCCGCGGATGCCAGTTTGCAGGCCGCGGTCGAACGCGTGCTCGGCAAGCGTGCGGCGCACCTGCCGCGACCATATCTCTCCGAAGTCTGCACCCTGCTCGATCCGTGGCTGGACGAAGTGACGCGCACCCTCGAACGCGGCAGTGCCTGGTTCATCGACTACGGCTATGCGCACGGGGGGTATTACGACCCTGCGCGCCACGTCGGCACGCTGCGTTGCCACTACCGCCATCGCGCGCACGACGATCCATTGATCCTGCCGGGCTTGCAGGACATCACCGCCTGGGTCGATTTCGACGCGCTCGCGCGCGCGGGCGAAGCAGTCGGACTGCGCGTGGCCGAACACGCCACGCAGGCGCCGTTCCTGATCGCGAACGGCATCGATGAAGTGTTCGCACAAGGCTACGAGCGGACTGCAGACGAAGCCACACGCTACGCGCTGGCGCAGCAGGTCAAGCGCCTGACTCTGCCCGGCGAGATGGGCGAGAAATTCCGCGTGATGGTGCTGCGCCGTTAAAGCGCCGCGATCGCATCGATGCGCGCCTTGCGCATTGCCTCGCCGATCGCCGGGCCATGCAGGCCGCGCTCGACGAATTCCTTTGCGCCGATTGCGCTCGCCGCGGCAAATGCGTGGCGCAGATAGTCGCCCTGCGGATAGGCGGATTCGCTCTGGCCCAAGCGACCGCGTTTGTCGGCCTCGCAGGCGATCAGGAACGATTCGACACGCTCGGGGCGACGGAACGCGTCGAGCTGCTCGAACAGGCCGAGCACGGTCGCGGGTTTGAGTTCGAGTGCGGTGTGCGCGAGCAGGTGCAGCTTGCAGACGAGTTGCGCAAGCGCCGCGTATTCGGCGGGGACCTTGTAGCGCGTGTTTACAGTTTCGACCGGCGCGAGACCCCGATGCTCGTGGCCGATATGTTTGGGCAGCACGTCCTGCGGCGTCAGCGCCTTGCCAAGATCGTGCACGAGTGCGCAGTAGCCGATCAGCGCGTCGCCCGACGCAAGCCGCGCGGCCATGTCGACGACCATTTCAGTGTGGATGCCGGTATCAATCTCGGGATGAAACTCGGCGCGCTGCGGCACGCCGTAGAGCGCGTCGATCTCGGGAAACAGCACGCGCAGCGCGCCGCAGTCGCGCAGCGCGTGCAGGAACGCGCTCGGCGTCTTTTCGGTCAGCGCCTTCTGTGTCTCGGCCCAGACGCGCTCGGGCACGAGGTGATCGACTTCGCCGTCGGCGACCATGCCGCGCATCAGCGCGAGCGTTTCGTCGGCGATGCGGAAGCCGCGGTCGGCATAGCGCGCGGCAAAGCGGGCGACGCGCAGCACGCGCACGGGATCTTCGGCAAACGCAGGCGAGACGTGGCGTAGGACTTTCGCTTCAAGATCGCGCGTACCGCCGAACGGATCGATCAGCGCACCATGCTCGTCTTCGGCGATCGCGTTGATCGTCAGGTCGCGGCGGCACAGGTCGTCTTCGAGCCTCACGCTCGGGTCAGTATGGAAGGCGAACGCGTGGTAGCCGCGTCCGGTCTTGCGCTCGGTGCGCGCGAGCGCGTATTCCTCGTGCGTTTGCGGATGCAGGAACACGGGGAAGTCCTTGCCGACCGGCTGGTAGCCCGCGCGCAGCATCTCCTCGGGCGTGGCGCCGACGACGACGTAGTCGCGGTCCTTGACCGCGATGCCGAGCAGACGGTCGCGCACGGCACCGCCGACGAGATAGGTCTTCATGCGCGCATTATGCCGCGGATGCGCCAAGCTTCAGCCCCCTTCTTCGGAGAGGGCTTATTGCGCTTTCGGTTGAGCCGGCGCTGGAACGGGCGATGGCACGGCAGCAGTCTCCACCGTGACCGTTTTCGCTGCAGGACACGCCACCGCCTTGCGCGCGACCTTCTCACCCGGCGGCTCGTAGGCTTGGCCGATGCGCGGCAGGCGCGAGGAGATCGACAGGGTCGAACCGTTGAGGCGCCAGTCGTAGATCACGCTGAAGGCGAGCACGCGCGAGACGTATTCGCGTGTTTCCTTGTACGGAATCGTCTCGATGAAAAAGTCCGGATCGAGCGTGTCGCGCGCGGCGAGCCATTTGTCGACCGCGCCGGGGCCTGCGTTGTAGGCGGCACTGCCGAGCCATGGGCTGCCGTCGAAGCGCGCGGCGACCTTGCCTAGGTAGAGCGTGCCGAGCTTGATGTTGGTGTCGGGATCGAACAGGTCGTTGGCGCCGCTGTACGACACGCCTTCGGCTGCGGCGAGTTGCTTGGCCGTGCCAGGCAGGAGTTGCATCAGGCCGTAGGCGTTCGCGCCGGAGCGCGCGTCAGTCGTCCACGCGCTTTCGGCGCGGATGATCGCGTAAGCCCAGGCCGCCTCGATGCCGCCGTCCCTTGCGTCGCGCACGATCTGATCGCGCCGCGCGAGCGGGAAGCGTAAAGTATACAAACGCATGTCCTCGCCCTGGTTGAAGGCGTAGACGGCGCGGTCGATCCAGCCTTCCTTCGCGGCGAGCGCGATCGCCTGGCGGCGCTGGTCGGCATCGAGCCCGCTCTGGGCAAAGTCCCATTCACGCCGTGCTTCGCTGAGGCGATCGATGGCGAAGAACTCGAATGCGCGCGCGAGGTTTTTGTCCTTGCGCAAAGCGGCCTCGGAAGTTTTGTCGGCTGGCAAGTCGGCGCTGCAGATCGTGTAGCCGGCATCGATCTGGTCGGCGGCGAGGAAGCCGAAGAAATTCGCCTCGCTCGCGAGCGTGCGGAACAGCGCGTTCGCCTCGTCCTTGCGCCCGAGCTTGGCGAGCACGCGCGCGCGCAGGTAGCGCCAGCGCGAGTCGTCGCGCTGCGCCGGCGGCATGATGTCGAGCGCGGCCAGCGTCGCC
>NZ_DASVOK010000286.1:0-3081 GCF_036383415.1 Rudaea sp. | reverse complement strand
GGCATCAGAGCGTGATCCGGAGAAGCGGAAGCCAGTTTTCCGAAAAGATCATGCTCATCTAGGCTCCCCACTGCCGTTCGACGGCAAATCCGGTCTCCGGCAAGGTCGAACCGCCGTCGACGACGATGGTCTGCCCGGTGACATATCCGGCCTCGGTGGAGGCGAGATAGAGCATCGCGCACGCGATGTCGTCGGCGCTCCCCATGTGCCCCATCGGGATGAAGCGCTCGAGCTTCGCCTTGTTCTCCGGCGCGCTCATGGTGCCGCGGCCCGGCTTCTCGATGAAGCCGGCTTCGACGCCGTTGACGGTGATGCCGTCGCGCGCCAGTTCGAATGCAGCGCCGCGGATGAATGCGTTCACGCCGGCCTTCGCCGCCGAGTAGTGCGCGCCGCCGCCCATCGCGACCCGCGCCGAGACCGAGGATGTCACCAGAATGCGTCCGAAGCTGACGGCGCGCATATGCGGGATTGCGGCCTGCGCGAGCCAGATGCTGGCGCTGAGATTCAGCGCCAGCGTCTCGTCGAGCTTTGCTTCATCGAGCTCGTCAAGCGAGGCCCACGGGCAACCGCCGGCGTTGTGCACGATGATATCGAGCCGGCCGTATCGAGCGGCGACATCGTCAACCATCGCACGCAGGCTGCTACGGTCCAACTTGTCGAACGGAACGCAATGCGCGGTCCGGCCATCAGCCGCCAGCTCGCGCGCCAGCGCCTCGGCCACATCGAGGGTCCGGTTGGCGATCACCACGGACGCGCCGGCCTGCGCGAGCCGTGTCACGATGGCGGCGCCGATCCCCCTGCCCCCGCCCGTGACGATGGCGACCCGGCCGTCAACCTTGAACGGAATCGCCTGCATCAGATGGCTCCCGCGCCGCCCAGCAAATCGATGAACTCCGCGAACACCGCCGTATGCTTGTCGACGTCCTGCCCGGATGTTGCCGGACACATCAGCAGCATGGTGTGGAACGGCGTCACCAGAATGCCCTCGTTCATGTAGAACGCATGCAGCAAGGTCTCGAGATCGGGTTGCCGGCCCGCAATGACGTCGGCGCCGCTGCGAGGCGGCCGTGGCATGAACATGATCTCGGCACGCGCGCCGATCTGCGTGACATGCCAGGGTGATCCGGCCGCCGCAATCAGCCGGCGCGCCTCCTGCGCGAGCCGGGTCGCGGTCCCGATCATCCGCTCGTAATTCGCGGAGGTCAGGACCTTCTCCAGCACCGCACGCATGGTCGCGACCGTCAGCGCGTTGCCGGCGAGCGTGCCGCCGAAACCAAGATGCGCGGACTGCCGCTCGCGCGGATTGACATGCGGCACGATTTTCCAGAGCCGCTCGGCAATCTCCTGACTGAGGCCGAACACACCGGCGGGAATGCCACCTGCAATCGCCTTGCCGGCGACGAAGATGTCGGGCTCGAGCCCGTGGCTCTCGGTATAGCCGCCCGGTCCGCAGGACAGCGTATGCGTCTCGTCGATGATGAGCACGGTGCCGGCGCGGCGGGTCAGGTCGCGCAACGTCTCGTGAAAACCAGGGTCGACGGGGATCATGCCGAAATTCGTCATCAGCGGCTCGGTCAGCACGCAGGCGACGTCGCCCTGAGCCAGCGCCGCCTCGAGCGCGGCGACATCGTTGAACTCGACGACCCGGCTCACGGCGTCATGATCGATGCCGTTGGGATGGATCATGTTGCGCAGGCCGACCCGGCCGTCGCGGATCTCGACATGCGCCTCCTCGACTCCGCCGTGGTAGCAGCCGGAGAACACCAGCACCTTGCGCCGGCCGGTGATCATGCGCGAGATGCGGATCGCGGCGCGATTGGCATCGGTTGCCGACGTCGTCAGGGTCCAGTATTTCGGACCGAAGCGGCGCGACAGCTCGGCGCCGACCCAGATACTGTCCTCGGTCGGCAGCATCATGGTCGCGCCACGCTTGAGCTGATGCAGCGCGGCTTCCGTCACGGCCTCGGGCGCGTGGCCGCACATGCCGCCGGTGTCGCCGAGGCAGAAATCGATGTAGTCGCGGCCGTCGATGTCCCTGATATGCGCGCCGTGCGCCTCGTCGGCATAGATCGGAAAACCGCCGGCCCAGCGCCGCATCCAGTGCGACGGGCCGCCATAAAGGTAATGCTGCCGGCCCTCCTGCCAGGCCGCCGCCGATCGCGGATGCAGCGCCCGGAAGCGTTCCTGCTCGGCGTCGAGCAAGCGGTTCAGAACGCCCGCGCGCTCAGTAGTTGCTGATGTCATAGCGCGATCCAGGCGGTCTTGAGGTCGGTATAGGCGTCCAGCGCATGTAGCGACTTGTCGCGCCCAAAGCCGGATTGCTTGAAGCCGCCGAGCGGCACCGTGATATCGGCGCCGCCATAGGCGTTGACGTGCACGACGCCGGCCTTGATGGAGCGCACCATGCGATGCGCCGTTGACAGGCTTCCGGTCCACACCGCCGACGCAAGTCCATAGGGTGTCGCGTTGGCGAGCGCTGTAGCCTCTTCCTCACCGCCGAACTGCGTGACCGCCAGCACCGGGCCGAACACCTCCTCGCGCCAGACTTCCATCGACGGTGTCACCTCAGTGAGGATCGCGGGCGCCATGAAGTTGCCGCCGCTCTCGATGCGGATCTGCTCGCCACCGACCAGCCGCTTCGCGCCCTGCGCTTCAGCGCGGGCAACCGCATCGAGATTCTTGCGCAACTGAGCCTTGCTTGAAATGGCGCCGATATCCGACGTCAGATCGAGGGGATCGCCGACCCTGAGCTTTTCGGTCGCATCGAGCAGCGCATCCATGAACCGATCATAGATCGCGGACTGCACAAGCAGCCGCGAGCCGGCGACGCAGACCTGGCCCGCATTCCGGAAGATGCCGTTGGCCGATACCTTGGCCGCGTGCTTGATGTCGGGCACATCGGCAAACACGATGTTGGGTGACTTGCCGCCAAGCTCAAGGTGAACCCGCTTCAGGTTCGACCGCGCCGAGCATTCCAGCAACCGACGGCCGACCGCGCCCGAGCCGGTGAAGGCCAACACATCGACATCCATATGCAGCGCGAGCGCCTCGCCGGCCGATGCTCCGCGACCCGTGACGACG
>NZ_DASVOK010000285.1:0-3934 GCF_036383415.1 Rudaea sp. | reverse complement strand
CATCGTCCGCCTGGCGCAGGACTTCTCGATGCGCCACATGCTGGTGGACGGCCAGGGCAACTTCGGGTCCGTGGACGGCGACAACGCCGCGGCCATGCGGTACACCGAAATCCGCCTGGCCAAGATCGCCCACGAGATGCTGGCCGACATCGACAAGGAAACGGTCGACTTCCAGCCGAACTACGACGGCAGCGAAAACGAACCGTCCATTCTGCCCGCGCGCATTCCGAACCTGCTGATCAACGGTTCGTCGGGTATTGCCGTCGGCATGGCGACGAACGTGCCGCCGCACAACCTCACCGAAATCGTCGATGCGACGATCGCACTGATCGACAATCCCGAGTTGGGCTTCGACGAACTGCTGCGTCTCGTGCCGGGGCCGGACTTCCCGACTTACGGCATCATCAACGGCGCGGCCGGAATCATCGAGGCGTACAAGACCGGCCGCGGCCGCATCTACGTGCGTGCCAAGGCCGAGATCGAGACCGAGGACAACGGCCGCGAGACGATCATCATCACCGAACTGCCGTATCAGGTGAACAAGAAGCGCCTGATCGAAGCGATCGCCGAGCTGCACAAGGAGAAGAAGCTCGAAGGCATTTCGCCCGACGGCCTGCGCGACGAATCCGACAAGGACGGCATGCGCATCGTCATCGAGGTGCGCAAGGACACGCTTGCCGAAGTGCTGCTGAACAATCTCTACCAGCAGACGCAGATGCAGGTCACGTTCGGCATCAACATGGTCGCGCTTGTCGACGGCCAGCCGCGCCTGCTCAACCTCAAGGACATCCTCGAGGCGTTCATCCGCCATCGTCGTGAGGTGGTGACCCGGCGCACGATTTTCGAACTGCGCAAGGCGCGCGACCGCGCCCACGTACTCGAAGGCCTGACCGTCGCGCTCGCCAACATCGACGAGATGATCGAGCTGATCAAGACCTCGGCGTCGAGCGAGGAAGCCAAGGAGCGCATGCTCGCCAAGCGCTGGGAGCCGGGCCTCGTGCGCACGCTGCTCGCCGCGTCGGGCGCGGATGCGTCGAAGCCGGAAGACCTCGCGCCGAACGTCGGCTTGTCCGAAGTCGGCTACCAGCTCTCGGAAGTGCAGGCGCAGCAGATTCTCGAAATGCGCCTCGCGCGCCTGACCGGACTCGAACAGGAAAAGCTGACCGACGAATACAAGGAACTGCTCGGCGTAATCGCCGGCCTGATCGAGATCCTGATGGATCCCGATGTGTTGCTGCGCGTGATCCGCGACGAGCTGATCGAGATCAAGACGCAGTACGGCGACGCGCGCAGAACCGTGATCCAGGCCAGCCAGGAAGACCTCGACGTGCTCGACCTGATCGCGCCCGAGGACGTGGTCGTCACGCTGTCGCATGCGGGCTACGCCAAGCGCCAGCCAACCACGGTCTATCGCGCGCAGAAGCGTGGCGGCAAGGGCCGCTCGGCGACGGCGATCAAGGAAGAGGATTTCGTCGAAAAGCTCTGGGTCGTCAACACGCACGACACGCTGCTCGCGTTCACGAGCCTGGGCCGCGTGTACTGGCTCAAGGTGTACAAAATTCCCGAGGCCGGCCCGAATTCGCGTGGCCGCCCGATCGTCAACCTGCTGCAGCTCGAAGAGGGCGAGAAGGTGCAGGCGATCCTGCCGGTGCACGAATATCGTGAAGACCACTATGTCTTCTTCGCCACGCGCAACGGCACAGTGAAGAAGACGCCGCTGACCGAGTTCGAATTCCAGTTGCAGAAGGGCAAGGCGGCGATTTCGCTCGACGAAGGCGATGCGCTCGTCGACGTGCAGCTCACCGACGGCACGCACGACGTGATGCTGTTCGCCTCGAACGGCCGCACCGTGCGCTTCGCCGAAGACGAAGTGCGCGCGATGGGCCGCGGCGCCAGCGGCGTGCGCGGCATCCGTCTCGCCGCAGGCGTGCAGGTCGTCTCGCTGCTTGTTGTCGAGCATGCCGCGGAACAGGCCGGTGACGACGACGAGTCGAGCGAAGCGACCGAGGCCCAAGTGCTCGCCGAAGAGCCCTCATCGCCGTCGGAAACCTATGTGCTCACCGCGACCGAACGCGGCTACGGCAAGCGCACGCCTTTGTCGAAATACCCGCGCAAGGGCCGCGGCATCCAGGGCGTCATCGGCATCCAGTGTTCCGAACGCAACGGCAATCTGGTTGGTGCGGTTGAGCTGGACGATGCGCACGAGGTCATGCTGATCTCGAACCAAGGCACGCTCGTTCGCACTCGCGCGAACGAGATCGCCAAGGTTGGCCGCAACACGCAGGGCGTGACGCTGATTCGCTTGCCGACCGATGAGTCGCTTGTCGGTGTTGTGGCGATCGAGTCGATCGGTGCCGAAGAGGACGAGATCGGCGAAGCAGATGTTCCAACGGCAATCGCGCCGCCGCCCGCGGAATGAACAGACGTAGAGCGTAGGCTGGGCCGACAAGCCCAGCCTACATGTCGCGTGATCAGATCACCGCGAGCATCGATGCCGCATCGGACACTTTGAACTCGCCCGGCGCTTCGAGATTCAATGCCTTGACCACACCGTCGTCGGCATAGAGCGCGAAGCGCTTGCCGCGCATGCCGAGGCCGAACGCGGTGCCGTCCATTTCGAGGCCGAGCGCCTTGGTGAACGCACCGTTGCCGTCGGCAAGCATCCACAAGTCTTCGGGCACGTGCTGGTTCTTCGCCCAGGCGTCCATGACGAAGGCGTCGTTGACCGCGATGCAGGCCACGTCCACGTTCTTGCCCTTGAACTCCGCGAATTTCTCCACGTAGCCCGGCAGATGCTTGGCCGAACAGGTCGGCGTGAACGCGCCGGGCACGGAGAACAGCACGACCTTCTTGCCCTTGAAGATCTCGTCCGTGTTGACCGCCTGCACGCCGTCCTTGAGGTAGTTGAGGGTGATGTTGGGAAGGGTGTCGCCGACGCCGATGGTCATGGCTCTGATCCTTTCAATGGGTGGGTGCCGATGATACGGCTTAATCCTCGCCAACTTCATCCCTTGAAAAGATTTCGGCCATCCGCATTTTTCTTGCCAGCGGGCAATCAGCCCGAATCACCTCAGGAAAAAGACATGACCATCACCCACTACCAGAACTGGCTGCGCCCGCATCACCGCCATTTCTTCGTCGACCATCAGGATGCGAATTCGTGGACGCCGCGCGTCGACGTGCGCGAAGAGGACAACCGTTACGTGATCCTTGCCGACATCCCCGGCGTGGACTCGAAGGACATCGAGATCAGCATGGACAAGAGCGTGCTGACGATCAAGGGCGAGCGCAAGTCGGAGACGACTGCCGAGAACGTGAAAGTTACGCGTGTCGAGCGCCGTCATGGTGCGTTCGAGCGCAGCTTCGCGCTGCCCGATGGCGCCGATGCGGATGCGATCACGGCCAGCGGCAAGAACGGCGTGCTCGAGATCGCGATCCCGAAGAAAGCGCAGGCGGCGCCGCGCAAGATTGCGGTGAATTGAGCAGGCATTTTTGCGATCGTCCCTGATCGCGAAGATCAAATAAGCGGCCATCCCCTGGCCGCACTTCTCGACAAAAGCAATTTTTCGGAACGCCTTTTGGACGGACCCGCGGTCGGCTATGCTGGCCGCGGGTGTTTCTGCTTTCCTCGAACAGGAGCTCGTCTTCTGAGGCCGTAGACCATATATGCAATTCAAAGACTACTACGACATCCTCGGCGTCAAGCCCGGCGCGACCGAAGCGGAGATCAAGACCGCCTACCGCAAGCTCGCCAAGAAATACCATCCCGACGTGAGCAAGGAGGCGGGCGCCGAGGAGAAGTTCAAGTCGGTCAACGAGGCCTACGAGGCATTGCGCGATCCGGCCAAGCGCCAGGCTTACGACCAGATCAAGGCGCAGGGTTATCGACCAGGGCAGGAATACCAGCCGCCGCAGGACTTCGGTGGCGGCCAGG
>NZ_DASVOK010000284.1:0-1666 GCF_036383415.1 Rudaea sp. | reverse complement strand
GGATCGAACTGATGTTTGAGGCGGCGATGCAGTTCGAGATTGAACGGCGCCAGCGGATGGAACATCGGCGCTGCGTTGCGTTCGCCGCGCCACAACGTTGCCGTGCCACCAAGTTTTTCGACTGCTGCACGGATTTCCTTTGCGGGCGCATCGCTGCGTAGCCAGCGCAGCGCGCCCGACCACTCGACGAGATCGCCGCCGGAAGTGTCGATCGGCGCGGTGGCGGGCAACGACAAACGCCACAGCGGCTTGCCCCCGCCGCAAAAAAAGTCATGCGTCTGGTGACGCAGGCTTGACCACCACGCAAGCGCGTCCGCTTCGTTGATCGGCGTGCCGCCGAGCGTGACGCAAGCGGCGCGCAGCGCGCTCGACGATCCCGACAGGCGCACCGTGGCGACGCCGTCGTGCCAGCAGGTCGCCGAGATTGGCAGTGGCTGCGCGCGCCAGCGTTGGAACATCGCCAGTGCTTCCGCTACGCCGCACTCGAAGCGCAGCGTGGTTTCCTCGCGCGGACGCGGCAGCACCTTGAGCGAGACCTGCGCGACCAGGCCGAGCACGCCGAGCGAGCCGCACAACAGGCGCGCGACGTCGAAGCCGGCGACATTCTTCATCACCTGGCCGCCGAAGCGCAGCAGTTCGCCCTGCGCGTCGAGCAGGTGCGCGCCGAGGACGAAATCGCGCACGGCACCGGCGTAGGCGCGACGTGGTCCGGACAAACCTGCAGCGATCGCGCCGCCGATCGTCGTGCCGTCGCCGAACGCAGGTGGCTCGAACGGCAGGCATTGGCCATGCTTCGCAAGCGTGTCTTCGATCTCCGCAAGCGGCGTGCCGCAGCGCGCGGTGATCACGAGTTCGGACGGTTCGTAGTCCGCGATGCCGACATGGCCGCGCGTGTCGAGCACTTGGCCGGTGAGCGCTTCGCCGTAGAAATCCTTGCTGCCGCTGCCGCGCAGACGCAGCGGCGCGCGCGTCGCGTTGGCGGCGAGGATGCGTTCGCGCAGGTCGATGAGCGAGGCTTCCATCGGCATCAGAACCGCGGCAGGTCGGCGAACGGGAGCTGGCCGTCGTGCACGTGCATGCGGCCGAATTCGGCGCAGCGGTGCAGAGTCGGGATCGCCTTGCCGGGATTGAGCAGGCCGTCGGCGTCGAAGGCGCGCTTGACCGCGAAGAATGCCTCGCGCTCGCCCGGTGTGAACTGCACGCACATGGAGCCGATTTTTTCGATGCCGACGCCGTGCTCGCCCGTGATCGTGCCGCCGAGTTCGACGCAGAGCGCGAGGATGTCGGCGCCGAAGCGATCGGCACGCTCCCATTCGCCTTCGCGATGCGCGTCGAACAGGATCAGCGGATGCAGGTTGCCGTCGCCGGCGTGGAACACGTTCATGCAACGCAAAGCATACTTTTTCTCCATCTGCTCGATCGCGCGCAGCATGCGGCCGAGATGCTTGCGCGGGATCGTGCCGTCCATGCAGTAGTAGTCGGGCGAGATGCGGCCGGCGGCGGGGAACGCGTTCTTGCGTCCCGACCAGAAGCGCAAGCGCTCGGCCTCCGACTGCGAGACGACGCAGGCGGTCGAACCTGCGGCCTTGAGCACGCGCTCGGTCTCGGCGATTTCGTCGGCGACTTCGGCCGCCGTGCCGTCGCTTTCGGCGAGCAGGATCGCCTC
>NZ_DASVOK010000283.1:0-2390 GCF_036383415.1 Rudaea sp. | reverse complement strand
GCTCGCGTTCGTGGCCAGCCTCGCGTTCCTCGTCGGCCTCGTGCTGATCGTCAACGCCGGCCTGTTCGGCCTCGGCGGCAAGACCGGGCTGATGCTGCTGCCCGTGCTCGGTTCGCTGCTCGCGATCGCGGTGCTGCCTGCGCGCTATCGCGCCGTGTTCGCGGAGCGCGATACCTGGGCGATGATGCTGATCTATTCGATCACGTTCGGCGGCTTCGTCGGCATGTCGTCCTACGTCGTGCTGCTGCTGACCAACCTCTACGGCATGAGCAAGATCGACGCCGGCCTGTGGATGGCCGCGCTCGCGTTCACCGGCGCGATGGTGCGGCCGCTCGGTGGCGCGCTCGCCGACCGCATCAGCGGCGTGCGCGCACTCGGCGTGCTGTTGCCGGTGATCGCGCTCGCCGACCTCGCCTTCGCGCTGTGGCAGCCGCCGCTGGCCGGCGGCATCGCGCTGTTGTTCGTGCTCTATTTCTGCTTCGGCCTCGGCAACGGTGCGACGTTCCAGCTCGTGCCGCTGCGCTGGCCGGACAAGACCGGCACGATGGCCGGCATCATCGGCGCGGCCGGCGGCATCGGCGGTTTCTACTTGCCGGTCGTGCTCGGCATCGCGCGCGACACGAGCGGCAACTACGGCTCGGGATTCCTGTTCCTTTCCGGGGTCGCGGCGCTCGCTTTCGTCACCCTGCTCGCGCTGCGCGGAAAATGGCTGGTCTGGGCGCGACCGGAGGAAGCGGACGAACCCGCGCTCGGCGAGCCCATCGCCGTGGCGGAATAACGCTTGTCCGCCTTCCCCGCGCGGGGGAAGGCGGACTGAGGGCCCGGCGGGCAGGGCCCGCGAGTGGCCACTTCAACCCGCCGATTGCGGCGCGGCGCAATCAGGCGCATGCTCCGTCGCGCAGTAGCGATCCAGATCGTCGGTTGGGGGAACCATGGTCTTCAATTCGCTCACGTTCGTCGTGTTCTTCGCCTGCGTGCTGGTGTTGCACAACCTGCCGCTGTCCTGGACCACGAAAAAGGTCAACCTGCTGGTCGCGAGTTACCTGTTCTACTCGGCGTGGAACCCGCCGTTCGTGATCCTGCTGTGGGTGTCGACCGTCGTCGACTGGTACGCCGCGCAAGGCCTGGTCAAGGCGCGACGCGAGTCGGCGCGCCATGCCTGGATGCTGCTCTCGGTCGTCGCCAACCTCGGCATGCTCGGCTATTTCAAGTACGGCCAGTTCTTGGTCGACAACTTCGGCGCGCTGATGGGCACGCTCGGCATCGCCTGGCAACCGGCACACTACGACATCGTCCTGCCGGTCGGCATCTCGTTCTACACGTTCGCGACGATGTCGTACACGCTCGACGTCTACCTGCGCCGTGCCGCGCCCGCGAACAACCTGCTCGACTACGCGCTGTTCGTCACGTTCTTCCCGCACCTCGTCGCCGGGCCGATCATGCGCCCGACCGAACTCGTGCCGCAGTTCGAGCAACCGCGCAAGGCGAGCGGTGATCAGCTGCGTTTCGGCCTCGCGCTGATGACGCTGGGACTGTTCAACAAGGTCGTGCTCGCCGACAGTTTTCTTTCGCGCGTGGCTGAGCGCGTCTACGACGGCGACAAGGTCCCCGGCATGCTCGACGCCTGGGCGGCGACACTGGCTTTCAGCGGCCAGATCTTCTGCGACTTCGCCGGCTACTCGACGACCGCGATCGGCGCAGCCTTGTGCCTCGGCTTCGCCATGCCGGACAACTTCCGCTTCCCGTACGCCGCGATCGGCTTCTCTGACTTCTGGCGGCGCTGGCACATCACGCTGTCGTCATGGCTGCGCGACTACCTCTACATCCCGCTCGGCGGCAACCGCCACGGCGAGCGCCGCACTTACGCCGCGCTCATGGCGACGATGCTGCTCGGCGGCCTCTGGCACGGCGCGAGCTGGACCTTCGTCGTCTGGGGCGGACTGCACGGCCTGTATCTCGCCGTCGAGCGCCTCCTGCGTGCGCGCTTCGCCGGCTACCGGCCCGGCCCGACGATGCTCGTGGCACTCGGCCTGCTCACGTTCGCGCTGGTCAACATCACCTGGGTGTTCTTCCGCGCCAAGACGTTCGACAAGGCCTGGAGCGTGCTGCGCGGCATGTTCGGCACGAATGCGGCGACCAAGCCGATCCTGCCGATGTTCGGGCTGCTCACGGTCGGCGTGATCGTCGGCGGCATCGTTCTCACGCACTGGTACATGCGCGGACGCACGCTCGAGTCCGTCGTCGCGCGCGCGCATCCGGCCGCAGTGTGCATGGTGTGGGCGCTGCTCGCGTTCGCCGTCGTCATCGCGCAGGGATCGGGCGCCGCCTTCATCTACTTCCAGTTCTGAGGTGCGCGCATGAGCCTCGATTCGCGAACCCAATTCGACGCC
>NZ_DASVOK010000282.1:0-1535 GCF_036383415.1 Rudaea sp. | reverse complement strand
CACAGCGTGCGCGCCGATGGCAGGAAGTCGTCGTACCATTTCAGATAGAACCGCTTCCAGCCGCTCTTGAAGAACGAATAGAAGCCCCAGTCGTTGTTCTTGGCGGCGGCGCGGATGAAGCCCTCGTCGAACAGGCGTGTCGCCTCGTCGCGGATCGTCTCCCAATTGTCGGAGAGCTTCTCGAGCTCGGGAAACTGCTCGACCGGGATCACCGGCGTGTTCGGCACGGCGGAACCCGCATACATCAGCACATTGTAGGGCGCGAGGTAGGTCGAGTGATCGCCGAGCTGGCGGGCGAAGCGCAGGCGCTGCTTGCCGCGGAAGTGGACGTAGAGCGTAGAGGCCACCAGCACGTAGAGAATGACGAGCTGCGGCGCGAAGAGTTGTCTCAACATAATCCGTCTATGATCGCGGCTCGCCGATGCGCTCCATGCACCGCCCCGTAGCAGCCTAGACCCTCGATGGGCGGCTTAGCCCCGGGCGGCGAAACGCAACGCCGTCCGCGAAAATTCCCCTGTTTCATAGTGACTTGGCACTGCTGCCGAATTCTGGTGCGAGCCCGAAGCCCAGCCGCAGTGTCATCCCGGATGAGCCATGTAAGCGCTTACTCACCGAATGTGAAGCACCGCCACATTCGAGGGGGCAATCGTGTGGCAACATTCCCACACATCTAATTCGCTATTGACAAACTGATTAGATAATTCCTAATCGCGGGACGCTCCGCCTGAGAATGCGGACATCCAGAGGGAGGGAATGATGAGACATTTTTTGGCGGCAGCCATTCTCGCGGCAATGACGACGGCCGCGCACGCCCAGATTTCCGATGACGTCGTGCGCATCGGGGTGCTGACTGACCTGTCGAGCTGGGGACGCGACAATTCCGGCCCGGGCTCGGTCGAGGCAGCCAAGATGGCGGTCGAGGAATTCGGCCCCACCGTGCTCGGCAAGCCAATCGAGATCATCTCCGCCGACCACCAGATGAAGACCGACGTTGGGGTTCAGATCGCCCGCGGCTGGTTCGACAACGGCAAGGTCGACGCGATCGCCGACATCCCCAACTCCGGCATTGCGATCGCCGTGCACAACATGGTGCGCGAGCGCAACAAGATCGCGCTGCTGTCCGGTCCTGGCGCAAGCTCGCTCACCGATGAATTGTGCAGCCCCAACACCGTGCACTTCACCTACGACACCTATGCGCTGTCGAAGGTGACGGCCTCGGCGGTGATCGCGGAGGGCGGCAAGTCCTGGTACTTCATCACTGCCGACTATGCCTTCGGCCAGCAGCTCGAGAAGGATGCGACGCGCTTCATCAACGAGATGGGCGGCAAGGTGCTCGGCAGCGTGCGCCATCCAACCAACACCGCCGACTTCTCCTCGTTCGCGCTGCAGGCGCAGAGCTCGAAGGCGGATGTGGTGGCGTTCGCCAATGCCGGCCAGGACACCGACAATTCGATCAAGCAGTCCGGCGAATTCGGCCTCGTGCAGGGTGGCCAGAAGCTGGTCGGCCTGTTGATGTTCGACACCGACGTGCATGC
>NZ_DASVOK010000281.1:0-8472 GCF_036383415.1 Rudaea sp. | reverse complement strand
AGATCGCGCGCGCGGCCGGCCTCGCCGTGCCCGAGATCGTCTTCGTCGAACTAGACGCGGAACTCGCGCGCACCGAGCCTGACCCCGAGATCCAGGAGCTGATCCGCGCGAGTGCAGGTCTCAACCTCGCGCTCGACTACTTGCCCGGCTCGGTCACGTTCGATCCGCTGGTCGAACAGCCCGACGCCGAACTCGCCTCGCGCATCGTCTGGTTCGATGCCTACGTCAGCAATGTCGACCGCACCGCGCGCAACGCGAACATGCTGGTCTGGCACCGCAAACTGCGCCTGATCGACCATGGCGCCGCGCTGTATTTCCATCACGATTGGGATGACTGGCGCGCGCGCAGCACGCGGCCGTTCGCGCAGATCAAGAATCACGTGCTGCTGCCGTTCGCGAGCCGCATCGCCGAAGTCGACGAGGGCATGCGCGCAGCGATCGCGCCGTCGATCAGCGATATCGTCGCGCAGATTCCGGACTCGTGGCTTTGCGATGGCGCGCCGTTCGCCAATGCGCATGAACATCGCGCGGCCTATGTCGAATACCTCACGCGGCGGCTCGACGCGCCGCGTGCATTCGTTGCGGAGGCGATTCGTGCCCATGCAGCCTGAGCGCAAACCCACGATCTACGACTACGCCGTGATCCGCGTCGTACCGCGCGTCGACCGCGAGGAGTTCGTCAACGCCGGCGTGATCCTCGCCTGCCAGGACGCGAGTTTTCTCGATGCGCGCATCGAACTCGACGCCGCGCGCCTGCTCGCGCTCGATCCCAAGGCGGACCTTGCTACGATCGCGCAGCACCTGGCTGCGATTCCGGCGATCTGTGCCGGCGGCAAACGTGCCGGCCCGCTGGCCGCGCTGTCGCGGCGCGAACGTTTCGACTGGTTGACCGCGCCGCGCAGTGCGTTGATCCAGACCTCGCCGGTGCACACCGGGCGCTGTGGCGACCCGGCCGCCGCGCTCGAAGCGCTTATGCGGCAGATGGTGCGTACGACCGCTGCCGCGCGTTGAGCAGCACGACCGCGATGCCGACGAGACACAACGCCGCGACGTAGTGGGCCGGCGCGAGACGATCGAACTTGAGCACCCAGCCGATGAAGATCGGCGTCAGGCCGCCGAACACCGCATAAGCAAGGTTGTACGAAAACGCGACGCCGGTGAAGCGTATCGGCGCGGGAAACGCGCGCACGAGCAAGGTCGGGATCACGCTGACCACGCCGACGCTCAAGCCGGCAACGAACGACAGCGGATACAGATACTGCGGCGCCGCGGCGACACCGAGATAGAACGCGTAGACGACACCGATCAGCACCGCGCAGCCGAGCGCAGACACGCGCGTCGTGCCGAAGCGGTCCGCGGCAAGGCCGAAGCCGAGGTTGCCGATCGCGAGGCCCACGGTCGCGATCGTATCGGCGCTGAAGGCCGCCGCGGGCGCGATGCCGTCGAGCTTCTGGATCAATTTCGGCGTCATCAGGATCATGACCACGATCGCCGCGGTCAGCACCCAGGTCAGCGCGACGCAGGCCAGCACCGCGCCGCCGTGCCCGCGCAGCGCGGCAGCTAGCGGCAGCTCGCGCGAAAGCTCGCGACGCTGGCGGATCGCCTCGAACACCGGCGTCTCGGCGAGCATGCGCCGCAGCAGCACGGCGAAGAAGCCGAACACGCCACCGACCAGGAACGGAATGCGCCAGCCGTAGTCGAGCATCTGCGCCGGCGTGAGCGCGGTGTTAAGTGTGGCGGCGAGCAGCGAACCGGCGAGGATGCCGAGGGTCAGGCCCGAGGTCAGCGTGCCGCAGGCGAATGCGGTGCGCCCCGCCGGCACATGTTCGGCGACGAACGTCCATGCGCCGGGCACTTCGCCGCCGACCGCCGCGCCCTGCACGATGCGCAGCACGAGCAGCGCGATCGGTGCGAGGACGCCGATCTGCGCGTAGGTCGGCAGCAAGCCGATCAGCAGCGTCGGCACCGCCATCATGAACACGCTCAGGGTGAACATGCGCTTGCGCCCGGTTCGGTCGCCGAAGTGGGCCATGACCACGCCGCCGAGCGGACGCGCGAAGTAACCCGCCGCAAACACACCCCAGGTCTGCAGTTCGCGCAACCACGGCGCCGTCGATGCGGGAAAGAACAGCGTGCCGATCTGTTCGGCAAGATAGACGAAGAGAATGAAATCGTAGAACTCGAGCGCGCCGCCGAGTGCGGCGAGCGAGAGGGTTTTCAGGTCCTGGCGGGTGAGTGACGCGCTGTCTTGGCTACTCATTGCGATACGGCGAGTCCGTGATTTTTGTTCGTCATGACCAACGCGCTTACAGCACCGCCGCGATTTCCTTCTCGATCGATTCCGGCGTATCGGTCGGCGCGTAGCGCTTGACGACCTTGCCGTTCTTGTCGACGAGGAACTTGGTGAAGTTCCATTTGATCGACTCGCTGCCGAGCAGGCCCTTGGCCTCGTGCTTCAGGTATTTGTAGATCGGATCGGCGTTCGCGCCGTTGACATCGATCTTGGCGAACAGCGGAAACTGCACGTCGTAGTTGAGCGAGCAGAAATTCTTGATCTCGGCCTCGTCGCCCGGCTCCTGGTGGCCGAACTGGTCGCAGGGAAAGCCGAGCACGACCAAGCCTTTGTCCTTGAGTTTTTCGTACAGCGCCTCGAGCCCCGTGTACTGCGGGGTGAACCCGCATTTGCTGGCGACGTTGACCACGAGCATCGCCTTGCCCTTGTAGGCACTGAGCGACTGCTCCTTGCCGTCGATGTCCTTCGCGCTGAAGTCGTAGATGCTGGTCACGGCCGCCTCCGCACAGGTGGGAATCTGCCTAATGTGCGGATGCGGCCGGAGAAAGTCCAGCGCCTCTCGTCAAAGGAATGATTTTGCGTGGTCGAGTACGCTCCCGCAGGCCTTCTTCGTGATCGATTTCTTCATGCTGCCGAGTTGGCCGATGTCGACCGACTTGCCGTCGCCGGTCTTGACCAGCCCTTTCTCGCCCTCGTCATAGTCGGACTTGTCCTGGTCACCGCCGAACTTGCCCATGAGCTTGTCCTTGATGCCCGAAGCACCGCCATCGAGGTAATTGTTCTTCACGCAATACGAAATCACGCCGGCCGCATTGCCGCCACTGCCGGAGGCGAGCGAAGACACGTCGCCACCGGCAAGACCCTTCAAGTCCCCGAGCTGCGCGCCCGCGCTGCCGCACAGACCGAACGCCGCAACGACACCGCCCAGTACCGCCAAGCCGATCTTGTTCGCCTTCATGGTTCTGCTCTCCTGTGGTGGATCGCGGCGACCGCTCGCCGCGATGGAGCGCAATCTACTGCCCGCGATCGGAAGAAACCGTTAACGGGCAGCGCCCGATCGCGGCCGCGGTTCAGTATCGCCAGCTCGTCAGGTCGGCACCTTTCGGCGCAGTCTTCTCGATCCGCTCGATGATCTTCGGCAGATACATCGTGTTGTAGCGCAGCCGTGAATAGGCGTTCGGCGTGTTCGCATCGCCGTTCCAGCAGTGTTCGTCGCGCAGGCCGTATTTCACCTCGCCCGCGTAGGCCGGATCGCGGAAGCTTTCGAGCGCGGCCTGCATGAGATACACCGCGTCGTTGAGGAAGTAGTTGTCCGACAGGCCGACGTAGACATGCAGTTTGCCGCGCAGCTTCTCGCCGATCTTCGGCCAGTTGCGCTTGAGGTAGTCGGTCAGGTCCCAGTGCTCGCGCCAGTAAGCGGCGACGTCGTGGTCGATTACGCCGGTACGCTTGTCGAAGATTTGTTTTGGGTAGCCATCCGGTCCGACCGGTGAGTAGACTGCCTGCCAGATGTCCCACTGCTCGGTCGAGCGGCCGTTGCTGCCGAGCATCAGTTCGTAGTTCATCGCATCGGGCATCGCCCAGATCGTGTGGCCGAGATAATCGCGCATCGCCGGCTGCGCGATGCGCTTCATCGGGCCGTCCATCCACACCGCGTTCCTGTCGTCGTAGAGATTGATGTGCGTGTAGGCGTGGAAGTCGACCGGATCGGGGCAGGCGCCGAACGCGCCGTTGTAGTAGTCCGGATTGAAGATCTGCACGGCGAGCGCTTCCCAGCCGCCGGTCGATCCGCCGTAGACGAAACGCGACCAGCCCGTGCCGAGTCCGCGGAATTTCTTCTCGATCGCCGGAATCAATTCCTGCTCGATCGCGCTGCCGTAGGGTCCGACATTGGCCGAGTCGACCGCATAGGAATCGTCGTAATACGGATTCGCGTGCTGCAGTTTCACGATCAGCACGCGCGGAAAATCCTTGGCCGTCCATCGCTGGTAGAACTTGTACGCCTCCTCCTGCTCGATGCGGTTGTAGCCGGCGAGATGGAAGCGTTCGTTGTAGTCGGGCTTGAGGTTCGGATCGGGCGGCTCGGTGCGGAAGCCATCGAAATCGGGCACGAAGTGATCGTGGAAGATCACCAGTGGGAAGTGTGACTTCGGATGCGCGTCGAAACCCTCGGGCACGAGCACGGCCGCGGACAGGAACATCGGCCGGCCCCAGAATTTCGTGAGCAGCTTGCTCTGGATGCGGATATGGCGGATGTACTTCGTGTCCTTCGGCGGCACGATTGGTGCGATCGTCTGGTCGAGTGCAATCGTCAACGACGCTGCGCCTTCGACCCTGCCGTCGGCACCGAGCGTGATCTTCTGCGGTTTCGAGTAGAAGTTGCCCGGCTTGATGTTCCAGTGCTGGCCCTCGCCCTGATCGGGCGGGAGGTCGAGCACGCGGCCGTCGGCGAGGTGGAAGGTTTCGTAGCGGTTGAGCAGCGCCTGCACGTTGTAGGTGCCGGGCGGCAGGTCGTTGAGATGCTCGACCGGGTAGCCGTCGGCGGCCGCGTCGATCGCGACCGCCGTGCCCGGCTTCCAGTCCTTCACGTTCTGGCCGAACGCGGCCTGGGTTTTGATCGTGTGGTCGACCTGGTTGCGCGGCTCATCGGAGAAATCGTTCGAGAACAGCAGCATCAGGCGGCCTTGTTGCGGCGTCTTCGCTGCCGACGCCGGCAACTCCACGCTGAAACCGGTCGCTGCCACCGCGGGGCCGCATGCGAAAGCAAACAATGCCAGCCAAGGCCAGGAACACTCAATGCGCATCGCCAACCCCATCGTCGACTCGAAGCGGCGATGCTAACCGAATTCGATCGAATTGATCAGCCGATGCGTTGAAGCGGCATCAGCGTGCGCTGCAGCGTCGGCGTGTCGATGTAGTGGTCGATCAGCAGGAACGCGAACAGCGCCATCAGGTAGATGATCGAGTAGTTGAACACCTTCATCGCGAAACGTTCGGACGGCGGATCGAGCAGCACGATCGCGTAGTAGAGGAAACCCGCGCCGAGCACGAGCGCACCGCCAAGATAAAACAGGCCGCTCATGCCGGTCAGGAACGGCAGCACGGTGACGAGAACGAGCAGGATCGTGTAGTAGAGCACGTGCCAGCGCGTGTACTCGACGCCGTGGGTGACCGGCAGCATCGGCACCATCGCGCGCGCATAGTCGTCGCGTCGGAAGATCGCGAGCGCCCAGAAATGCGGCGGCGTCCAGACGAAGATGATCAGCACGAGCAGCCAGGCGTGCGGATGCAGGTGGCCGGTGACCGCGGTCCAGCCGAGCAGCGGCGGCGCGGCGCCAGCGACGCCGCCTATTACGATGTTCTGCGGCGTTGCACGCTTGAGCCAGGCGGTGTAGACGATCGCGTAACCGATCAGCGAGGCGAAGGTCAGCGCCGCGGTAAGCGGATTGACCAACGCAATCAGGATCGTCATCGACAACGCGCCGAGGAAGACCGCAAACGCGAGTACCTTGGCCGGCGTCAACGCACCAGTCGCGAGCGGACGGTGCGCGGTGCGCGCCATGAGCTTGTCGATGCGCTGGTCGATCAGATGATTGATCGCCGCGGCCGACGCGGCGGCCAGCCAGATGCCGATGAAGCCTGCGACCGATTCGCGCAGCGGCGGCCAGCCCGGCACGGCGAGGAACATGCCGATGATCGCGGTGAACACGATCAGCGCGACGACGCGCGGCTTGGTCAGTTCGAGGTATTGGCTGGCGACGGACATGCGCGAGAGTTTAACGTGCGGCTGCGCGTACCCGCACGAGCAAGGCCAACAACGACAGCAGCAGCGCCGCGGCGACGCCGTTGTGCGCGGTCGCGATCGGCAGCGGCAGGCCGAGCTTCACGTTGGCGATGCCGAGCGAGACCTGCAGCAGCAATGCAATGCCGATCGCGACGGCAAACGGCCGCGTCTCGACATGCCGCGCCGCGCGCTGGACGACGGCGAACGCGACGTGGCCGAACACGAGCACCGCGCCGATGCGGTGCACGAGCTGGATCGCGATGCGCGCCGAACCGTCGAGCACGCCGCCCTCGTAGTTGACGCCGATACCGCGCCAGAGCACGAACGCTTCATGGAAATCCATGTTGCCCGGCCACCACTGGCCGAGGCAGGTCGGGAAATCGAGTCCGCAGGCGAGCGCGGCGTAGTTCGAACTGGTCCAGCCGCCGAGCGCGATCTGCACGGCGACGAGGCCGATGCCGACGACGGTCAGGCGCCAGAGCTTGTCCTTCTCCGCGATCGGAAATCGCGGATTGGCGATACTCGGAATCGTCAAGCGCAGCGCGGTATAGGCGAGCAGCGCGAACGTGGTCATGCCGCCGAGCAGATGGGCCATGACGACGACCGGTTTCAGCTTCCACGTCACCGTCCACATGCCGAGCAGGGCCTGGAACAGGATGAACACGGCCGCGGCGAACGGCACGGCAGCCAAGCCATGCAAGTCGCGGCGGCGGCGCCACGTCCAGATCGCGAGCGCGAACGTGGTCAGGATCAATCCACCCGCAAGGAAGCGATGGACCTGCTCGCGCCAGGCCTTGTCCGACTCGACCGGGCGATCGGGAAAAGCGGCGTTGGCCGTGGCGATGTCGGTTTCATGATTGGGCCAAGTCACCTTGCCGTAGCAGGTCGGCCAGTCGGGGCACGACAAGCCCGCGTTCGACAGGCGCACGAACGCGCCGAACACGATCACGACCAGCGCAAAGGCCGCCGCCATCCACGCCAGTCTCGCGATTCCTCTCGTACTCATCACTTCACCACCTTGGGCAAATCGCGGCGCACGCCGCCGAGGTCGTAGCCTTCGGCGTAACGCATCATCAGGTAACCACCCGGATCGACCAGCGCAAGCGCAAGTCCGTTGTCGCCCTTGGCGCGCAGGTCGGCAAACGCGTTCGTGTCGTCGCTGCCTGCCTGCAGCGGCGCCAGCGCGGTCAGCGCCGCCGCCGGCAGCGACGTGCCGAGATAGACCAGGCGCAGGCGTTCCGCGTTGCGTCCGAGTGTCGCGCGCATGCGCACGAGATCGCCAAGCGCGGTTTGGCATTGCTGCGCACAATCCTTGCCGGGCAACGCGAGCAGGGTCCACTGCCATTGCGGGTTGCGCCAGACGAGTTTCTCGCCGCCGGGCAGCGTGACCGGCACCGCATCAACCTGACGCGGCGGATTGATCAGCGTGCCATAGGCCTTCGTGCCCTTCGGCTCCCAGCCGATGAAATTCAGCGCGAACGCGGTCAACATCGGCACGACGAAAACGGCGACGATGCCGATCAGCATCCAGCGGTTGCGATTGCGTGCGGCGCGCGCGGCGCCTGCGTTGAGGTGTTGTTCGGACATGGAGCTACTACTTCTGTATTTTTCTGAAATGCAGCAGGACGAAGATCACGATCGCGGCGACGGCGAACGCGAACCACTGGACCGCGTAGGCGCGGTGCCGCTCGGGCGGCATCACGCTCGGCGTCCACGAACGCGCGAACCCCGACGCGGTATCCGCATCGAGCAACAGCACGCGTGGCAACAGCGGTCGCTCCAGATCGGCGGCGATTTCCTGCGCGTCGATCGCCAACGTCAGTTTGGGCCACGTCGACTGGCGTGCGAGCGCATTGCCGCCGACGCGGATGCCGTTGCCCGGAAACGGCGCATAGACTCCGGCCAGCTCCACGTCGCCCTCGGACAACGCCGGCAACAGCGGCTGCGTGCCGCGCTCGTGCGACCAGGTGATCCAGCCGCGGTCGACAAGCAGTACCTCACCGTTCCCGTTCGGCGCATCACCGCCTTCCGCCGCAAAGGCTGCGTAGGCTTCGACGCCGAGCTTGCCGTCGCGCACCTGCTCGTCGCGCAGCCAGCCGCGATCGGCAAGGAACCGGCCGCGCAGGCGCACATGCGGATAGCGGTCCGTCGGCGGCGCGCTGCGCACCGCGGCGAAATCCTCGAACGCCGCCTTCGGTGCTGCATCGAACGCAGCGAGCAGATGCTGCGCCTCGCCGGCGCGGTCGAGCTGCCAGATGCCGAGGCGCATGAACAGCGCGATGCCGGCCACGGTCAGCGCGATCGCGAACCAGGACGGCCGCCGCCAGCGCCGTGCGCTCATGGCGCGCTTCGCACGGTGCTGCGGAAATCCATCGACATTCGGCCCGTCGCGACG
>NZ_DASVOK010000280.1:0-38922 GCF_036383415.1 Rudaea sp. | reverse complement strand
CGAAGGCATCCTCGAAAAAATCCGTCGCTGAGCCTTTAACGAAAGTTTCGCGCAGATAATCCGGTCATGTCCCTGTGAGCAGCAAGCAGCGACAGTTCGACGCGCTCGTACGCGGGTATTCGGGCGATCTGTTCCGTTACGCGTACTGGCTTTGCGGCGAGGAAGCGCTGGCGCAGGACCTCGTACAGGAATCGTTTCTGCGCGCGTGGCGTTCGCTCGACAGTTTGCGCGAGACCGCGGCGGCCAAGGCCTGGCTGATCACGATCCTGCGCCGCGAGCACGCGCGTCTGTACGAGCGCAAGACGCCGCAGTTCGTCGACGTGGACGAGGTCGAGGTGGCCGACGTGCGCGACGCATTGACGCCGGAAGGATCGGGCGAGGATGCGTTGATTCGTGCGGCGATGCTGAAGCTCGACGTGAAATATCGCGAGCCGCTGCTCATGCAGGTGCTCGGCGGGTTCTCCTGCGAGGAGATCGCGCGCGAGTTGAACATTTCCAGTGCTGCGGTGATGACCCAGTTGTTCCGCGCGCGGCAGAAGTTGAAGGCGATGCTCGGCGGCGAGCCGATCGAGGCACAGGTTTATGAATTGCGTTGAATTCCGGCGACAACTCGCGATCGATCCGCAGGCAACCGCCGCGGACTTCGTGCAGCATCGCGCGGAATGCCCACGTTGCGCCGAGGCGCACGCGCGTGCGTTGGCGTTCGAGGGCGATCTCGTGCGCGCGCTGAACGTCGCCGCGCCCGCACAGCTCGCCGAGGCGATCCTGCTCGCGCAGACCACGGCAGAGCGGCGCCGGCGCACGAATCTGCGCCGCGCCTCGATGTTCGCGCTCGCAGCCGCGCTTGTGCTCGGCATCGGCGTCGTCGGCATGCGCGCCGAGGCCAAGCCGCTGTCGGTGCAGGCAGTCGAGCATCTGGAGTCGGAGAAGGAAGTGCTCGCGCTGACCGCGCCGGTCGCCGCGGCCGAGGTCACTGCCACATTCGCCAAGCGCGGCGTCACCCTGAAGCAGGTTCCCGACGGCATCAGCTTCGTCGCGCCCTGCCCGGTCGGGGCCAGCAAACACCGTTCCGTGCATCTGGTCATGCCTACTGCGGATGGCCCGCTGACCGTGATCTATGTGGCCGACCAGAAAGTTGGTGCGGCCGCGGACTTCGAACGCGACGGACTGCGCGGCCGCAGCCTGCCGCTCGGCAACGGCACCCTGATCCTGCTGGCGAAGAGCCCGGCCGAGTTCGATCGCGTCGAGGCTCTTTGGCGCGCGGCCATCGCCGGTTGATGCGACGCGCAGGCGACAAGCGGCGCCGCGGCAGGCGATAATGGCCGCATCAATTTCTGGATCGAAGCGATGCCCGACTTATCCGTCGTCGTGCCCGTGCACAACGAGCGCGACAATATCGTCCCGCTGCTGACCGAAATCGTGGCCGCGCTACGCGGCAAGGTCGATTTCGAGATCGTCTACGTCGACGACCTGAGCCGCGACGATACCTTGGCCGTGCTGACCGCGGCGAAGGCGCAATTCCCTGAACTGCGCGTGCTGCGCCATGTCGCCCAGAGCGGGCAGAGCACGGCGTTGCGTACCGGCATCAAGGCCGCGCGCGGCACCTGGATCGCCACGCTCGACGGCGACGGCCAAAACGATCCGGCCGACATCCCCAAGCTCGTCGCGATGCGTGACGAGTCGGCGAAAGAGATCAAGCTGTTCGCCGGCTGGCGCGTCAACCGCCAGGATTCGGGCAGCAAGCGCTGGGCCTCGCGCTGGGCCAACCGCATCCGTTCGAACCTGCTCAAGGACGAGACGCCCGACACCGGCTGCGGGATCAAGCTGTTCGAGCGCGCCGTATTCCTCGATCTGCCGTATTTCGACCACATGCACCGCTACCTGCCCGCGCTCATGCAGCGCGCCGGTTGGCAAGTCAAATCCGTGCCGGTGAACCATCGTGCGCGCGGTGCCGGCGTGTCGAAGTACAACAACCTCAACCGCGCCCTGGTCGGCATCTCCGATCTGCGCGGCGTCGCCTGGCTGATCCGCCGTTCCAAGCGCACGACGGTCGAAGAACTCTGATCGCGGCGCAAGGTGTTGCGGGCGTGGGCTGCGTCTTTTGTTCGCTTGCCCGCCGTGACCGGCTGTGGAAGAATCGGGCGAAAGCGCCATTTTCAGCCGTTGGTATCGGGTTCCACGGCATGGCGCGCCGGGATTTGGAGTTGAGCGCGTGATCGATCCGGATGGCTACCGTCCGAATGTAGGCATCATCCTGTTGCGCGACGACGGCAGGGTGTTCTGGGCGCGCCGTGCATTCAAGGACGGATGGCAGTTTCCGCAGGGCGGCATGCGCAGCGACGAAACCCCGCTCGAAGCGATGTATCGCGAACTGCACGAGGAGACCGGCCTGCGCCCGCATCACGTGCAGGTGCTCGGCGCGACACCGGGCTGGCTGCGCTACCGCCTGCCGCCGCGCATGGTCCGGCGCAACCAGAAGCCCACGTGCATCGGCCAGAAGCAGGTCTGGTTCCTGCTGCGCTTCGTCGGCGACGAATCCGCGGTGCGCCTGGACGCAACCGATGAACCCGAGTTCGACCAGTGGCGCTGGGTCGACTTCTGGTATCCGGCCAGCCATGTCGTCTCGTTCAAGCGCGAGGTCTACCAGCGCGCGCTGCGCCATCTCGCCCCGATCGCCACGAACTACAGCCATGCCACGCTGGACGACGCACTCGTGGTAGCCGGGCAGATGACCGAATCCGCCTTCGCCGCGGCCGAGCAGATGGCCGAGAACGCGCGTGCAGTGGCCGAAAGCATGGCCGACCTGGCCGAGCGGCTCAGTCTGGCCAAAGTGGGTTAGTCCGGACGCTGCGCAAACGTCATCCCGAGCGAGTTCCAGATTTTGTATAAACGGGTCCAAGGCAGGAAATGCCATCGGATCCAGAGATACGATAAGTACTCGCAAGCAAACCCGAAGGCCCGATCGGCGAGAACGGCCTGACCGAGCGTCTCGGTCACGACAAGAACGAACTGGTCGCGAGAGCGCATCCAGTCGCTGCATGCACGTGAGTGCGAACAAGGTCAGCGCCTGCGCCGTGTTCTTTGCCAGACGCCGGTGGCCCTCGCCGCCTGCTCGCTCTGATTCCCCGCTATATCGCGCCGATCAACGCGGCCGTGCCCGTGATCGCCGTTGCCACTCCGCCGACTCGGCCGAGTCGCGGCGCATGGCGCTGCGCCAGTGTGCCGAAGACGATGCCCGCGCCATGCAGCAACGCGGTCGCGGCGAGGAAGCCGATCGCGTAGCGCAGCGGATCGGCACTTTCGGGCATGCGCGGCGCCGTGGAACCAGGCAAATAGGCCGACAAGCGCGACCGCCGCGGCCAGCGGCAGACGCTGCGCGCGGAACACGAGCAGGCCGAGTGCGAGCAGCGAGGCGGCCACGCCCGATTCGATTGCACCGGCGCCGATGCCGGCATGTGCGGTCATCGCGGCCGCTGCGCCGATTGTCATCACCGACACGAAGGCGAGCGGCACGGCCCATAATGCGCGCCCACCGAGCTGCGCCGCCCAAATGCCGACCGCGAACATCGCGAGCAGGTGGTCCGTGCCCGACAACGGGTGTGCGAAGCCGGCGAGCAGGCCACTGTAGGCGCTGTGGCCCGGATGGGCATAGGCATTGGCCGCAAGCCCGGCGAGTACCGCGGCAAGAGCGTAGTGCGAGGCTTTTTTCATTGTGCAGGCTCCGGCAGGGGACGGGAAGGCAGGCCACCGGCCTCGACGATGAAGCGCGCGACCGCATCGAGGCCCTGGTTGATTTTCAGATTGCTGAAGACGAATGGGCGCGCGCCGCGCATCTTCTTCGCGTCGCGGTCCATTACTTCGAGCGACGCGCCGACGAGCGGCGCGAGATCGATCTTGTTGATCACGAGCAGGTCCGAGCGCGTGATGCCTGGACCGCCCTTGCGCGGAATCTTGTCGCCGGCCGACACGTCGATCACGTAAATCGTGAGGTCAGCGAGCTCCGGCGAAAACGTCGCCGCGAGATTGTCGCCGCCCGATTCGATGAAGATGATTTCCAGACCCGGGAATTTCTTGTTCATCTCGGCGACCGCGGCGAGGTTGATGCTCGCGTCCTCGCGGATCGCTGTGTGCGGACAACCGCCGGTCTCCACGCCCGCGATGCGCTCGGGCACGAGCGCGCCGGCGCGCGTAAGGAATTCGGCGTCCTCCTTGGTGTAGATGTCGTTGGTGATCGCGGCGACGTTGTAGGTGTCGCGCAGCAGCTTGCACAGGCGTTCGGTCAGCGCGGTCTTGCCGGAGCCGACGGGGCCGCCGATGCCGATGCGGAGAGGACCGTTGTCGTTGGTTATGCTCATTGGATGTTCAACTTCTAAACAGTCTGGTGTATTGGGTTTCGTGCCGGATCGAGCAGAGTTCGAGCAGCGGCGCGGCGGTGCCGAGTTGGTCGAGCGACGTGTCGAGCGCGTCGGCGGCAATTGCGGCGATGCGCGGCGCGAGGCGCGCGGTCGCGATCTGTCCGTCGGTCTGGCCGAGCGGAATCAGGCGCACGCCGGCGGAGACGAGGTTCGCTGCGGTCGAATGCAGCCAGGCGGAAAGCGCAGCGTCGCGCGGAATGTCGTGAGCGGCACAAGCGAGCGCCATCACGACGCTGTGCGCGATGGGCAGATCATCACGCCGTTCGGCAAATTCGTCGAGCAACGGATACGGCCATGCCTTGCGCGTAACAGCGAGAAACGCGGCGCCCTGCTGATGGCTTTCGAGTGCAGTTTCGGCGCTGCCGCGAAACGCGGCGGCGAGGTCGGCGATTTCGTCGAAGGCCGCCGCGTCGTGCGCACGCTCGTACGCGTGCGCGAACAGCACCGCGTCGATCCAGCCACCGCCACGCGCGAGCACGGCATCGATGTAGTCGATCAGCGTGGCGAGGTCGTGCACATCGCCCGCCTCGACCATCCATTCGAGACCATGACTGTAGCTGAAAGCGCCGGTCGGATACGACGGCGAGGTCCAGGTGAGCAGGCGATACAGGGTGGTATCAGTGTCCATGCGCCTGCCCCGCAACGAACACAAACGGATGCGCTGGGGCCTGATGATCGTCGTGCGCGTGCGCATACGCGCCGCGTTCCGGGGTGAACGGTGCGACGATTTTTTCAACGCGCGCGCCTAGCCCGCGCAGCATGTCGACGATCACCGCGTCGTCGCGGATCAGGATGCGCTCGCTGGAAAGTTGCGCGGGCAGATGGCGGTTGCCGATATGCCAGGCGAGCTTGACCAGTGCATCGGTGTCGCTCGCAGTCACCGCGACCAGCGCTTCGGGCGCCGCCTGCACGAGCACGATGCGGCCGTCGTCGAGCTTGACACCATCGCCATCGTGCAGAAGCGTCGTCTGTGCGAGATCGAGCACGAATCCCAGACCACCGTCGGCGCGATAGCGATAGCGGCGACGGTGGCGGCCTTCGTAGTCGAGCGTAATGCGATCGACCGCATGCGCCGCGTTCCATGTGCTGGCCGGAAGAATCTCGCGTGCGAACAGGTCGGTCATTGGTGCGATCAAAACAGGAAATAGCGCTGCGCCATCGGCAGCACCGTGGCGGGTTCGCAGGTCAGCAGTTCGCCGTCGGCATGCACCTCGTAGGTTTCGGCATCGACGTCGATCTTCGGCATCGCGTCGTTGAGGATCATGCTGCGCTTGCCGATGCCGCCGCGTGTGTTCTTCACCGCCGCGAGCGGACGCGTCAGGCCGAGTTTGCGCGCCTGGTCGCTCGCGGCGAACGCGGCGCTGACGAACAGCAGCGACGACTCGACGCGCGCGCGGCCAAACGCGCCGAACATTGGCCGGTAGTGCACGGGCTGCGGCGTCGAAATGCTCGCGTTCGGATCGCCCATCGGCGCGGCGGCGATCGTGCCGGCCTTGAGCACGTAGTCGGGTTTGACGCCGAAGAACGCGGGCGACCAGATCACGAGATCGGCGAGCTTGCCGACTTCGACCGAGCCGACGTGCTCGCTGATGCCGTGCGTGATCGCGGGATTGATCGTGTACTTGGCGATGTAGCGCCGCGCGCGGAAATTGTCGCTGCGCGCATCGTCGCTGCCGAGCGCACCGCGCTGGCGCTTCATCTTGTCCGCAGTCTGCCAGCAACGGATGATCGTTTCGCCGACGCGGCCCATCGCCTGCGAGTCGGAGCTCATCATCGAGAACGCGCCGAGGTCGTGCAGGATGTCTTCGGCGGCGATCGTCTCCTTGCGGATGCGGCTTTCGGCGAAAGCCACGTCCTCGGCGATCTTCGGATCGAGATGGTGGCAGACCATGAGCATGTCGAGATGTTCGTCGAGCGTGTTGACCGTGTACGGCCGCGTCGGATTCGTGCTCGACGGCAACACGTTCGACAGGCCCGCGACCTTGATGATGTCGGGCGCATGGCCACCGCCCGCGCCTTCGGTATGGAAGGCGTGGATCGTGCGGCCCTTGAACGCGGCGATCGTCGATTCGACAAAGCCGGATTCGTTGAGCGTGTCGGTGTGCAGCGTCGCCTGTACGTCGAGCGTGTCGCAGACCGCGAGGCAGCAGTCGATCGCGGCGGGCGTCGTGCCCCAGTCCTCGTGCAACTTCAAACCGCATGCGCCGGCCATCACCATTTCTTCCAACGCCTTCGGTCGGCTCGCGTTGCCCTTGCCGAAGAAGCCCAAGTTCATCGGAAAACTTTCCGCCGCCTGCAGCATGCGCGCGAGATGCCAGGGTCCCGGCGTGCACGTCGTCGCGAGCGTGCCGTGTGCGGGACCGGTGCCGCCGCCGAGCATGGTCGTGATGCCGGCGTAGAGCGCCTCATCGATCTGCTGCGGGCAGATGAAGTGGATGTGCGCGTCGATGCCGCCCGCGGTGACGATCTTGCCTTCACCGGCGATGATTTCGGTGCCCGGCCCAATGACGATGTCCACGCCGGGCTGCACGTCGGGATTGCCGGCCTTGCCGATCTTCGCGATGCGACCATCGCGCAGGCCGATGTCGGCCTTGACGATTCCCGTGTGATCGAGGATCACCGCATTGGTGATGATGGTGTCCATTGCGCCGTCGGCGCGCGCGACCTGCGACTGGCCCATGCCGTCGCGAATCACCTTGCCGCCGCCGAACTTCACTTCCTCGCCGTAGACGGTAAAGTCTTTTTCGATGCGGATGAAGAGTTCCGTGTCCGCGAGGCGGATGCGGTCGCCCGTGGTCGGGCCATACATGCCGGCATAGGCGCGGCGCGAGATCGTCGTGCTCATGCGCTTTTGCCTTTCGCATCGAGTGCGTTCATGACTTCGCCACGAAAGCCGATGACGACACGCGAACCCGCGTACGCCACAAGCAGTACCTCGCGGGTCTGTCCGGGCTCGAAGCGAATCGCGGTGCCGGCGGGAATGTCGAGGCGCATTCCACGCGCGCGATCCCGGTCAAATTGCAGCGCCGGATTGGTTTCAAAAAAGTGATAGTGGCTGCCGACCTGGATCGGTCGATCACCGCTGTTTGCCACGGTCAATGGGATCGCTTCGCGCTCGGCGTTGAGCGTGATGTTGCCTTCGAGCGTGAGGACTTCTCCGGGAATCATTATCGTCGCCTCAACGTATTGGCTGATGCACGGTGACGAGCTTGGTGCCGTCGGGAAACGTCGCCTCGACCTGGATTTCGTGGATCATCTCGGCAATGCCTTCCATGACCTGCGCGCGAGTGACGACTTTCGCGCCGGCCTGCATCAGCTCGGCGACGCTGCGTCCGTCGCGCGCACCCTCGACGACGGCGTCGGTGATCAGCGCAATCGCTTCGGGATGATTCAATTTGACCCCGCGTTCGAGCCGTTTGCGCGCAACGATCGCGGCCATCGCGACGAGCAGTTTGTCTTTTTCGCGCGGAGTCAGGTTCATCGGTCAGATCCAGCGATCGTTCTGCGCGGTGAGCTCGCCGCCGGTCTCGCCGGTGTTGATCACGCCGCGTGGTTCGATGATCAGGGCGTGGCATTCCTGTGCTGCGCGCGTGATGTGTTCGACGCCGCGCGGGACGACGAACATCTCGCCTTCGCGGATTGTCACGTCGCGATCGCGAAATCCGACCTGCATCTCGCCGCGGACGACGAGGAACACTTCGTCGGTGTCCTTGTGCTCGTGCCAGACGAATTCGCCCTGCAGCTTGACCAGCTTGAACTGGTAGTCGTTCATCTCGGCGACAACGCGCGGCGACCAGCGCTCGGTGAACAGGGCGAGCTTTTCCGCGAAGTTGATGGAGCCGGTGGGCGTTGCGTGGGGCATGGTTGGATTCGTCTCTCAGCAGTACCAGACTTTGGGCAGCCGTTGCGGCAAGCCGGTAGCGAGCGAGCGCACGATGCCGGCGGCATCAATGAGCGCCCGCCGCAACGCCGCCGCGTCGTCGGCGAGCAAACGCAGGATCAGCAGATGCTCGCGCGTCGTCGCGTGCGCGATCGGCGGTAGGTCGGCCTCACCGAGCCGGGCGCGCACGGGCGCGAGCAGCGTGGGCGCATCGTCGGCGACATAGATCAACGTGGCGCACGCCGTCGCCGTGCCGAAGCCGAACGGCGCCGCGCGCAGCGCAGCGATGTCTCCATCAAGATGCAGCGCGTCGGCGAAGATCAAGCGTCCGCCGCGGCGGATGCGCCAGGCGTCGTGGACGAAACCGCTGCGCAACGATTCGCCCATCGCGCGGCGGCCGAGAACGAGGCTTTCCGTCGCGAGCAGGCGCGCGCCCGGTGCGAGGTCGGCATCGAGTTGGCGGCGCAGGCGCGCTCCCTCGAACAGGATTGTTTCCTGCGCCAGGTATTCGACGCAGGCGCCAGCGCCGGCTGCGATGCGCACGTCGATGCGCGCCGGATCGTCGCCCGGCAACGCGCGGTAGATTTTCTCCGCGGCCTGTGAAGTCAGCGTCGCGCATGCGCCTGCGTTCGCGACGATGTCGGTTTGCAGGCGATCACCACCGGTAAGGCCGCCGCTCGTGGTCAACAGCACCGCCTGGACGGGCTCGTCGGAGTCTATGTTGGGAAACAGCACGCGGCATGGCGCGCGCTGGTAAAGGTCGGCGAGGCGTGTCTTGCCGCCGGCCGCCGAAAACTCGATCCGAGTCGCGCCGTCCACGCGCTGGTGCGCGGAGACGGGCGGCAGCAGCGCGGGTTCGGCGAGCAGCATCGCGGTTCCTCGTGAGCGGGCCGAAGTGGCTCGCTGCACTGCATCATTGCGGGAATCCGCGATGGCGTCAATCGGGTTTGCCGAGGAACAACGTCGCTCTCAATGCTCCTTGGCCGGGAAGGTTTGCACGCCGTCCTGCGTCGTCGCCGGCTGGTTTGCGGGCGTGGAGATCTCGCCGCGCTGGCGTAGCTGCGTCTTGCCGCAGACATAAGCCTGGAAGCGTTGCGCACCGTCCTTCGGCTCGCTGCGCGGCACGATCGTGTCGGCCGGCAGGCTGGCGGCCTCGTTGCGCGCCATCGTCTCGAGCTCGTCGGCGACCTTGTATTCGCTGCGGTGATAGAAGGCGATCTTGTCGGCGACGGTGACCGCGACCGTACCTGCGTCGCGGCAACCGGCGACCTTGCCGTCGTAGGCGACGCGCACGGCGTTGCCGCTCACGGTCGGCTCGACCCAGGTGCAGGCGGCCGGCAGCAGGCCGAGTGAAAGCATAAAAATGGAGAATGCTGCGTTTTTCATGATGCTCCAAAAAAGATGGCCGGCGTGGGCCGGCCATCGTTCGTAACGGCGACGATGACTCGTCTTACTTTACTACTTTGCCGTCGGCATCGATCACCTTGGTCTCGCCGATCTTGAGCGCGCGCACCGGCTTCTCGATCTTGGCGAGGTCGCCGACGATGACCCAGGTCAGCGTGTCGGGCACGAACAGTTTCTTCGCCGCGTCGTCGACCTCGGCTTGCGTCTGTGCCTCGATCTTCTGCTTCAGCGTCGTCACGTAGTCGTCCGCACGGCCGTAGAGCTGGTTCGAGGCGAGCGCGCCGAGCACGGCGCCAGTGGTCTCGTAGCTGCCCGGCAGCGCGCGCACGCGCTGTGCCTTGATCTTGGCGATCTCGGCTTCGGTCGGCGGATTCTTGCCGGCGACGTTGCGCACTTCTTTCAGTGCTTCGGTGACCGACTCGGCGGTCTTGTCGGTCTGCACCGGCGCCTGCAGGATCAGCGGGCGCTGGCCGAGCGCATCCTGCAGCGAGGAGCGCGCGCCGTAGGACCAGCGCTTGTCCTCGCGCAGATTCATGTTGAGGCGCGAGGTAAACGTGCCGCCAAACACCGAGTTCGCGGTCTGCATCGGCAGGTAGTCGGGCGCCGTGGTCGGATCGGCGAGCGCGCCGGCGAGGATCAGCGACTGCGGCGAATCCTTGCGGTCGATCAGGAATACGCGCGGCTTCTTCTGCGCGGCGACATGGGCGAAGTTCTTCGTCGGCAGCGCCGTCGCCGGCGCGGTCCAGTCGCCGAAGGCCTTGTCGAGCAGCGGCACGATCGCCGCCAGCGTCGTATCGCCGGCGATCAGGATCTTGACGTTGTCCGGGCGATACCAGGCGTTGTGGAACGCGGCGAGATCGGTCGCAGTGAGCGACTTGATCGCGGCTTCCGTGCCCGAGCCGGTGAACGGAATGCCATAGGCGTGGTCCGCACCGTAGAGCAGCGGCGGCAGCGTGCGCAGCGCCATGCCCTGCGGCTGGGTCTTCTCCTGGGCGATGCCGGCGAGCCACTGCGCGCGGATGCGTTCGATGTCGGCGTCGCGGAACGCGGGGTTGCGCACGACGTCGGCGAACAGGTCGATCGACGGCGCGAGGTTCGCGTTGAGCGCGTTGAGGCTGACGTTCGAGGTATCGAGGCCGGTGCCGGGGCGAATGATCGCGCCGAGGCTTTCGCGGCGCTTGGCGATCTCGACCGAATCGAGCGATTTCGTGCCTTCGTCGAGCATCGAGCTGACGAAACTCGCGGTGCCGAGCTTGTTGCCGTGGTCGGCCGCGTAGCCGGCGTTGAACTGCATCTGGATTTGCGTGATCGGAATCGTATGGCGCTCGGCGAGGATCACCTCGATGCCGTTCCTGAGCTTGCCGCGCTGCACGGCCGGGAAGCTGAGCTCGGGGAACTGGCTGACGTCGGGCACGCCCTTGGAACGATCGACGTCGCTCTTCGCGGTCGTGTAGTTCTTCGCCGGCGGCGTGACCGAGGCCGGCTTGCCGTCGCGCGCGGACAGACCCTTCACCGCCTTGTCCTCGGCGGCGAAATCGGCGCCCGGCTTGGCCGGCACCACGGTCAGCGTGTAGTCGCCCTTGGCGATCCACTTGCGCGCAGCCTCGAGCACCGACACGGGCGTGGCCGCCGCAGCGCGTTCGAGGTCCTTCTTGTACGCCGCGGGATCGCCGAGATAGACCTGGCTCTGGGCGAGGATCACGGCCTTGCCGCGGAACCCTCCAACCTCTTCCAAGCCACGGATAAAGCCGGCGCGCACCGAGGTCTGCGCGCGCGCAAGTTCGTCGGCGGTCGGGCCGTCCTTCAAGAACTTCGCCCATTCGTCGGCGATCGCAGCCTCGACCTTGGCCGGATCGACACCCTTCTTCACGTCCGCGCTGAGCACGAACTGACTGACGAGGGCGAAGGTCTGCAGTTCAACGGAAACGTCGTCGACGAGCTTGTCCTGGTAAACCAGGCGCTGGTAGAGGCGCGAGGTCTTGCCGCCGCCGAGCACGCTGGCGGCGAGTTCGAGCAAAGGATTGTCCGACGCGCCGAGCTGCGGCACGTTCCATTCGCGATAGATGCGCGTCTGCGCGACGTGATCGGATTGGGTGCCACGCGTCGATGTCTCGCGCTCGGCAACCCACGGCTGCTGGCGCGGCACCGGCGGCCCGGCCGGGATGTCGCCGAAATACTTCTGCAGCTTCTCCTTGGCCACAGCCGGCGTGATGTCGCCGGCGAGCACGATCGTCGTGTTAGCCGCGCCGTAGTAGTCGCGGAACCATTGCTTGACGTCGTCGAGCGAGGCCGCGTCGAGATCGGCCATCGAGCCGATCGTGTCGTGCTGGTACGGATGGTTGGCCGGGAACGCGTTCGACAAAATATTCTGGTCGGTGCGGCCATACGGGCGGTTCTCGCCCTGGCGCTTCTCGTTCTGCACGACGCCGCGCTGGGTGTCGAGCTCGGGCTTGCCGATCGCCGAGAGCAGATGGCCCATGCGGTCCGACTCCATCCACAGCGCCATGTCGAGCGCGGTGGTCGGCACGGTCTCGAAATAGTTGGTGCGGTCGAACCAGGTCGTGCCGTTCATGCCGGTCGCGCCGGCCTTCTCGAACGGAGCGAAATAGGTGCCCTTGTGATTCTCCGAGCCGGAGAACATCAGGTGCTCGAACAGATGCGCGAAGCCGGTTTTGCCGTTCGGCTCGTCGGCCGAGCCGACGTGGTACCAGATCGACACGGCGACGACCGGCGCCTTGTGGTCTTCGTGCACGACCACGGTGAGGCCGTTGTCGAGCTGGAACTTGGTGAACGGGATATCGATCATCGGAGCTGCCGTTTGCGTGGTCTTCGCGGGTTTCGCATCGTGCGCCGCGGGAGCGGTGGCGCAACCGGTTGCGGCGATCGCCAGCGCCAGCGCGGTCGATTTGAACAAGCCGGTCCTGAACAGGCGGATCGGGGCGTGGGTCGAACGCGGTGTTGCGACGGGCATCATTTACTCCGGCGGCGAAAAGTGAAGGAGCCTAACCGACGGCGGGCGAGCGGAGCAATGGCCGAAAGTCAGGGGCCGGCGGCCTTTTTGTGCCGACTGCCTTGCGCGCACCGTTTCAGGCAACGCGTTGTTTTTGCGAAGCAATTTCCCTGAATAAATACTATACCGATGAGTTAGGTATTGGTTCAGGGACGCATGCGTATGATGCGCCGCAACAAAATTGTTCGTCAGCATCGATCCGCCTGCATACCCGCCCCAGCGCCCATCGCGCGACAGGTCCCGGGTCCCTCCAGAGCCCGATCTTCGAGGCCAGCACTGGCCGCACAGATTCCCCAACCGGAACCCACGCGGCCAACCTCGCAATGGCCGGGCATTGCCGTCGTCGCCGACAAACAAATCAAACCAATGCCCCAACGACAAGGATTAAAGACATGAACTTCAGCACCCAGATCAAATGCACCGTCGCAGCGCTCGCTCTGTTCGCCGCAGTCGGCGCCACCGCCCTCACGCGCGCCGAAACGGTAGCCGAGCCTATCGACGTCGTACACACACGCATCGAAATCAGCGCACCGACATCGATCGATGCCGACACCGCACCGATTGCGCGCGTGCATGTCGGCAACCCGATCGCGGTCGATGCGAATCCGACTGCCGCGGACATCGCGCGCGCTTCGCGTTGATGCAAGCGCCGAGCAATCGGCGCGCAACGAAACTCGTTTGCAACGATCGGTGAGCCTCGTGCTCGCCGATTTGTTTTTGCGTCACGCGATTTTCACGTCATCGATGACAACGGACGGACAGTGTTTGTCCGCGGACACTCACCATTCCATGCCGGAAGTCACGATCGGTTTAGCGCGCAGTCAGCCACGGCCCTGCCGGAAGTCACGATCGCGGAACTTCGTGCAACCCCAGGCCTCGATAACGCATCGAAATGATCGAACAAAATGCGAATCCGCCCTCGTTGGCACAGGCTTTGCTTTTGCACAAATACCAAAGTATACGAAGGAGCACGTCATGAAACTTTCCACCCACATCCACCGCGGGCTCGTCGCCATCGCGCTGTGCGCAGCCGTCAGCGCGTATGCCGTCGCCGCCTCGCATCCAACCGTGGCCGTCGGTGCGCCGCAGGAAATGCAGATGCTCGGCACGATCACCGTCACTGCCACGCCGAACGACATCGACGACAACGTCGTCTACACCCAAGTGCAAGGCAAGGCGCGCGTGACGGTCGGTGAGCCGGTCACGCTTGGTCCGAAGGAAGAAGCGCGACTGGTCGCGATGCGTTGAGCACAAGGATGCGCAACGTCGCACCAGCTTGTCGCCTGCGCAGGAAGCGCGGAATAATCGCGGCATGCTGCATGTCGTCCTCTTCCAGCCCGAGATCCCGCCCAATACGGGCAACGTGATCCGCCTCTGCGCGAATTCCGGCGCGCGCCTGCATCTGATCCGCCCACTCCGCTTCGAGCTCGACGATGCGAAGCTGCGCCGCGCCGGCCTCGACTACCACGAGTTCGCCGCGATCGACGTGCACGACGACCTCGACGCGTTCATCGCGAAAGTCGAACCCGATCGTTTGTTCGCGCTGTCGACACGCGGGCGCACCTTGTATACGAACGTGCAATTCGGTGACAACGATGCCGTCGTGTTCGGTCCGGAAACGCGTGGCCTGCCGCAGGCGTTTCTCGATTCATTGCCGCAGCAGCAGACCTTGCGCCTGCCGATGCGCCCCGACAACCGCAGCCTCAATCTCTCGAACGCGGTCGCAGTCGTTGTTTACGAAGCGTGGCGCCAAGCAGGTTTTACCGGCGGCGCCTGAAAAGCGATTGCTTTCGGATCCGCGCAAATCCGCGGCGACTACTTTTTTGTTTTAAGCCGGATACTCGGGCTTGCGCTCACGCGCGAGCAGTTCGCGCAATCCTTCGGCCGGCGTGATTTCCTCGTGCAGCACACGCTGCACGCCGCGCGAGATCGGCAATTCGATGCCGTGCGCGTCGGCGAGGCGCATCACCGTGTCGACCGTCTCGATGCTTTCGACGACCTGGCCGATCTGGGCGACGGCGTCTTTCAGACTCGTGCCGCGGCCGAGCGCGAGGCCGAGGCGGCGGTTGCGCGAGAGATCGCCCGTGCAGGTGAGGACAAGATCGCCGAGGCCGGCGAGGCCCATCAGGGTTTCCGGGCGCGCGCCGATCGCGGCGCCAAGGCGCAGCATTTCGTTGAGGCCGCGTGTGATCATGCCGGCACGCGCGTTGAGGCCGAGCTGCATGCCGTCGGCGACGCCCGTGGCGACTGCGAGCACGTTCTTCATCGCGCCGCCAAGTTCGGCGCCGATCACGTCGCTGCCGGTGTAGGCGCGAAAATTCGTCGCGTGCAGCAACTGCGCGACGGTGTGCGCGAACGCGTCGTTCGCCGAGTGCACGGTCACCGCGGTCGGCAAGCCCTGCGCGACTTCGCGCGCGAACGAGGGACCGGTGACGATCGCCGCGGCTACGCCGGGCAGGCGCTCGGCGACGATCTCGTGCAGGAAACGCCCCGAAGCCGGATCGAAGCCCTTGGTTGCCCAAGCGACGCCCGCGCCCGGCGCGACATCGTTGGCGATGTTCGCGATCAGTTCGGCGAACGCGTGGCTCGGCGTGACGATCAGCAGCACCTGCGCGCCGCGCACGGCGGCAGCGAGGTCGGCTTCGTAATTCAACGCTGCCGGCAATTCCATTTCCGGCAGGTAACGTGCGTTGCGACGCGACGCATGCATCGCCGCGAGCGCCTGCGCGTCGCGGCCCCACAACGTCGTCGGCACCGCGTTGCGCGCGAGCACGGCGGCGAGCGCCGTGCCCCACGATCCCGCCCCGAGTACCGCAACAGTGGGTTTGTCGCTCAAAAACAAACCTCAGGCGTTGCCGCTGAGACCCTGGCCTTCGGCCTGACGACGCTGCTGCTCGGCGTAGAGCGCGTCGAAGTTGATCGGCTGCAGCAGGAACGGCGGGAAGCCACCGTTCTGGACCAGATCGGAAATGATCTGGCGCGCATACGGGAACAGAACGTTCGGGCAATACGTGGCGAGCACGGCGTCGCGCGAGGGCGCATCGAAGCCGATCACACCGAACACGCCGGCCTGCTGGACTTCGGCGAGGTAGGCGGTCTTGTCTTCGAGCTTGCAGGTTACGGTGACGGTGAGCACGACTTCGTAGACGTCCTGCGCCAGCGTGCCGACCTTGTGCTCGAGGTTCAGCTGCACCTGCGGCTGGCCCTGCTCCTGGAAGATCTGCGGCGCGGACGGCACTTCGAACGAAGCGTCCTTGATGTAGACCTTCTGCAGCTGCAGTTGCGCGCCGGTTTCGGCGCCGCCGTTGGCGGGGATGTTGTCAGTCATTTCGATAACTCCAAAAAATAGTGAAAATTGAAATTCACAGCCAAGCAAGGCCGCTTTTTGATCTTCGGCAATCGGAGACGATTGTTTCGAATAAACCCGTGGATTATCCCATGCGGGCGACTTGTGCGCACCCGCGGTCGGAATCAGCGCCCCTTGGCGACCGGCAGGTTGGCCTCGCGCCATGCAGCAAGGCCGCCGCCGAGCCAGAACACCTGCTTGAAACCGGCCTTGACCAACCGTGCCGCGGCCTGGGCCGAGGCGGTACCGGTACGGCAGTACACCGCCACCGGGCGCTCCTTGACCGGCGCCAGGTCCTTGTTCTCGGGATCGAACTGGCTCACCTGCACGTTGCGCGCGCCAGGGATGTGCGCCTTGTCGAAATCAGCCGCGGGCGACAGATCGACGAGCAGCGGGCTTTCGCGGTTGATCAACTGCGTGAGCGCGGCCGGCGTCAATTCGCGGTAGCCGCGGAACAGGCGCGAGAATTCGTTGCCGATCAGGGCGACGAGCACGCCCGCGAGCAGCATCGCGAGGACGAGGTGATTGCCGAGGAACTCCGGCAGGCGGTGAAGGATGTCGGACATGGATGGCGGGCGCGGCCGGCGCCGGGAGGACTTGCGGGCGCGGATTATCCGTCAGAGCGCGCCCTCAAGGCAAAAATCAATGCTGGGTGATGTCGGGTAAGCCGCTGACCAGCCACCAGCGCTTGGCCTTTTCGTCGTAGCGCCAACGCTGACGGTCGAGCACGCTGCGCACGCTTTGCGTGTTGTTGTTGGTCAGCACGATCTCGGCCACCAGCGCGACTTCGTTGTCGCCGGCCGGGCGCGCCGGCTGCGCGTTGTAGCCGCTGATGCGCATCTGGCGATAGCGCTCCAGATCGATGGAGGTCAACGGGTGCGCCTTGAGCGTTTCCGGATCGACGAACGCCGCGGCATCCTCGAAATTGCCCCAGCGTATCGTCGAGGCATAGCTTTCCAGCGTCGCGTCGAGCAGGTCGCCCTTCGATTTCTGCGCCGCGCAACCGACGAGGAGGCAGAGCGCGAACATCACGGCAACGATACGCGGCATGGCGGGCATCCGATGGAAGGCTGCGTTCATTCTATATGCCGCCGAGGGCGGAATCCGCGAGCGCGATCAAACCGCGCTGCGGATCGCGACGAAGCGCGCCGCCAGCGTGCAAGCATCCTTGCCGTCGTCGAGCGGCACGCGGCAATCCACGCGCAGGCGGCTGCGGCCGCGAGTCGCCAGGGCGGCAAGAAATTCGTCCCACGATTCGCCTTCGGCCAGCGTCGCCCGCGCGACGAGTTCGCCCCATACCGGCGCGAGATAGCGGATCGTCGAGTCCTGCACGTAGATTTCGCAGTCGATCTGCAGCGACTTCAGCTTCAGCGCGAGCAGACCCCAGCCGGCGAGCGTGGCCACGCTGGCGAGACTGCCGCCGAACGCGCAGCCCTTGTCGTTGACGTTCGGCGCGAGCGGGGCGGCCAGCGCCAGCGCTTCGCCGTCGTAGTCGCGCAGCGCGATCTGCATCGTCTGGGTCAGCGGAATCCTGTCGAGCAGGGAGTCGAGATGCGCATGCGCGAAGGCGAGATCGGGAACGGGCTTCATGTCGAACGGCGGGCGGAAAGGGCGCACAGTGTGCGCAGGCGGGCAGCCGTGATCAAGCACACTTGCTAAAGTAGCGCGCATGGCCGGGCGACGATCGACACAGGACATCTCCCCACCGCTGCCGCTGGCGGGCGCAAGCGTGGTCGTGACACGGCCCTCGCTTTCGGCCGTCGCGCTCAAGCGTCGCATCGCGACACTCGGCGGCACGGCACTCGCGTTGCCCGGCGTCGGCGTGAGCGGCGTCGAAGACCCGGTTCGGGCACGCGCTGCGCTACGCGAGACGAAACATGCCGATATCGCAATCTTCGTCAGCCCCAACGCCGTGCGTTACGCAGTCACTCTGCTGCCCACGCTGCGCTTCGAGCGTGCGACGCAAGCCTGTGCGGTCGGGCGCGTGACTGCGCTGGCGCTGGCACGGCACGGCGTGCGCGGCACGCTATGGCCGGATGCGCGGCAGGACAGCGATGGCCTGCTCGCGCTGCCGCACCTCGCGCGCCTGCGCGATCGACGCGTCGTGCTGATCGGAGCGCCGGGCGGACGCGAGCTGCTGCCGACGACACTGCGAGCACGCGGCGCGATCTTGCAGAACATCCATGTGTACCGGCGCACTGCGCCGCGCTGGACGCGACGCCACTTCGCCGCGCTCGAGAACGCGGCGACGCCGCTGCTGACGCTGCTGTCGAGCGCCGAAGTCCTGGCTCATCTCGAATGCGGCCTGCCACGGCAGCTGTTCGCGCGCCTCGCCGCAGGCGAATGCATCGCCAGCAGCCTGCGTCTTGCGCAGGCCGCGCGCGCGGCCGGATTCGAACGCGTGCATGTGGCCGCCTCGGCCGATGCGGACGACATGCTGGCCGCGACGAAAGCCGCGCTCGCCCAACATCGTTTGTAACGGGTCGAACCAGCCATCGCCCGAATCGAGGCTGATTGCGAATCCGCGATGGCCGGCGCAGACTTCATCGAATCATCGGGAGCCGCCGTGGGAAAACTGCAAACAGAAGTGCTCGAACTGCAGGCGAAGGTCGAGAAAGATACCGCGCGTCTACTGCGTGAAAATCGCAATCGCATCTTTGCCGTGCGCTTGGCGCAAAGCGCGCAGAAAGAGATCGATCGGGTAAGGAAACAAGTCGAAGATCGCGGGGTACGCTTCGACTGTAAAAAAGGCTGCGCCATCTGCTGCCGTCTGGAAGTTCAGGCCTTGCCCCAGGAATCGTTTCGAATCGCGCGCAAGCTGGGCGAGCGATCGGACCGGGAATCGCTCGTCGCCAAGCTCTCGGAACATGTCGAAGCGCATCGCGGGATAACCGACAAGCGGCAACGCAAATTTTGCCCATTTTTACTTGACGGTGCGTGCTCGATCTACGAGTTGCGCCCGCTCGTTTGTCGCAAAATGGATTCGCTCGATGTCGAGCGATGCAAGCAGATGGGCGAGACCGTGCCAAGCGATCCGGAGATGTCCTACAAAGCCGAAGCGGTGATGACCGGCACGCAAAAAGCCTATGCGCGCCTTAAGCTGCCCAGCGAAGCTCGCGAAATGGTCGCCAGCGTATTGCTCGCCCTGACCGATCCCTCCGCGGAGGAGCGCTGGTGGAAAGGCGAGGACGTGTTCGCAGCTGGCGTCCGATCGTCGCCTTGATCTCGAGGTGGTCGGAGGCGTCGGCAGATCGCTTATCGCTCGTTCTTTCTTCGTCGCGCGCGCGGATGCGCCGCATCGTACACCTTGGCGAGGTGCTGGAAATCCAGATGCGTATAGATCTGCGTCGTCGCGATGTCGGCGTGGCCGAGCAGTTCCTGCACCGCGCGCAGGTCGCCGGAGGACTCGAGCAGGTGGCTGGCGAATGAATGGCGCAGCAGGTGCGGATAGACGCGGCGCTCGATGCCCTGCGCCTTGGCCCACGCCTTCATGCGCGTGCGCACGGTGGCCGCGCCGATAGCCGCGCCGTTGCGGCCGCGAAACACGGGCTCGTCTTCGCTTGTAACCTGTTCGAGATCGCGCAGCACGCGCAGCGCCTCAAGCGCCTTCGCGCCGACCGGCACGATGCGCGTCTTGCGGCCCTTGCCGGTGACGCGCACGCTCGCGTCGGCGAGATCGAGGTCGCGCCATTTCAGTCCGGTCAGCTCGGAGATGCGCAAGCCGCTCGAATAGAGCAGTTCGAGGATCGCGCGGTCGCGCTTGGCCTCGGCGCCGTCGGTCGGAATCTCGACGAGTCTGCCCATCTCGTCGACGTCGAGCACCTGCGGCAGCTTGCGCGGCGCCTTCGGTGCGCGCACGCCGGCGGCAGGGTCGTGCTTCAACTCACCGCCGCGCAACAGGAACTTGAACAGGCTGCGGCAAGCGGACAGGCGCGCCTGCAACGTCCTCGGCGCGATGCCCGCGCGGTGCTCGCCAGCGATGAAACTGCGCACAGCGTCACTGCGCAGCGCGTTCCACTCGGCGATGTTGCGCGCGCCGGCGTATTCGACCAGCCGGGTAAGGTCATGGCGATAGCGGATCAGCGTCTGCGGCGAATAGTCCTTCTCGACCTTCAGGTGATCGAGGAACCGCTCGACCGTCGCTGACAATGTTTCACTCATCCGCGCGCCGGAAATCTCGCGATCGCGGCCGCCACGGTTTCACCGATCAGCTTGAGGAACATCGTGCCCATGCCCGGATGGAAACGGTTGGCGTCGGTGCTGCCGATCGCGAGCAGGCCAAGCGGCGCATCGCGCTCGCCGAGCGCAAGCAGCGCGGACGAGTGCACATCACCGGCGTGTTTGCCGAACAGGAAGTCGAGCTTCTCGGGCTGCAGGCGGCCGCAGAGCGCTTCGCCGTTCCTGAAGAATTCGGCGAATTCGGGCAGCGCCGGCACGCCCTGCGGCTGCACGATCAACCAGTCGGCGGCCGGCAGTTCGGGATCGGCACGCAACAGCACCAGGCGCACGAACTCCGTGCTGAGGTCTTCACGCAGGCCGGCGACGACGCGACGCACGCTGCCGGCCAGCGTCGCTTCGCGCATCAGCGAGAGATTGAGCGCGTGCACGCGCTGGACGAGCTGCTCGTTCTCGTTGGCGATGTTGACCAGTTCGGTCAGGCGCCGGCCGAGTTCGCGGTTTTTGTCGCGCAGCACGTCGAGCTGATAACTCGCGAGCGAGGTCGTCTTGCCCTCCTCGCGCGGTGGCAGCAGGGTCAGGGCGAGGTCGGGATAGTCGTGCAGGAAGGCCGGATGGCGGCGCAGATAGCTCGCCACTTCGGCCGGCGTGACCGCATCCTTGATCGTGGTGTCATTCATTCCAGTTTCCCTCAAAAACGAAAGCAGCCGGTCCGGTCATCCACAACGCATGGCCCGGACCGTCCCAGCGGATTTCGAGTCTGCCGCCCGGCAGATCGACCGCGACGGTGGCATCGACTTGTGCGCGCCGGCGCAACACTGCGACCGCGGCGCAGGCGCCGGTGCCGCAGGCCAATGTTTCGCCGACGCCGCGCTCGCGCACGCGCAGACGCACCTGCGCGCGATCGACGACCTGGACGACGCCAACGTTGCAGCTTTGTGGAAAATGCGCATTTGTGGACAATGCCGCACCGACCCGTGCCAGCGGCGCGGCGGCGACATCGGCGACCTCGACCACGGCATGCGGATTGCCCATCGACACGGCGCCGAATTCGATGCGCTCACCGCCGACACCCAGCGCATACGGATCGGTCGCGGGCAAGGTCAACGGAATTTGCTCGGGAAGAAAGCGCGGTTCGCCCATGTCGACGCGCACGCGGCCATCGGCCAGCAGTTCGACGCTGACTGGCCCCGACGGACTTTCGAGCCGCACCGTGCCTGTGCCGAGCACGCCCGCGCGGCGCAGCCACGCGGCGACGCAACGCACGCCGTTGCCGCATTGCCCGCTCATCGAGCCGTCGGCGTTGTAGATGCCGTAGTAGAACAGGCAGGACGGATCGCGCGCCGGCTCGATCGTCAGCAACTGATCGAAGCCGACGCCCGTGTGCCGGTCGGCGATGCGCGCGATCTGCGTCGGCTCGAGCGCGAACGGTTGCGTGCGGCAGTCGAGCACGACGAAGTCGTTGCCGATGCCGTGCATCTTGGTGAAATGCAGACTCATCGCCGGCCTGGCGGCTTCAGTGCTGGGTTGCCGCGCCGTCCGCCGATGTCTTCTGCGCCGGCTGCGCGGTGTTCGCGGGCTGGTCCTTCTTCTTGTCCTTGTCCTGCTGCTCCTGCGGTTTGTCGGGCAGCACGAGCGGGCCCTTGTTGCCGCAGGCTGCGACCGCAAGCGCAAAAATGGCAGCGAGCAGGAGTACACGTAGCGTGGACGACATGGCGTAGCGATCGAAGGAAGCGAAGATTGGAGTATAACCCGCGGCTTCGCGCGCGGGGCCGGAAGGTCCGTGTGCGCGGACCTCCCGCATCACGCGATCGCTGCGGTCAATGCTGTTTCTGTGGCTGATCCGCCGCCGCCGGCGCGGTGGTCGCGTTCGGCTGCGCGAGCTGGCCGATCGGCTTGCCCTGCTCCTCGACCGCGCCGACGGTGACCGTGGCCTTCCATTCGCGATCGCGCTTGGCGAAGTACAGGTCGGGATCCCAGTTGTCGCTGGCATAGATGTCGCCACCGCAGCCGGCCTGCGACAAGGTGCGACCACCGACGACGAGTGCCGGACCGCAATTGTCCTTGGTCTTGGCCTCGCAACGCTCAATGCGGCGCGGAAGTGCCGGCATACGCGCTCGGCGCGAGGCCGGTCTGGCTGCGGAACATCTGTGTGAATGCGGACGGGTTCGCATAACCGAAATCAAGCGCGATCGTCGTGATCGAATCGCCCGCGGCGAGGCGCGGCAGCGCGGCGACGACGCAGGCCTGACGGCACCAGGCAGCGAAGCTCGTCCCGGTCTGCTCGCGGAACAGGCGCGTGAACGAGCGCCGCGACATGGCCAGCGCCGCGCACCAGTCGTCGATCGTCTCGTGCGGCGTCGGCTTGTCGAGGAAGGCACGGCAGCGCGCGGCGAGTTTCGGCGCGGTCGGCAAGCTGATGTTGAGCGGCAGCGTCGGCAGCGTTTCGATCTCGGCGATCAACAGGCGCATGATCAGCCCGGCGCGCGCATGCACGTCGTACTTTGCCGGCAGGTCGACCGCTTCGAGCAACAACGCGCGCGCGAGCGGCGTGATGCCGAGCACGCGGCATTCGCGCGGCAGCTTCTTGCTGACTGTCGGTTCGAGGAAGATGCTGCGCGTGGTGACCGGGCCGACCGCGTAGACATCGTGATAGACGCCCGCCGGGATCCACAGCGCGCGCTGCGGCGGCACCACCCAGCGGCCCTGCGGCGTGGTCACGATCATCAGCCCGGTCGCGCCATAGAGCAGCTGGTTGCGCCGATGCTGGTGCGAACCGCGCGCGACGCCGGGCGCGTAGTCGTTGCCGACCGAGATGATCGGTCGCGGTATCGCTTCGTAGTCGTCGACGTTGGCGTTGCGCATCGGTGGCCCAACCTCGTAAATCGTTGACCTGCCTGCGGCGGCGGGCGAGTGCCGGCGATTCTAACCTGCATGCGTCAAATTCTTTAGTCCAAGGCAAGAACCGTGGCCGCCAACTCTGCCGTCATCTCCGACGACACTTCGCCCGCGACGCCGGTCGCAACCGGCACGGCGCTCGGCGTGCTCGCCGCGGTGAGTTCCTCGCATTTCCTCAACGACCTGATCCAGTCGCTGCTGCCGTCGATCTATCCGATCCTGAAGAGCAATTACGCGCTCGACTTCGGCCAGATCGGCCTGCTCACCTTTACCTACCAGCTCACCGCTTCGCTGCTGCAGCCGCTGGTCGGCGCGTACACCGACCGCCGACCGCTGCCGTATTCGCTGCCGTTCGGCATGAGCTTCACCCTCTGCGGCCTGCTGCTGCTTTCGCAGGCCGGATCGTTTCCGATGCTGCTGCTTGCCGCGGCGCTGGTCGGCACGGGCTCGTCGATCTTCCATCCCGAATCCTCGCGCATCGCGCGCCTTGCCTCGGGTGGGCGCCACGGTTTCGCCCAGTCGTTCTTCCAGGTCGGCGGCAATGCCGGATCGGCACTGGGCCCGTTGCTCGCCGCGTTCGTGATTTTGCCGCACGGACAAGGCGCGCTGGCGTGGGTGTCGGTGCTCGCGCTCGTCGGCATCTTGCTGCTGACTCGTGTCGGCCTCTGGTATGCGCCGCGTGCGAAGCCGAAAGCGGCCAAGATCGCGACCACGGCAGCCACGCTACCGAAACGTCAGGTCGTCATTGCCGTCGGCGTGCTGCTCGCGTTGATCTTCTCCAAGTACTTCTACCTGATCAGCCTGTCGAACTACTACACGTTCTACCTGATCGAGAAATTCCACGTCTCGACGCAGAGCGCGCAGATCCACCTGTTCTACTTCCTCGGCGCGGTCGCACTCGGCACGCTGGTCGGCGGGCCGATCGGCGACAAAGTCGGGCGCAAGTGGGTGATCTGGGTGTCGATCCTCGGCGTACTGCCGTTCTCGCTGCTGCTGCCGCACGCGGACCTGTTCTGGACCGCGGTGCTTACCGTGATCATCGGCCTAATCCTCTCGAGCGCATTCTCGGCGATCCTCGTCTATGCGACCGAGTTGTTGCCCGGCAACGTCGGCATGATCGCCGGCATGTTCTTCGGCTTCGCCTTTGGCATGGGTGGCATCGCCGCCGCGGTGCTCGGCGAAATCGCCGACCACAAGGGCATCGAGTACGTCTACCAGATCTGCGCTTGGCTGCCGGCGATCGGTCTGCTGACCGCGTTCCTTCCCAATCTGCATCGGCGACACGCGTAAGCGCCGCCGCTAGAAGGGCAGCCGGCGCAACACGCCGGCTGCCTCCACTCGCTTACTGCACCGTCGTCGACTTCGGCTGACGAAACTGCTGGCCCGCAGCGAGGATCATCGCGGTGATCGCCTCTATGGCGTTGCTGCTCCCGCTTCCATTGCCGCCGACGAGAATCTGCGGCACGACCGGCAACTTGCCGTCGGCGATCGCCTTGGTGATCTGCGCGGAGATTTCCTGGGCGAGACGGATCTCGGGGCCGCCGTAGGCCTCGACCTGCTTATGCGCCGCACGGGCGGTCGCTTCGCCTTCGAGTTCGATGCGGTTCGCGTTCGCCGCGCCGATCGCCTTGATGCGTTCGGCGTCGGCCATGGCGATGTTGCGGATCTTCGCCGCGTCGGCTTCGCCCTGGCGCGTCTGCGTCTTCACCTCGGCCAGACCCTTGTTCTCGGCGACCTCGATCGCGATGCGCGACTCGGTCAGGCCCTTCTGCTGCGCGGCGACCGCGGCCGCCTCGCGCAGGCTGCGCTCCTTCACCGCCGCCGCTTCCTGCTGCGCATAGGTCTCGATCTGCTCGCGCGCGACCTGACGATCGCGCAACTGGGCGAGGATGTTCTCGATCTGGCTGTTGCCGGCCGGTGACTTCGGCGTGCCGATCAGCACTTCCTGCAGTTCGAGGTTGTAGGCGGCGAACTTGTCCTTCATGTCGGCGAGCGCCTGGCCCTGGATGTCGGCACGCTGCTGCAGCAGCTCGATCAGCGTCTTGGTCTGCGCCGTGTTCTTGAAGTAGGCGGAGACCATCGGGTCGAGCGTCTGCTCGACGAGCTTCTGCACGTCGCCGAAACGCTGGATCACCTTCGCTGCCTTCTTGTAGTCGATATGCACGACAACCGACAGCGGCAAGGTTGGCTCGAACGCGTCCTTGGTGATCAGCGAGATCTCCTTGAGGTTGCGGTCGAAATCCGAACCCGATTGGCCCGACTCCCATTTGAGGATGAAGTTCGTCGTCGGCACCTTCGCGATCGCGCCGGCGAAGCGATTGAACGGATACTTGCCCGGCAGCATCGGTGCTTCCCAGACGCCACGCTCGCCTTCGCCGACGAGTTCGCCGTGCTGGTATTCCGAACCGGAACGATCGGCGCCGCGCTTGCCGGTGAACGACACAACCACGCCAACCATGCCCATCGGTACCAGCGTCTTCTCGATAAACTCCACGCTCGCGAACAGACGGTTGACGTAATAGGTGCCGTCGACGAGCACCTGGTACTGACGGCCGCGGAAACCGCCGGCAGCGAGGAAGCGGTCGGCGTCCTGGAAGTTGTTGTGATAGGTCGCCGCCGCGCTGCGGTCCGCGCCGACTGCAGGCGCGATCAACTCACCCGCCGGCAGGCCGGGGCCATCGTGCACCGTGACGATGCCGATGACATCGCTGACGATGCGCGCTTCCTTCGCGCCCGGATCGGTGACGCGCAATCCCTGCGTCGATTGCTCGCCGATCACGACCGGATGGAAACCGCCACGCGCCTCGATCTGCGCGCGCATCGATTCGATCGTGTCGGCGTCCGACTTGGCCAGCGCGATCGCATAGGTGTTCGCACGCGTGAGCACGACGAATTGGGCGATGTTGATCGCGTAGACGCCCTCGCGCAGCACCTTGCGCTGCGGGCCTTTCTGGCCGGCGGCGAGGAAATCGCGCACGCTTTCGAAGTCGTCGGCGTTGGCGTTTCCAGCCAGCGACTGGCCGGCCTCAAGAGGCTTGCCGTCGCGCGCGAACAGATAGCCGATTTCGCCCTGCGGCACGGTCACGAGATCAACCTTGTGCACGCGATACTGGAACGGGAACAGGAAATGAAAACCACCACGCAGCAACTCGGGCACGTAACCCGCTTCACCACCGAGCGCGACGAGGCCGCGTTTCACCGAGCCCTTGCCGGCCCAGAGGCGTTCGAGCACGCCGACACGATTGTTCGGCACGTAGACGATGGACGAATACACCAGTAACAGCACGACGATTACGCCGGCGACGATGACGATATTGCCAAGACTCCATTCCGCATTAAGCCACGACATGACGTTCTATCCTTCGACAGATTGAAAAAGTGGAAAGGTATACACACGGACAACGAGCACGAACGCGCTACATAGGCGGCATGAACCACTCCAGGCAGTGGAAAAAATGGACGCACGCCGACGGCGATGCAGATGGCGCATCGGACACGGGAGGCTGCGCGAAAAATCCACCTGGCCGGGTAACGGTCGCGGCAGGCGCGACGGACGGCGAATGGGTGAAACCCCTGGCGGCGACGGTAAGCATGACTGCTTTCCTTGGCCACGACATGGGATACGTGCCGGTTTTTTCAAGCGGCGACGCACGTTTGCGCAAGTGCCTGAATCCGCGGCTATAGTGCGCGCAACCTCGTCAAGGTAACGGAATCGTCATGTCCGGATCGTCCCTGCCGCCTGGCTCCAAGCGTGCAATCTCCCGCCGCATCCTCGTCGCGCCGTTCGCCCCGACCGCGCGCCACGTCGGCGATGTCGTCGAGGATACCGACGATCTGCTCCACGCCAGCGGCGACCTGCGCACCGGCCGCGCGCTGATCACGACCGTGATCGCGCTGCTGCTCGCGAGCCTGAGCCTGCTCGCCGTGCTCGCATTCCATTTTCCCGAGTACCTGACCACGCCCGAACTGCGCCACAAGTATTCGGTCGACGTGCTGCGCCAGTTGCTGTTCGCGGGGCTGCTCGTCGCCGGCGGCCTGTCGCTGGGCAATCTGATCCTCGGCCGGCGGCGCAATCCCAACCTAGTCGCGTTCGCGCTCGTGATCGCCGCGGTGGCGCTCGGCGGCTCGCGCGTGCCGGTCGGCGACTTCCCCGACCACACGCCTTACATCGGCCTCGACTGGTTTATCCTCGACCTGCTCGGCTCGACCCTGATCTTCGTCGTGATCGAGAAGCTGTTCCCGCTCTACCGCGGCCAGCCGATCTTCCGCCGTGAATGGCAGACCGACCTCAAGCACTTCGCGGTCAACCATTTCCTCGTCGGTCTGATGCTGCTGCTGGTCAACTTCGTGATTCACCGTGGCTTCGGCTGGCTGGTCAACCACGACTTCCAGCTCGCGGTGCAGAAGATCTGGTTCCTGCCGCAGCTGCTGCTCTGCATCCTCGTCGCCGACCTCGCCGAGTACTTCACCCATCGTGCCTACCACGAGGTGCCGTTGCTGTGGAAATTCCACTCGGTGCACCACTCGACGAAGACGATGGACTGGCTCGCGGGTTCGCGCCAGCACATCTTCGAGATCATCGCCACGCGCATCGCCGTGCTCGCGCCGCTATTCGTGGTCGGTTTTTCCGAAAGCGTGATCAACGCCTACATCATCATCGTCGGCTTCCAGGCCGTGTTCAATCACGCCAACGTGCACCTGCCCTGGGGCCCGCTCAAGTACCTGATCGTGACACCCGATTTCCACCACTGGCATCACTCGCAGGACGACGAGGCGATCGACAAGAACTATGCCGCGCACTACTCCTTCATCGACTACTTCTTCGGCACGGCGGTGAAGTCGGACAGGAAGTTCCCCGAGCGCTACGGCGTGGTCGGCGACTACATGCCCGACGGTTTCGTCAATCAGCAATTGTTTCCGTTCAAGGCGATGATCAAGCCGGACGCACAGACGTAAACCCGCTCGTCGGCAAAATCCGCGGCGAATCACCCGGTTTTGCATCACGCTCTCGTCTACACTTGCACCACTTCGTCGCTGGGGAGTGACCGCACAATGCAGGGCTTGATGGTTCTCTATCTGGTTTCCTTCGTCCTCGGAATCCTCATCGTCGCGCGCGTCTGGCGGGCGAACACGCTCGACGGCGTGCTGACCTTGTTCCTTCCGTTCTACGTTTTCTACGCGTTGTACAAGTACTGGGGCGACGCGGACCACGATATCCGCTGGCCGCTGCTCGCCCAGATCATTGTCTCCGCCATCCTCCTCTGGAACGTCTACCACATCGCGCCAACGCTGATCGATCCGCATCTTGCTGCCGTGCAGAGCCAGGGCGCGGAAGACGGCGACCAGGCCGACGAGGACAATTCCGCGACCCGACCGGTCCGGTCATCCGCGGCGGCGCAGGGTAAGACGCTGCCAGGGTCGGCAACAATGCAGGGCAAGGTCCCCGCGCAGGCCAGCGAAGCCGAGCCACCGCCGCGCCCTGCGACGGCGGCTGAACTGAACGACCTCGCGGCGCATGTCCTGTTCCTGCGCGGCCGCTTTGTGCGCGAGGCGATCGGCATGCGCCTGGACATTCCGCGTGGCCAGCACCTGCTTGCTGGCACGGATGCGCGCAACACCGACACCGCCTTGCGCGGCGAGGTCGATGCGCACCTGATCGGCTGGATGATCGCCGTGGACAGGACCATCACCGATCCGAACCTGCGCATCGTACGCCTGCGCTGGCGGCATGACGGCCTCGTCGCCGGTGACGCGGCAGATCCGGCTGCTCTGCTCGACATTGCGCACGCCCACAGCCCGGCACCGCGCCTCGCCGGCAGCGGCGGCACCTTGGTGCGCTACGACGTCGCGCCGGAACGCGAGGGCTCGACGATCATCTGGAGTGAAGAGCGCCAGCCCGAAGGCGCGGCGACCAGCGCTCACGACTGCCACGCGCTGCGGCTCGCGCGCAAGGGCGTGCTCGAGTTCAGCATCGTCGGCGTGGATGCGAACGCGGCGACCGCGTGCACGACCGAATTGCGTGCGCTCGTCGCCACGGTGCGCTTCGATCCGGAATCGGACTATCCCGCGCAGATCCAGGGTGAACACCTCGCGCCCTATTCGCTTAGCGGAATGGTTACGCAAACGCAATAGGCCGGCATTCGCCCGCGGGCGCCTGCACAACATTCCCACAGCCCTGTGCGGAGCCAATGCTAAAATCGAGTATTGACTCTAACGCGAGCATGGCTGTCATGTCTGTTCCCGCAACGCAGTTGGACCTCGGCTACACGCTCGAGGACAAGTACACGCGCAAGGAAGGGCGCATCTACCTTTCCGGCGTGCAGGCGCTCGTGCGCCTGCCACTGATGCAGCAGATGCGCGACCGCGCCGCCGGCCTCGACACGGCCGGTTTCATCTCCGGTTATCGCGGCTCGCCGCTCGGCGGCTTCGACCTCGAACTGTGGAAGGCGAAGAAACACCTCAAAGCCTCCAACATCGAATTCCAGCCCGGCCTCAACGAGGACCTTGGCGCGACGATGGTCTGGGGCACGCAGCAGGCCAACCTGTTCCCCGGCGCGAAGTACGACGGCGTGTTCGCAATGTGGTACGGCAAGGGTCCCGGCGTCGACCGCTCGGGCGACGTGTTCAAGCACGGCAATGCCGCGGGTACGTCGAAGAACGGCGGCGTGCTCGCGCTCGCGGCCGACGATCACGCTTGCCGTTCGTCGACGCTGCCGCACGGTTCGGAACTCGAATTCGTCAGCGCGATGATGCCGATCCTCAACCCGGCCGGCGTGCAGGACATCCTCGATATGGGCATGCTCGGCTGGGCGATGAGTCGCTTCACCGGGCGCTGGGTCGGCTTCAAGACGATCGCGGAAACGGTCGAGTCGAGCGCGAGCGTCAACGTCAATCCGCACCAGCTCGACATCGTCGTGCCGACCGATTTCGTCATGCCGGCTGGCGGCCTCAACATCCGCTGGCCCGATCCGCCTCTCAATCAGGAAATGCGCCTGCATCAGTACGCGGTGCAGGCCGCATGCGCGTTCGCGCGCGCGAACAAGATCGACCGCACCGTCATCGACGCGCCGCGCGCGCGCCTCGGCATCGTCACCACGGGCAAGAGCTATCTCGACGTGTTGCAGGCGCTCGAATACCTCGGCATTGACGAGAAGATGGCCGCCGACGTCGGCATCCGCGTGTACAAGGTCGGCATGACCTGGCCGCTCGAACCGGTCGGCATCCGCGAATTCGCCGACGGCCTCGAAGACATCATCGTCGTCGAGGAAAAGCGCTCCTTCCTCGAATCGCAGATGAAGGAATACATGTACAACTGGCCGACGCGGCCGAGCGTGGTCGGCAAGTACGACGAAGAGGGCAACTGGATCCTGCCGTCGACGTCGGAGCTGACGCCGGCGATGATTGCGCTCGTGATCGCGAAGCGCCTGTCGCGCTTCTTCTCCAACGATACGATCAAGGCGCGTGTCGCCTGGATCGAGGCCAAGGAACAGGAACTGACCCTGCCGCGCGCGAACTTCCCGCGCGCCGCGCATTATTGCTCGGGCTGCCCGCACAACACCTCGACCGCGGTGCCGGAAGGCTCGCGCGCGCTCGGCGGCATCGGTTGCCACTACATGGTGACGTGGATGGATCGGCGCACCGACACGTTCACCCAGATGGGCGGCGAAGGTGCGACCTGGTGCGGCCAGGCGCCGTTCACCGAAACCCAGCACGTGTTCCAGAACCTAGGCGACGGCACCTATTTCCACTCGGGCTCGCTTGCGATACGCCAGGCGATCGCGGCCAAGGTCAACATCACCTACAAGATTCTCTACAACGACGCGGTCGCGATGACCGGCGGCCAACCGGTCGACGGCACGTTGACCGTGCCCGGCATCGCCAACCAGATGCGCGCCGAGGGCGTGCAGACGATCGTGGTGATGAGTGACGAGATCGAGAAGTGGTCGAAGCGCGAATTGTTCCCGCGCGATGTCGAGTTCTTCGACCGTGCCGAGTTCGACGCCGTGTCCAAGCGCCTGCGCGAAGTGCCCGGCGTGTCGGTGCTGATCTACGACCAGACCTGCGCAACCGAGAAGCGCCGCCGGCGCAAGCGCGGCAAGCTCGAGGACCCGAAGAAGCGCGTGTTCATCAACTCGCTGGTCTGCGAAGGCTGCGGCGACTGCGGCGAGAAATCGTTCTGCGTCTCGGTGCTGCCGAAGGAAACCGAGTACGGACGCAAGCGCGAGATCGATCAGTCGAACTGCAACAAGGATTTCTCGTGTGTGAAGGGCTTCTGCCCGAGCTTCGTCACGATCCACGGCGGTGGGTTGAAGAAGCGGAAGCCGGGTAGCGGAAAAGTGGATTTTTCCACATTGCCGCAGCCGAGCTTCGCGAGTGATCTCGCTCAGCCGTGGAACATCCTCGTCACCGGCATCGGCGGCACTGGCGTTGTCACGATCGGCGCGCTGATCGGCATGGCCGCACACCTGGAATCGAAAGGCGCGACGGTGCTCGACCAGACCGGTCTCGCCCAGAAGGGCGGTGCGGTGACCTGCCACCTGCGCATCGCGAAGACGCCGGCCGACATCCACGCCGTGCGCATCGCCGCGGGCGAAGCCGACCTCGTCCTCGGCTGCGACATGGTCGTGGTCAACGACTACTGGGCGCTGTCGAAAATCCGCGCCAAGCGCTCGCACGTCGTACTCAACACGTACGAAGCGATGCCCGGTACGTTCACGACCAAACCCGACATGCAGTTCCCGGCACTGCAGATCGTCAAGGCCGTCGGCACCGCGCTCGACGGCGACGAAGCCGAGCTGGTCGACGCGACCGATCTCGCGACCAAGCTGCTCGGCGACTCGATCGCGAGCAACCTGTTCATGCTCGGCTACGCCTGGCAGAAAGGCTGGGTGCCGATTTCCGAGGCCGCACTGATGCGCGCAATCGAGCTCAACGGCGCCGCGATCGAGATGAACAAGAGCGCGTTCAACTGGGGCCGCCTCGCCGCGGTCGACATGGCCAAGGTCAAGGAAGCGGCCAACGGCGTCGAAGCGCCCGCAGCGGCGACCACGCTCGCCGCACCGCTGGACGATACGAAGATCAGCCGCACGCTCGACGAGGAGATCGCGCGCCGCGTCGCCTTCCTCACCGATTATCAGGACGCGGCCTATGCGGCGAAGTACAAGGCGCTCGTCGACAAGGTGCGCAGCGCCGAGCAGGCGAAGGCGCCGGGGCAGACGGCGCTGACCGAAGCGGTCGCGCGCTACGCGTTCAAGCTCATGGCCTACAAGGACGAGTACGAAGTCGCGCGCCTGTACACGAGCGGCGAGTTCGAACAGCAGATCAAGAATGTCTTCGACGGCGACTACAAGATCCACTTCAATCTCGCCCCGCCGACGTTCGCGAAGAAGGACGCCGACGGCCATCTGGTCAAGCGCGAGTTCGGCCCATGGATGTTCCGCGCGTTCAAGCTGCTTGCGAAGTTCAAGGGCCTGCGCGGCGGCACGTTCGACGTGTTCGGCAAGACTGAAGAGCGCAGGATGGAACGCCAGCTCATCACCGACTACTTCGCTACGATGGACGAGTTGCTGTCGAAACTCGACCGCAACAACCTCAAGCTCGCCGTCGATATCGCCGCGATTCCGGAAATCATTCGTGGCTATGGTCACATCAAGGAAGCGAACTTCGCCAAGGCAGCGGCGAAGCGCGACGAGTTGCTCAACTCGTGGCGCAATCACCGGCCGACCGCCATCGCCGCATGAAAATCAGCGGCTCGCGAAGAAACGAAGTCTCGAGCCGCTCCCCACGATCAATCACTGCGCCGCTCGGCGGTGCAGAAAATGTGCGTTACTTCACAAAACAAACGTTGACGTTGATCGCATAATGCCCTGAGGAGACGTTCGTACGGCAAAGGAACGCTGCGATCGTTTAAGGGGGATTCTTGAGTTTTTCTATTAGCTCGCTGCCGCTACGCGGCGGCGGCGTGACGTCGTACGTTGCGCATACGTCTGGCTTTGCGCCGCAGCCGTCCTATACCGCCGCCGTCCACACAGAACCCACCGCAGAAATACCGAGCGCAGATGCCGTGCGTTCGCCGTCGGCATGTCGGCGGCGGCTCGCCGGCGGGCGGCTGTCGCCATGAACCTGCGCGCAAACTTCGATTTCGGCTTCTTGCAACGCGACATCCTCGCACGCGCGGCTTCCCTTCTCGAAACCGGCGAGGGCGATCGTGGCAGGCAAGTGCTGAGCGCATTGCGTCCCGAACAGATCGGCACCGTGCAGGAAGCGATCATCGCGACCGAAATGTTCCTCGATGTGCACGAACTCGATGCCGCGCTGGCCGCAGCAAAGCGCGCCAACGAACTCGACCCGCAGCACTCCGAAGCGCAGGAGCTGCTGATGGAATGCCGCTACCGCATCGATCTGCCGGCGATCTGGCGGAGCGAGAGCCAGGATATCCGCACCCGGCTCGAACGCCTCAACGCGCTAGCATCGGCCCGACAGCCGGCGCCGGATGCGCCCATCCACATCGTCTGCAATCTGGAAAGCGTCGGCGGCAGTGAACGCCGCGCGCTCAACCTGCAGCGCCTGCTGTCGACACGTGCGTCGACCACGCTTTGGTCGACGACGTCTCCGCACCCAGCGCATTCGCAGGCTGCGGATATCCACGTGATCTCGCCTGGGTCCGCGCCGGTGAACGGCACCCTCGTGCTGATCGGAACTTTCTTCCCTTGCGACAATTGGCTGCAGGAGAACCGCTTCGAGCGCGTCATCATCTGCCACAACCTCGTCGGCCAAAATCAGAGCGTCGTGCGGCGCCTGCAGGAAATTGAAGACAATCCCTCGCACCCCCCGGTACAGCTCACGTTTCCGTCGAAGATGTTCCGCGACTTGCTTGATCTTCCGGGCACGGTCGAATACTCGCCCGTCGACCTCGCCCATTTCCTGCGTCGGCGACCTCATTCCGAATCCACTTCCAGCCTGACCATCGGCCGGCACGGCCGTGCGTACGCCTTGAAATTTCACCCGAACGATGCCGCGTTCTTCCGCAAGCTGCTCGACCTCGGCCATCGCGTGAAGGTCGTTGGTGGATCAGTGATCGCCCCCGCCTTTGCGCGCGATCCGGGCGCAACGCCGGAATGGATCAAACCGGGCGCTCTCGACTCGAGAGATTTTCTCCAGGCGCTCGACGTCTTCGTCTACCGCAAGCATCCACTATGGGTGGAAACCGGCGGATCGGTGATTCTCGAGGCAATGGCTATGGAACTGCCGGTCGTCGTGTTTCCCGAGCAATGTGGATGCGCGGAGTTGATTGCGCATGGCCAAAACGGGTTTCTCGTCTCCAGCGAAGCCGAAGCCCACGACATCATCGAGCGCCTGCGCGCCGAGCCGGATTTGCGCCGCCGCATCGGCGGCTCAGCGCGGCAGACCTTGATCGATCTGCAACATCGTCAAGAACCCGAATTGCTCGCCCGCTACCGCGGCGAACCGCCGCGCTGAGATCGCAGTCTGCTCATACCGTGCCGCGATTCCTGCCCTGGAACGGCACGTAGTATTCGCGAATGCGTGCCATGTCGTCGTCGAGATCGTCGCTAAGCTCGATCAACGGCCCCAGGCCGATCGTCTTGTCCGGATAGTGGAAGTAGAGCAGTTGCACCGGCACGTTCGCCGCGCGCGCGATGTGCCAGAATCCACTTTTCCACTTTTTCACTTTTTTGCGCGTGCCCTCGGGCGTGATGCCGAGCCAGAGCTTGTCGCGAGCGGCGAACTGCTGGCGCATCTGCGTCACCACGTCATGCGCTGCCTTGCGATCGATGCCGATGCCGCCGAGGCCGCGCACGAGCGGGCCGAGCGCACCTTTGGTGTAGTCGTGCTTGATGATGAAATGGATGTCCAAGCGCAACGCAACCTTGAACGCGAGCGCCCAGATGCCGTCCCAGTTGGACGAATGCGGCGCGCCGATGATGACGAGCTTGGGCACGTCCGGAAGCGCGCCGGCGACGCGCCAGCCGCTCAGGCGCAGCAGCGCGCGACACAGCCAGCCGAGCAGGGACGGCGGAAACTGCGGCGCCTGCGGCGGCACGCCCGGAAAAATCGATGCGTTGCTTGCCTCGCTCAATCTTCGCTCCAGTTGCGTTTCGAGCGCTGCTGCTTGTGCGTGCTGCGTTGACGCTTGGCGTCGAGCCGACGTTCCTTCGACGCGCGCGTTGGCTTGGTCGCGATGCGCTTTTTCGGCACATGAGCGGCCGCCTGCAGGATTTCGGCCAGGCGTGCGCGTGCGTCGTCGCGGTTCTTTGCCTGGTCGCGAAAACGATTGGCCTGGATCACGAGCACGCCGTCGGCAGTCAGGCGGCGGTCGCGCCGCGCGAGCACGCGCGCGCGCAACGCGTCCGACAGCGATGGCGAATTGGCCACGTCGAAGCGCAACTCGACTGCCGAAGCGACCTTGTTGACGTTCTGTCCGCCCGGGCCCGAAGCGCGCACGAAGGTTTCGATCAGTTCGCTTTCGGGGATAGATAGCATCATGGATTCCGAGCTGGATCCCGTGTCATCGCCCATCCCTGTGCTGCACGGGATAACGACATCCTGTCGTCACTTGTCGGCGATCTCGTACTTCGGCAGCTTCTTCTTCACCAGCACGCGCTTGAGGCGTGCGTATTTCGGCAGACCTGTCTTCGCATCGTACGGCGGTGGCGCCTCACCGCGGATCAGCGGCTCGAAGTAATTGCGCGCGGCCGTGGTGATGTGGAAGCCGTCCTTGCTGATGTAGTTCGCCGGCAGCTTCTTTTCGATGTTCGCGATCTTGGTGATCGGTGCGGCTTCGATCTTCCATTTGAACGGCGTCGACGAAGTGCGCTTGATCACCGGCATCACCGCGTTCTTGCCGGCGAGCGCGTACTCGACCGCGGCCTTGCCGACCGCGTAGGCCTGCTCGACGTCGGACTTCGAAGCCAGATGCCGCGCCGAGCGCTGCAGGTAATCCGGCACTGCCCAGTGAATCTTGAAGCCGAGCTTGTCCTTGACGAGTCCGGCAATGATCGGCGCCGCGCCGCCGCCGAGCTGGGTGTGGCCGAACGCGTCGACCACGCCCGAGTCGGTGAGGAACCGGCCGTCCGGCGTCTTCACTCCTTCGGAAACGATGACCGAGCAGTAGCCGACCTTGGCGACAACCTCTTTGACGCGCGCGAGGAACTTGTCTTGCTCGAACGGCACCTCGGGGAACAGGATCACGTGTGGTGGCGCATCCTTGCCCTGTGCGGCAAGTCCCGCGGCGGCTGCGATCCAGCCCGCGTGGCGGCCCATCACCTCCATGACGAAGACCTTGGTCGACGACTCGCTCATCGATTCGACGTCGAGGCTTGCTTCTGCGATCGACACCGCCGTGTACTTCGCCACCGAGCCGAAGCCGGGGCAGGAATCGGTCACCGGCAAATCGTTGTCGACCGTCTTCGGCACGCCGACGACTTTGAGGTCGTAGCCGAGCTCGGCGCTGAGCTTGGAAATCTTCAGCGAGGTGTCGGCCGAGTCGTTGCCGCCGTTGTAGAGGAAGTAGCGGATGTCGTGCGCGCGGCAGACTTCGATCAGCCGCTCGTAGCGCGGCCGGTCGGCCTCGATCGACTTGAGCTTGAACCGGCACGAGCCGAACGCGCCGCCCGGGGTGTGGCGTAATGCCGCAATCGCGCGGCGGTCTTCCTTCGATACGTCGATCAGTTCTTCGCGCAGCGCGCCGAGGATGCCGTTGCGGCCGGCGAGTACCGCCACGCCGTGCTTGCGGCAGGTTTCGACCACGCCGCAGGCGCTGGCGTTGATCACCGCGGTTACCCCGCCTGACTGCGCGTAGAACAGCGCGCCCTTGCCCGATTTGCCCGGCTTCTTGCTCATGCAATCCTCGCTGAAACTGGAATGGAGGAAACTCCGCGAGGCGCGGAGTTCCAAGGTCTCGTTGACTCGTTGACGCAACGCCGCTAGGTTAGCCTGTCGCAGTTTGCATTGCACCCATCGCCGCGTCCCCACTGGATCAGATATGCGCATCGTTTTCTTCGGCCCGAACGGATCGGGCAAGGGCACCCAGGCCACCCTGCTCAAGAACGAACTGAACATCCCGCATATCTCCACCGGCGACCTGCTGCGCGCCGCCGTCAAGGCCGGCACGCCGCTCGGCCTCAAGGCCAAGGCAGTGATGGACGCGGGCCAGCTCGTCTCCGACGACATTGTGCTCGGCATGCTCGAAGAGCGCATAGGCCAGTCCGACGCGAAAAACGGCTTTATCCTCGACGGTTATCCGCGCAACCTTGCCCAGTGCGCCGCACTCGAGGAACTGCTTGCGCGCATCGGCCAGCCGCTCGATGTCGCGATCAAGCTCGACGTGCCCGACAGCGCCATCCTCGCGCGCTGCGAGATCCGCTTCGCCGCCGAGCATCGCGCCGACGACGACCCCGTCGTCGTGCGCAAGCGCCTCGAGGTCTACCGCGCGCAGACCGCGCCGGTCGCCGATCACTTCGGCCAGATCGGCAAGCTCAAGACCGTCGATGGTGTGGGCGAAGTACAGGAAGTATTCCAACGCATCCTGGCGGTGTTGCCGCGCTGAAACTCACGCCTGATTCCGGCCTGAGTCGGATGCTGGACGAAGACAAGCTGATACACTGGTAAGCCGCTTCAAGACTAGGCTTGCGTTCGCTTCCATGCCCCCCGTTGTAGAAATCTTCCGCGACCTCGTGCTGCTGCGCCGTGGACCGCAGGATTTGCCTTATTCGACGCAACTGCTCGCCGTGCTGGCTGGCGCCTGCATCATCGTGCAAGCGGTTGCGCGCACGATTCCGGCGCCGATCGGGCTCGGCGAATCGTTCCTGTCGTCGCTGATCGAAACGCTGCTCGTGCTCGCCGCATTGCGCGTGGCCCTGCGCGCGCGCGATCTCGGCAGCCGCTTCGTGCAGGCGGCGAGCGGCCTGGTCGGCTGCAACCTGATCTTCACCCTGATCAACATTCCGGTCGCACTCGCGTTCGGCAAGATTCCGCTCGAGGCGGGCCGCCTCATGCCCGAACAGGTCACGCCAACGCAGATGCTGCTGAGCCCGCTGATCCTCGCGCTCGGCATCTGGCAACTCGCGGCGGTCGCGAATGTGCTGCGCCACAGCTTGAACCTGACTCTCGCCGGCGGCATCGCGGTGATCTTCGGCTGGATCGCGCTGCTGTCACTGCTGCTGAGCCTGATTGCCGGGCCGCAGGGTGGCTAGTCCGTGAAGCTGCATATCCTCGGCATCGCCGGCACGTTCATGGGCGGCGTCGCTGCGCTCGCGCGCGAACTCGGCCACGAGGTCGAAGGTTCGGACGCGAATATCTATCCGCCGATGAGCGACCAGCTCGCCGCGCTTGGCATCACGTTGAAACAAGGCTATCGCGCCGAGCATCTGCAGCCGCATCCCGATCTCGTCATCGTTGGCAATGCGCTGTCGCGCGGCAATCCGGCGGTCGAATACCTGTTGAACGCGCGCCTGCCTTACATATCCGGCCCGCAATGGATCGGCGATGCGCTGTTGCGCGAACACCGCGTGTTCGCCGTGGCCGGCACGCACGGCAAAACGACGACGACGGCGATGCTCGCGTGGGTTCTCGATGCCTGCGGCCGCAAACCCGGTTTCCTCGTCGGCGGCGTGCCGGAAAATTTCGGTGTGTCGGCGCGACTCGGCACGAGCGAAGATTTCGTCATCGAGGCCGACGAATACGACACCGCGTTCTTCGACAAGCGTTCGAAGTTCGTCCACTACCACGCGCAGATCGCGATCCTCAACAACCTCGAGTTCGACCACGCCGACAT
>NZ_DASVOK010000279.1:0-3751 GCF_036383415.1 Rudaea sp. | reverse complement strand
CCGACCTGAGGCAGGACGCCGACCGAGGGAGGTACTGCTTCGTCGCGGTGCGCGGCAGTCTCCGTGCCGGCGGGCGCCAGGCCGCTGAGCGACACTTCCGCACCTTCGGCATCGAAGGCCTGCACCGGCGCGCTCCAGGCCTTGGCGATCGCGACCAACTCCTGCGGATCGAAGCGTGGATCGATCGCGAGGATGCGCTTGTGCAGCGGCGGATGCGTGGCGAACAGCGCGGAGTAACCGACGCCATCGCCGAAGAACATGTGCGCGGCTTCTTCGCGTTCCGGCGTTTCCAGCTTCGAGCCTTCGGCGAGGCCGGCGATCTTCTTCAGCGCGCCGGCGATGCCCTGCGACTGGCGCGTGAACTGTACGGCCGAGGCGTCGGCGAGGTATTCGCGCTGACGCGACACGCCGGCCTTGATCAGGCGGCCAAAGAACAAGCCGATCGAGCCGATGATCAGTAGCGCGATGCCGAGGAACACCTGCCAGTTCGAGTCGCGCCCGCGCCCGCTCCACTGCAGCATCTTGCTGCCGACGATGCCGATGACGAGGATGCCGAACAGCACGCCCATGAGACGGATGTTCAGGCGCATGTCGCCGTTGAGTACGTGGCTGAATTCGTGCGCGATCACGCCCTGCAGCTCGTCGCGCGTGAGCTTGTCCAGGCAGCCTTTCGTCACCGTCACCGCAGCGTCGGAAGCGGTGTAGCCCGAGGCGAAGGCATTGATTCCCGGCTCGTCCTCGAGCACGTAGATCTCGGGCACGGGTACGCCCGAGGCGATCGCGATTTCCTCGACGACGTTGCGCAGACGCTTGTAGGCGAAGTTGGAGGCGATGGCCGGATCGTGTGGATCGATCAGGGTCGCGCCGAGCTGGCGCGCGACCACGCCGCCGCCGGCGCGCAGGCTCGAGATCTTGTACAGCATCGAGAAGCCGATCACCGCGAGCACGACCAGTGTGGTCGCGACGAGCACGCCGGTCTGCGGCGACGCGGCCGTGCGATAGGCGTTGCGGTGGCCGTTGCCCATGACGCCGAACGCAACGGCAACGACGAGGTCGACCGCGACGACGATGCACACCACCGCGATGGCGAACAGGATGAGCATGCGCCGCGTCTGCGCACGGGCGCGATCCTGCTGGGCGAAGAAATTCATCTGCGAGGCGCGGATGGGTGCCAGGAAACCGGGAACAGAAAACGGCTTCCGCCGCTCTCCTGCTCCCTTTTCCGTTCCCGCTTTAGGAGAACGATACCTTGACCGCCTTGCGCGCTTCCTGCGACTCGATCTCGAGTGGCGTCGCCGGGGTGAAGGCGAACGAGTTGGCGATGATCGAGTTCGGGAACACTTCGCGCTTGTTGTTGTAGAACAGCACGCCGTCGTTGTAGGCCTGACGCGCGAAGGCAACCTTGTTCTCGGTCGAGGTCAGCTCCTCGGAGAGCTGCATCATGTTCTGGTTGGCCTTGAGGTCGGGGTAGGCCTCGGCGACCGCATTGAACTTCAGCAGCGCCTGCTGCAGCTGCGTCTCCGCGCCTGACAGGGCCTGCATCGCCGAGGGATCGCCCGGATTCGCCTTGGCCGCGGCAAGTCCGTTCATCGCCGCACCGCGCGCGGCGGTGACCGCCTGCAGCGTGTCGGCTTCGTGCTTCATGTAGCCCTTCGCGGTCTCGACCAGATTCGGGATCAGGTCGTAGCGACGCTGCAGCTGCACATCGATCTGCGCAAACGCGTTCTTGTAGCCGTTGCGTGCGGTGACGAGACCATTGTAGATGCCGACCAGCCACAAACCGACAACGACGATGACGGCCAGCAGAATTAGTGCAGACATAACATTTTCCCCGTTTTTTGGCGCTAGAATGGCGCCCCGTGCGAAAGCATAGCACGGGGTTTTTGTTCGGATTGTGCCCGTGCAACAACAAGATCCACGCACGGAGCACGACCCGATGAACACGACATGGCCCTTCGACCGCACGCATTGCTGATCCTCGCAACGTTGAGTCTGGCCCCGGTCGCGGTGATAGCCGCAACGCCGACTTCCAACGACGCCACGAAGAAAACGGCCACGGCCGCGTCCACCAGGAAACAAGCCGCAGCAAAAAACTCCATCGCCGCATCGACGGCGAAGCCGGCGATCAAGTCGAAGGCCGCGGCCAAGCGCGCGCCGGTCGGCGAAGCCGCTGCGGAAGAAGCCGAATCCGAAGACATCACGCCCATCGTCAAGGGCGAGGCCGCGCGCAGCGCCGGCGATGCCAACACTTCTGCCGCCGAACTCGATCGCCTGCTCGACAAGGTCGAGGAAGGCGATCGCATCGCCGGCCTCGCCGTCGCCGTGGTCAAGGACGACAAGGTGCTGCTGCAGCGCGGCGTCGGCTATGCCGATGCGAAGGCCGGCCTGAAAGTGACACCCGATACGGTGTTCCGCCTCGCCTCGTTGTCGAAGGCGTTCGCCAGCGCGACAGCCGCGATTCTCGTCGACGACGGCGCGTTCTCGTGGGACACGACCGTCGCCAGCCTCGTGCCCGCGTTCGAGCTGATCGACGCCGACGCGAGCAGCAAACTCACCGTGCGCGACGTGCTCAGCCAGCGCGTCGGCCTGCCGCACAACACCTACGATCGCATGATCGAGGCGAACGAACCTTATCCGCTGCTCGTCGATCGGCTCAAGGAAGTGCCGATGACTTGCGACGTCGGCGAATGCTATGGCTACCAGAACGTCACCTACTCGCTGATCGGCGACGTGATCTACGCGACCACCGGCGATTTCTTCAGCCATCAGGTCGAGAAGCGCCTGTTCCGTCCGCTCGGCATGACCACGGCGAGCTACGGCCGCGAGGCACTCGAGTCCAGCGTGAGCTGGGCGCGTCCGCATGTGCACGGTCGCGGAGGTTGGGTGCCGTTCGAGAATCGCGAAGGCTATTACCACGTCGCGCCTGCAGCCGGCGTCAACGCCAGCATCAAGGACATGACCGCCTGGCTGATCGCGCAGATGGGTGGGCGCCCCGATGTGCTCAGCGCAGCCGAACTCGAGACGCTGCACACGCCGCAGATCGACACGCCGCACGAGCGTCGCGTCGCGCCGTGGCGGCGCGCGCGCGTCAGCGATTCGCAGTACGCGCTCGGCTGGCGCGTGTTCGACTACGCCGGTGAAACGCTGGTCTTCCATGCCGGCTACGTGAAGGGCTATCACTCGATGATCGCGTTCTTCCCGAAGACGCGCTTTGGCACGGTAATGCTGTGGAACTGCGAGACCGCACTGCCCTCGGGCCTGCTGCCGATGCTGCTCGACCGCTATCTCGGCCTGCCCGAAGTCGATTGGGCCGGGCTCGATGCGCCGGCCACGCCCGTGCCGAAACGCGCGCGCGTCGTGGCCGGCCGCAAGCACTGATTTTTTCGTTGCGCAAAACAAAACGCCGCTCCCGTTTGCGCGGGAACGGCGTCGCTTCGTCAGCGCCGAAGCCGGTGCTTACTTGTCCGGCAACTTGAACTCGATGCGCGTGCGCATCTGCTGTTCGGCCGGCTGACCGTTTTCGAGGCGCGGCTGGAACTTCCACTCCGTGATCGCGCGCAGCGCTGCCGTATTGAACAAGCGCGGCGGATTGGCGTTGACCACGCTGCCATTCTTGACGCTGCCGTCGGCGGCGACGGTGAACGCGACTTCGACCCAGCCTTCCTGGCGTGAGCGGAATGCATCGGGCGGATAGCGCGGCGCCGACTGGCTGGTCACGACAGCGGCACGCGTTTCACCTGCGGGCGCCGCG
>NZ_DASVOK010000278.1:0-9337 GCF_036383415.1 Rudaea sp. | reverse complement strand
GTCCGAACGCGTGGTGCGCGCTGCGCGCCGGCTCGCGACCGCGCTGCATGCGGGCTGGATCGCGGTCTACGTCGAGACGCCCGCGTTGACGCGGCTGCCACGCGCGGCACGCGACCGCGTCATCACGAATCTGAAACTGGCTGAAGCTCTCGGCGCGGAAACAGCGAACCTTTCCGGCGAATCGGTCGCGAGCGAACTGCTCGCCTACGCGCGCCGGCGCAACGTCAGCAAGATCATCCTCGGCAAGCCGAGCCGCCCGCGCTGGCACGACCGGCTGCGGCCTTCGCTCGTCGACGAAATCGCGCGACGCAGCGGTGCGATCGACGTCTACGTGATCTCCGGCGAAGCGGGCGAACAGACCACGCAGCCGCGGCGTCTGCCGCGGCGCACGAGCCCGTGGCAGTCGTACGCGCGCAGCGCCGCCGTCGTCGCCGCGATCACGCTGGTCTGCGAACTGCTGTATCCCTATGTCGAGCTGACCAACCTGGTCATGCTCTACCTGCTCGGCACCGTCTACGTCGCCGCGCGCATCGGTCGCGGGCCGTCGGCGCTCGCGGCGGTGCTGTCCGTGATGCTGTTCGATTTCCTGTTCGTGCCGCCGATCTACTCGTTCGCCGTTTCCGATGCGCAGTACCTGATCACATTCGGGGTGATGCTGGCGACGGGTCTCGTCATCAGCAACTTTGCCGCGCGCGGCAAGCGCCAGGCTGCGGTTGCGCGTGCGCGCGAGCGCCGCACGAACGAGCTGTATGCGTTGAGCCGCGAACTGGCGCAGTCGCGCAACGTCGACGAGCTTGGCCGCATCATGATTCGCCACATCCTCGCCGATATCGATGGCGAAGCGGCCGTGCTCCTGCCCGATGCGCAGGGTCGCCTGCTCGACCCGGCGCACTTTTGCACGCGTGGCACCGCGACCGCGAATGCGCCGCGCTATCCCGTGCCCGGCAACGATCTCGGTATCGCGCAATGGGCCTACGACCATCGCCAGAAGGCGGGACGCAACACCGACACGCTGGCCAGTGCCGATGCGATCTACCTGCCGCTCAACGCGCTCAAGCGCTGCATCGGCGTGATCGGCCTGCGGCCGAAGGATCCGTCGCGACTCGATGCGCCCGAGCAGATGCAACTGATCGAATCCTTTGTCAACCAGGCAGCGGTCGCGATGGAGCGCGTACAGCTCGCCGAGACCGCGCAGGCCGCCGATGTCGAGATCGAATCGGAAAAGATGCGCAACGCGCTGCTGTCCTCGATCTCGCACGATTTCCGCACGCCACTCGCGAGCATCATCGGCGCGACCTCGACGCTGCTCGACGAATCGGCTGCAGGCATCGACGCGGCGCGACGCAAGACCCTGCTCGGCGCGGTACTCGACGAAGCCAGCCGCCTGCACCACCTCGTCGACAACCTGCTCGACCTGACCCGGCTCACCGCGGGCAAGCTCGCGCTCAAGCGCCAGTGGGTGCCGCTCGAGGAAATCGTCGGCGCCGTGCTGCATCGCCTGCAGGCCGCGCTGGCCGGACGCAGGATCAGCGTCAATGTGCCGACCGACCTGCCGCTGCTGCACGTCGACGAGGTGATGCTCGGGCAGCTGCTGTTCAACCTCGTCGACAATGCGCAAAAGTATACTCCTGCCGGCAGCGCGATCGAAATCGCCGCATCGGTGCAGCGCGGCGAAATCGTCGTCAGCGTGCGCGACCATGGTCCCGGCGTGCCTGCCGGCGAGGAAGAGCGCGTGTTCGACAAATTCCAACGCGGCCAGGCGGAAGGCGCGCAGAGCGGATTCGGCCTCGGCCTCAGCATCGCCAAGGCCATTGTCGAAGCGCACGGCGGCGAAATCCGCGCGCGCAATTACTCCATCAGTCAGGGCGGCGGCGCCGAGTTCCGTTTCAGCCTGCCGCTCGCGGCGGAGCCGCCGGCATGAGTACCAACGGACCGCGCGCGACCGTGCTCGTGATCGAGGACGATCCACAGATCGCGCGCTTCCTCGCCACCGCGCTCGACGCGCACGGCTATGCGCTGCACGTTGCCGCGAACGGCCACGACGGCCTGCGCGAGGCAGCGCTGCGCCAGCCCGACATCGTCATCGTCGATCTCGGCCTGCCGGACATTTCCGGCCTCGAAGTGATCGCGCGCCTGCGAGAGTGGTACACGCGCTCGATCATCGTGCTCTCGGCGCGCAGCCGCGAAACCGACAAGGTCGGTGCGCTCGATCTTGGTGCCGACGACTACCTGACCAAGCCGTTCGGCATCGGCGAACTGCTCGCGCGCCTGCGCGTGGCCGAACGCCATCGTGCAAAGAACGAGAACGCGGAATCCGAAGCGCGCATCGAGGCCGGCGACCTCGTCATCGACCTCGCCGCGCGCCGGGTCCAACGCGCCGGCACCGACGTACACCTCACCCCGATCGAATACCGCCTGCTCGCCGCGCTCGCGCGCCACCGCGGCAAGGTGCTCACCCACCGCCAGTTGCTGACCGAGGTCTGGGGCGCCGCGCACGTCGAATCGCCGCACTACCTGCGTATCTACCTGCGCGCGCTGCGGCACAAAATCGAGGCCGATCCGGCGCAGCCGAAACACCTGCTGACCGAGGTCGGTGTCGGCTACCGCTTCGCCGATGAATAGCCACCGCTGAACGGTTTGGCGGAAAACCCGCCCGCGCGAGCAAAACCATCCGAAATCCGGTATAATCAGCGAGTTGTGCGGCCCAACCGCCGCGATTGCCACGCATCGCACCGGCATTCCACGCCGCCGCGTCGCGTCAAACGACTTTCATGCGCCTTCGGCATCCTTAACCGGTTGCCGCGGGCTATTGCATTTCCGAGTACCCCGACCGCTTTCCGTTTTCCCAGTTCAAACCTTTACGAGTTACGACCATGGCCCGTACCAAAGACCTCAAGTTCTACCGCAACATCGGCATCATCGCGCACATCGACGCCGGCAAGACGACGACGACCGAGCGCGTGCTCTACTACACCGGCAAGAAGCACCAGATCGTCGACGTGCACGACACGAAGGACGGCAAGGGCTCGACCACGACCGACTACCTCGAGCAGGAGCGCAAGCGCGGCATCACGATCCAGTCCGCCGCCGTGTCGACCGAGTGGAAGGGCTACCAGATCAACGTCATCGACACCCCGGGACACGTCGACTTCACGATCGAAGTGAACCGCTCGCTGCGCGTCCTCGACGGCGCGGTCGTCGTGTTCGACGGCGTCGCCGGCGTGGAGCCGCAGACCGAAACCAACTGGCGCCTCGCCGACCAGTACCGCGTGCCGCGCATGTGCTACGTCAACAAGATGGATCGCATCGGCGCGAACTTCGGCCACTGCGTCAAGGGCATCCGCGAGCGCCTCGGCGCCAACGCCCTGCTCTGCCAGGTTCCGCTCGGCAGCCATGACGAATTCTGCGGCATGGTCGACCTCGTCGCGGGCGTCGGCTACAAGTGGGATTCGCACGACAAGGATTCGACCTGGGAAACGATTCCGCTCGACCAGGTCAAGGACAAGGTGAAATTCGCCGCGACCGCCGACAACGAGTGGGTCGCGAATCTGCCGAAGCTGCGCCAGGATCTGCTCGAAAGCGCGCTCGCGATGGACGACGAGGCGTTCGAGAAGCTGCTCGAAACCGGCGAGTTCGATCCGGCCGTGCTCAAGAAGTGCATCCGCAAGGGTTGCATCGAAGGCAAGCTCGTGCCGGTGTTCTGCGGCTCGTCGTATCGCAACAAAGGCGTGCAGCAGCTGCTCGACGGCGTCATCGATTACATGCCGGCGCCGGGCGAGAACGGCGGCATCGCGATGGTCGACGAAGACGGCAAGGCGATCGGCGTGCAGGAAGTAACCGACGACGCGCCGGCGCGCGCGCTCGCGTTCAAGGTCATCAACGACCAGTTCGGTACGCTGACCTTCGTGCGCGTCTACTCGGGTGTGATCAAGAAGGGCGACACGCTGCTCAACGTCACCCGCGACAAGAAGGAACGCATCGGCCGCATCGTCGAAGTGCAGGCGAACGCGACTAAAGACATCGAGGAAGTGCGCGCCGGCGACATCTGCGCGTTCGTTTCGATGAAGGATACGGAGACGGGCGACTCGCTAAGCGATCCGTCCAAGCCGGCCCTGCTCGAGCGCATGCGCTTCCCGGACCCGGTGATCTCGGTTTCGGTCGAGCCGAAGTCGCGCAACGACATCGACAAGATGTCGACCGCGCTGTACAAGATGGCCAAGGCCGACCCGTCGCTGCGCCTGCAGGTCGATCCGGCCACCGGCCAGACCGTGCTCAAGGGCATGGGCGAATTGCATCTCGAAGTCACGATCGACCGCATGCGCACCGAGCTCGGCGTCGAAGCAGTGATGGGCAAGCCCAAGGTCAGCTTCAAGGAAAAGTTCGGCCAGACGGTCGAGCACATCTACACGCACAAGAAGCAGTCCGGTGGTTCGGGCCAGTTCGCCGAAGTGAAAGTGCGCTTCGAGCCGACCGAACCGGGTACCGGCGTCGAGTTCGTCGACGAGATCGTCGGCGGCCGCATCCCGCGTGAGTACATTCCGTCGGTCGACTTCGCCGTCAAGACCGAGTCGAAGAAGGGCCAGATCGCCGGCTACGAAGTCGTCGACTTCAAGTTCACCCTGCTCGACGGCAAGTTCCATGACGTCGACTCGTCCGCGCTCGCGTTCGAAATCGCCGGCAAGGCCTGCTTCCGCGAAGCGCACAAGATGTCGAAGCCGAAGCTGCTCGAGCCGATGATGAAGATCGAAGTCGTGACCGAAGCCGAGTTCCTCGGCGACGTGATCGGCGACATCAACCGCCGCCGCGGCCAGGTCAGCGACCAGGGTCAGAAGGGTCCGCAGGCGTTCGTCCAGGGCTTCGTGCCGCTGGTCGAAATGTTCGGCTACATCAACTACCTGCGCTCGGCCACACGCGGCCGCGGCAACTTCACGATGGAGTTCGACCACTACTCCGAAGTGCCGGCGAGCATGGTCGACAAGCTGATGGAAGACGAGAAGAAGGACAACAAGGCCGCCTGATTTCCGGTCCATGTCCACTAGCAAGGCCGGGCCCCGCCCGGCCTTTCTTTTGTCTGCTGCGTGCCCCCTTCCGAATCGAGGCGCAGGCAATCGCGGACATCGCTGATAAAATACCCACACCAGTCAATCTGCAGGTATCCCCATGGGCAGAGGCCCCAGCATCGCAGGTCGCAAGAACGCGGAAGACGCGCGCCGCGGCAAGATTTTCACCAAACTGATCCGCGAGATCACGATCGCCGCGCGTACCGGCGCCGACCCCGCAAGCAACGGGCGCCTGCGCGTCGCCATCGACAAGGCAAAAGCGGTGAGCATGCCGAGCGACACGATCGAGCGCGCGCTCAAGCGCGCCAGCGGCGCCGATGCCGCCGACATGCACGAGCTGCGCTACGAGGGCTACGGCCCGTCCGGCGTCGCCCTGATCATCGACTGCATGACCGACAACCAGCAGCGCACCGTCGCCGACGTGCGCAGCGCGCTGACCAAGCACGGCGGCAATCTCGGTACCTCGGGCTCGGTCGCATTCCAGTTCAAGCACCTCGGTGAGCTGGTCTTCGCGACGCCGGATTCGGCGAGCGAGGAAAAAGTCCTCGAAGTCGCGCTCGACGCTGGCGCCGACGACGTTCAGGCAGAGAACGGACAGAGCACCGTGCTGTGCGCCCCCGAGAACTACGAAGCGGTGAAGAAAGCCCTCACCGACGCCAAGCTCGAACCCGTGCACGCCGATATCGTGTGGCGCCCCGAGAACCGCGTCGCCGTTTCGGGCGAAGCCGAAGAAACCCTGCTCGATCTGCTCGACAAGCTCGAAGAGCTGGATGACGTGCAAGAGGTTTACCACAACGCGGCGTTGAACGAGGCGTAAGCGCTTTTTAGCTCGTCAGTCCCGCCTTGGCGGGAATGACGGTATTCTTTCCCTGAACTCGCTTCGGCCCGGTAGCTCAGCTGGATAGAGCGCGCCCCTCCTAAGGGCGAGGTCACAGGTTCAACTCCTGTCCGGGTCGCCATTTCTTCACTCCACCAGCCCAAGAATGTCACCAAGCAAAGTCATCGAAGGCGCCGAACGCGGCTGGATCGTGCCGATCGGCGGCGCCGAGGCCAAGCACAATGATGCGCGCATCCTCGAGCGGTTCGTCGCGCTGTGCGGCGGCCGCGACGCGGACATCGTCGTCATCCCGACCGCGAGCCAGCTCGCCGACACCGGTGCGCGCTACGAGGGCATATTCTCCGAACTCGGCGCCGCGCGCGTCACCGCGATCGACTTCGACACGCGCCGCGATGCCGAAGAGAAAAACCGCCTGCAGCGCATCGAACAGGCGAGCGGCATCTTCTTCACCGGCGGCAACCAATTGCGCATCTCGACCCTGCTCGGCGGCACGCCGATCGCGCAGGCGATTCGTGCGAGCAACGCGCGTGGGGTGCCGGTCGGCGGCACGAGCGCGGGCGCGAGCATCCTGTCCGAGCACATGATCGCGTTCGGCAAGGAAGGTTCCTCGCCGACGGCTGGCAGCGTGCGCCTCGCCCCGGGCCTCGGCCTGACCAACCGCTTCGTCATTGACCAGCATTTCCGCCAGCGCGACCGCCTCGGCCGCCTGCTCGCCGCTCTCGCCTACAACCCGTTCCTCGTCGGCATCGGTCTCGACGAGGACACCGCCGCCTTCATCAATCCGGACAATACGCTCGAAGTCGAAGGCTCCGGCGCAGTGACCGTGGTTGATGCGAGCGAAATGCAGTTCTCCTCGATGGATCAGGTCAGCGAGAACGAGCCGGTCTGCCTGCTCGGCCTCAAGGTGCATATTCTTGTCGCCGGGGCCACGTTCAATCTCGCCACGCGCACGGCGTCGGCCGGCTCGCTGGTATCGCCGAAGCAGACGCACTGAGTCGGCACGCCGATTGGCGAATCGCGCTTTTTGTGCTTTCCTTGGGGACAGGCCGTTTGCCTGATCTGGGGAATTGATATGCGCATACTCGACCGCTCCGTATACGTCGGCCCTTCGCTGTACGCGCACTTCCCTGTCATAAAGCTCGAACTCGACCTCGGCGAGCTGGAAAACTGGCCAACGGCGAAGCTCGGCAATGCCTTCATCGACGGCCTCGTCGCTGCCCTGCCCGGCCTGAAGGAACACGGCTGCTCGTATCGCGAACCGGGTGGTTTCATCCGCCGCATGCGCGAGGGCGAAGGCACTTGGCTCGGCCATGTGCTCGAACACGTCGCGATCGAACTGCAGAATGTCGCCGGCGAGGATGTCACCTTCGGCAAGACGCGCAGCATCAGCGACGCGCGCCCCGGCGTCTACACGGTCGTCTACGAATACGCGCAGCGCGAGGAAGGCATCGCCGCGGGCGACCTCGGCCTGCGCCTGCTCTGCTCGCTGTTGCCGCAGAATCTGCAACCAAAGGACAGCGTACCCACAGGCTGGAATTTCGCCGAGGCGCGGGACCAGTTCATCCGCTACGCGCAGCGGCGCGCGCTCGGGCCGTCGACCGCCTCGCTCGTGCGCGCCGCCGAGCAGCGCGACATCCCGTGGCTGCGCCTCAACGAACAGTCGCTCGTGCAACTCGGCCACGGCAAATACCAGCAGCGCATCCAGGCGACGGTGACGGGCCGCACTTCGCACATCGCCGTTGAACTTGCGAGCGACAAGGAAGAGACGAACAAGATCCTCGCCTCGCTCGGCCTGCCGGTGCCGAAACAGGAACTCGTGCGCAGCGAGGAAGGCGCGTTGCGCGCCGCGCGCCGCCTCGGCGGACCGGTCGTGACCAAGCCTTACAACGGCAACCATGGCCGCGGCATCACGATCGCGATCAGCAAGGACGAAGACGTGATCGCCGGCTTCAAGGCCGCGCAGGAACATTCGAACTCGGTCATCGTCGAAACCTATCTCGCCGGCGACGACCATCGCCTGCTCGTGGTCAATGGCGAACTCGTCGCCGCGACCAAGCGCACGCCGGGCCATGTCGTCGGCGACGGCACGCGCACGGTGCGCGAACTCGTCGACATCGTGAACTCCGACCCGCGCCGCGGCGTCGGCCACGAGAAGGTGCTGACGAAATTGCAGCTCGATCGCGAGGCGACCGTGATGCTCGAAAGCGCCGGCCTCACCTTCGATTCGGTGCCGGAAAAGGATCGCATCGTGCCGCTGCGCAAGACCGCGAACCTGTCGACCGGCGGCACCGCGACCGACGTCACCGACATCATCCATCCCGACAACCGCGACATGGCGGTACGCGCGGTGCGCGCGATCGGCCTCGACGTCGGCGGTGTCGACTTTCTTTCGCCGAACATCGCCGAAAGCTACAAGAGCATCGGCGGCGGCATCTGCGAGATCAACGCCGCGCCGGGCTTCCGCATGCACGTGAGCCCGAGCGAAGGCACGCCGCGCGATGCGGCCGGCCCGGTGATCGACATGCTGTTCCCGCAGGGCACGCCGTCGCGCGTCCCGATCGCGGCAATCACCGGCACCAACGGCAAGACCACGACTTCGCGCATGCTCGCGCACATCGCCAAGATGGCCGGCTACACGCCCGGCCTGACCACGACCGACGGCGTCTACATCGACGGCCAGCGCACGGTTGAGGGTGACATGACCGGGCCCGTGTCGACGCGCATGGTGCTCGCCGATCCGAACATCGATATCGCGGTTCTCGAAGTCGCGCGAGGTGGCCTGCTGCGCGCGGGCATGGGCGTGTCCGAGGTCAACGTCGCCGCGGTGCTCAACGTGCAGAGCGATCATCTCGGGCTCAAGGGCATCGACACGCTCGAACAGCTCGCCGAAGTGAAGCGCATTCCGGTCGAAGTCGCCAAGGATTGCGCCGTGCTCAACGCCGACGATCCGCACGTGCTCAAGATGTCGGCGTATACCGAAGCGAAAGTCATCTGCTACGTGACGATGAACCCCTCGCATGCGCTCGTGCGCGAGCATGTGCGCGCGGGCGGCCGCGCCTGCGCGCTCGAAGCCGGCGTCAACGGTTCGATGATCACGCTCTACGACAAGGGCAGCCATATCCCGCTGATGTGGACGCACCTGATTCCCGCCACGCTCGAAGGCCGCGCGTTGCACAACGTGCAGAACGCCATGGTCGCGGCCAGCCTCGCGTTCGCACTCGGCATCAAGCTCGACGCGATCCGCCAGGGCCTGCGCACGTTCGACACGACATTCTTCCAGGCGCCGGGGCGCATGAACGTGTTCAACGAGCATCCATTCAAGGTGCTGATGGACTACGGCCACAACGCGCACGCGGTCGGCGTGATGGCCGATCTCGCCGGTCGCCTCGACGTGAGCGGGCGCCGCATCGTCATCGTCGCCGGCCCGGGCGACCGCCGC
>NZ_DASVOK010000277.1:0-4485 GCF_036383415.1 Rudaea sp. | reverse complement strand
CGCGTCGACCCGGCTCAGTACCGCGGCCTCGCGCGCGGGCTCGAACGCCGCCGCGCCGCTGCGCACCTGGTGCGCGAGCACCTCGACGAGCGCGCCGACATCGGCCTTGCGCTCGCGCGTCACTGTCTCGACGTGGCCGTCGGCAAGATGGCGTTCGACCGTCTGCGAGCCGCCGGCACTGACCACGACCTGTGCATCGGTGGCGTCGCGGTACTTCTGTCGCAACGCGGCGGCGAGCGCGAGCCGTTCGGCTTCGAACAACTGATCCGCCTTGTTGAGCACGAGCACGAGCGGCTTGCCGAAGCCGCGCAGCCAGTGGAGTTCCGCATCCTGGTCGCGGGTCAGGTCGCCGGCGCAGACGTAGAGCACGACATGCGCACGCAGCGCTTCGTCACGCGCGATCGCCTCGCGCGTCTTGCCGGAAACCTCGTGCGTGCCGGGCACATCGGCATAGACGACCTCGGCTTCACCGATGCGCGCGGCGTAGTGCGCGACGGCATGCGTGGTGCCGCCAAGCACATCCGATGTCGGCGCGGCACCCGCGGCGAGCGCACGGATCAGGCTCGACTTGCCGGCGCTGATCTCGCCGAACACGGCGACGTGGAGTTGCTCGCTGCGCGCACGCCGGTCGAGTTCGGCGAGTTCCGATTGCAGTTCTTCCGTGTCGGCGCGTTGCTGCGCGAGCACGTCGAGGCGCGCCTGCACTTCGGCGCGCTCGGGCGCCTTGACGGCGACAGGCTTGCGCGGCCGCGGCCGCAGCATGCGCCAGACGAGCCAGGCGAAGCCGAGCACGACTGCGCCGAGCAGGCCTGTCGTGATGTATTGCAGCCAGGCGGGCAGATCGCGCAACTCCTGCCACAGCGCGATGCCGCCGCGCAGTGCGGCGATCGTCGCCCACAGCGCAGCGGCGAGCACGAGCGCAAGCACGGCGATCAGGATCAAGCGCAGTGGACGGCTGGGATTGGCCATGCGAAACCCGGTAGGGAATGGCCCGATTCTACTGGAGCGCATCGCGTTTCTGGCATGATCGCGACAGCCACGGCGGGGAGAGGGAATGTTCGCCAATCTGGTTTTCGTCGCACTGCTCGGTGCTGCGGCGCCTGTTGCCGATGCGCCGGCTGCGCATGCACAGCCGGCGTTGCTCGCCACGCCATATTTTCAGGTGCTGGGCGTGGCCGATGGCCTGCCGTCGAGTTACGTCTACAAGATCATCGAGGATCGCAGGGGTTTCATCTGGGTCGGCACGCGCGATGGCCTGGCGCGCTACGACGGTGCCGGTTTCCGCGTCTGGCAGCACGACGCCGGCGATCCTACCTCGATCGCGAGCAACGATGTGCCGACCGTGTACGCCGATCGCGCGGGCCGCATCTGGTGCGGGGGCGATGACGGCCTGTCAATGCTCGATCCGGCCGCGGGCGATCGCTTCGTCCACTACCGCCACGATGCGAATGATGCGGCTAGCCTGTCGTCCAATGACGTCTGGACCGTCACCGATGATGCGGACGGTGCGATCTGGGTCGGTGGCTATGGTGGCGGCGTCGATCGGCTCGATCCACGCAGCGGCCACATCACGCACCTGCGCAAGCAGCCGGGAAGCGCGCAGGGCCTGGCTTCGGACAACGTGCTCTCGCTGCATTTCGACGGCGCCGCGCGCCTGTGGATCGGCCTGGATTCCGGCATCGACGTGCGCGAGGCAAATGGCACCATCCGCCACATCGATCTCTCCGCTGTGACCGGCGATGGACGCTTCAATGTCACCAACCTGGTCGACGATGCCGACGGCAGCCTGCTTGCCGGCACGCGCCACGGCCTGCTGCGCATCGGCAAGGACGGCAATGCGACCGTCGTCGCCGAGCGCGGATTGAACGATCCCTATGCCTATTCCGTGATCCGCGACGCCGCCGGCGAACTATGGGTCGGCACGCGCAATGGCCTCAACCGCATCGATGCGAATGGACGTCTATACGGCTATCAGGAAAATTCTGCCGTGCCCGGCAGTTTGTCCGGCAACATGGTTCTGGATGTGATGCGCGATCACGAGGGCGGCCTCTGGTTCACCACGACCGAGGGTGGCGTCGCGCGCCTGTCGCCGCATTGGCGCAACTTCAGTCTGTATCGCAACGATCCAACCAATCCGGCCAGCCTGTCGGCGAACCGCGTGCAGGGTCTGGCCGAAGACGCCGCAGGTTCGGTCTGGGCGGTCAGCACGGGTGGGGGCATCGATCGCGTCGATCCTGCCAGCGGCAGCGTGGAACGCGCCGACACACGCCTGCCCACGCCGGACAAAGCGCTGTGGTCGGTGCTCGCCGACCGGCATGGCCAGCTCTGGGTCGGCCACGGCCGCGGGGTGCGCGTCTACGACCTGGAAAGCGGCAAGTTCAGCGATCTGCCGGCCGACCGCAAGCGCGCCGACGCCGTCGTGCCGGGCATGGTGCTGCAGATGGTCGAGTCCGCTTCGGGCGCGATTTGGCTCGGCAGCTACGGCAACGCGATACATCGCGTCGACCCGGTCACGCACGCGATCGAACGATTCGACGCGCAGAACGCGGGCTTGCGCAATACCGAGGTCGATCAGATCGGATTCGACAGCGACGGTGCCGTCCTCGTCGCCAGCGCTGCCGGGCTGGACCGCTTCGATACGACCGTGCAGCACTTCGCCCCGGTGCCGGGTGCGCCTTCGTCGCGCGTGATTCAATTCGCCTGGGCAGCCGACGGCACGCTGTGGCTGCATCTCCCCGGCACGCTCGAACATTATCGCGAACGCGACGGCACGCTCGAGGCGATCGAGCGCATCGACGCGAAATCCGGCTGGCCCGCTCTGAGCGTCGGCGGCATGCAGGTCGACGCACGCGGCTTCGTCTGGGTCAGCAGCGCGCGTGGTCTCTGGCGCTACGATCCGAACACGCGCGCGGTGCGCCGGTTCGACGCGCGCGACGGCCTCGCCAATGCGGAGTTCTCGCGCATGCCGCTGCTCAAGCGACGCGACGGCAGCGTGTTCGGCAGCACGTTCGGCGGCATCGTCGGTTTCGTGCCCGAACGTATCGTCGACAATCCATCGCCGCCGCCGCTCGTGCTCGAGAACCTCAGCGTGCGCCGCGGCGGGCGCGACATCGCACTCGATGCCGCCGTGGCGGCAACGATGCTGGCCTGGGACGACCGCGACCTGCGCCTGCACGCGGCAGCCCTGTCCTACGCCAATCCCGCAGGCAACCGCTACCAATGGAAGATGAGCGGCGTCGACGCCGACTGGGTAGACACGGGCAACCGCGGTGAGCGCGAGTACTCGCAGCTGCCTGCCGGCCGCCACACATTGCGTCTGCGCGCGGCGAATGCAAGCGGTGCGTGGAGCGAGCTGGCGCCGCTGCATTTCGACCAACCCGCACCGCCATGGGCGACGCGTTGGGCCTACGCCGGCTACGTGCTCGCCGCATTGCTTCTCGCATGGTGGGTGTTCCGCAGCTACCGCGCGCGCCTGCTGCGCCGCCACGCGTTAGCGCTCGCCGAACAGCAGCGCCGCTTCGCCGAGGCAGCGAGCGCGGCGAAGAGCGATTTCCTCGCCACGATGGGCCATGAGATCCGCACGCCGATGACCGGCGTGCTCGGCATGACCGAGCTGCTGCTGCGCACGCCGCTCGAAGCGAAACAGCGCGGCTACGCCGAGGCGATCCAGTCTTCGGGGCAGATGATGCTGCGCATGGTCAACGACTCGCTTGATCTCGCGCGCATCGAAGCTGGCAAGCTGGAGCTGGAAGACGCGCCGTTCGATCTGCACTCGCTCGTTGCCGAAGTCGCCGACCTCGTGCGCCCGCTCGCGGAGAAGAAGGGCTTGGCCTTCGTTGCGACAGTAGCCGCGGATTCGCCGCGGCACGTGCGCGGCGATGCGGTGCGGATCAAGCAGGTGTTCCTCAACCTCGCCAACAACGCGATCAAGTTCACCGAGCGCGGCAGCGTGGCGCTGACTCTGGTGCGCAACACGAACGGCGCTGCCGTATTCAGCGTGCGCGACACTGGCCCCGGTATCGCCGAATCGACGCGCGCGCGCCTGTTCCAGCGTTTCGAGCAAGCCCAGGGTACGCAGCAGCGCCATGGCGGCAGCGGTCTCGGTCTTGCTATCTGCCGCGAGCTCGTCGCGCGCATGGGCGGCGAGATTACGCTCGACAGCGAGGAAGGCACCGGCAGCACGTTCCGCGTCGTCCTGCCGCTGCGCGAGGATGTGGAAAAAGACAAAAGTATAAAAACGGCGGCAGTCGCGCAGACGCAAGCCGCCCCGGCGCGCAGCCTGAACATCCTGCTCGTCGAGGACGACGCGACCGTCGCCGCCGTGATCGCCGGCCTGCTCGACGCGCAGGGCCATCGCGTGCGCCATGCCGAACACGGTCTCGCCGCACTCGCCGAGATCGACTCGATACCGTTCGACCTCGCCCTGCTCGATCTCGACCTGCCCGGCCTCGACGGCCTCGCGCTCGCACGCACGCTGCGCGCGCG
>NZ_DASVOK010000276.1:0-6977 GCF_036383415.1 Rudaea sp. | reverse complement strand
TTCGAACAGGCGGCGCGTATGGTCGGCGAGGCGGAAATGCTGCGGGCCCTGCGGCGTCGCATAGACGCGCTGCCCTTCGAACACGGACGAGCCGTAATGCAGCGCGTGCGCGGTGACGTGCACCGTCGCCTCGTTCCAGAGCTTGAGCTTGCCGTTGTGCCAGATAAATTCTGTGTTTGCCATATTGGGTCCTTTGCAATTCCTGAAGCGGTTTGGATACGGGTGATGGGGTCGAGCGAAACGCCTCGCCGTAGGCGAATTCTACGTCCTATCCCCTCCGCGCCGCGCCGAAAACCTGTCTTTCATGCTGATTTCGCCACCAGCGGCAGCGCTTGGCCGAGCTTGATGCGTTCGATGCGGTTGACTACCTCGAGCGCGGCGAACGCGGTGGCCTCGACGATGTCGGTCGACACGCCGCGGCCGATCAGTTCGCGCTCACCGTGGTTGACCGTCAACGTCGCCCGGCCTTGCGCATCGGCGCCGTAGGAAAGCGAACGGATTTGGAAGTCGGAAATGTCGAGCGTCGTGCCGGTCGCGCGCTCGATCGCGCGCAGCATCGCGTGCACGGGGCCGTCGCCGAGCGAACCTTCGGTCTCGCCGACACTGCGTCCATCCTCGTGGCGCAGGCGCACCGAAGCCGAGGCGCCGCCGCCGAGATGTGAGGTCGCGTGCATCTGCTCCAGCGTCCACGGGCCGAGCGCGGCCGGATCCTGACCGAGCACGAGCGCGTCAAGATCGCTGTCGAACACTTCCTTCTTCTTGTCGGCCAGCGCCTTGAAGCGCGGGAAGATCTCCTCGACCTGCGCGTCGTCGACCTCGTAGCCGAGCGATTTCAAACGGTCGCGCAGCGCATGCTTGCCCGAATGCTTGCCGAGCACGAGCTGGGTCTTCTCCACGCCCACGTCCTCGGGGCGCATGATCTCGTAGGTCTCGCGGTTCTTCAGCATGCCGTGCTGGTGGATGCCCGACTCGTGCGCGAACGCGTTCTCGCCGACGATCGCCTTGTTGCGCGGAATCGTCGAGCCGGTGACGTTGGCGAGCAGGCGCGCGGTTGGGTACAGCAGCGGCGTGCGGATGCCGGTCTCGACGTTGAACCGGTCGGCGCGCGTGCGCAGTGCCATGACGATTTCCTCGAGCGCCGCGTTACCCGCGCGCTCGCCGATGCCGTTGATCGTGCACTCGACCTGGCGCGCGCCGACAGCCACAGCAGCGACGCTGTTGGCCACGCCGAGGCCGAGGTCGTTGTGGCAGTGCGAGGACAGGATCACCTTGTCGATGCCGCGCACCTCACGCTTCAAGCGCGAGAACAGCGCGTAGATTTCCTCGGGCGTCGTATAGCCGACCGTGTCGGGCACGTTCACCGTCGTCGCACCGGCTTCGATCATCGTCGACAGCACTTCGATCAGAAATTCCGGCTCGGTGCGGATCGCGTCCTCGGCCGAAAACTCTATGTCGTCGCAGTACTGACGCGCGTGGCGGATCGCCTTAATGCCGGTCTCGATCACCTGCTCGCGGCTCATGTTGAGCTTGTGCCGGCGATGCAGCGGGCTGGTCGCGAGGAAGATGTGGATGCGCTTCTTCTGCGCCGGTTCGAGCGCACGCACGCAGGCGTCGATGTCGCCGATCTGCGCGCGCGCGAGGCCGGCAATGACCGGTCCGCGCAACTCCTTCGCAATCGCATGCACCGCCTCGAAGTCGCCTTCGGAGGCCTGCGGAAAGCCGGCCTCGAGCACATCGACGCCGAGTTCGGCCAGCGCGTGCGCCATGTGCAGCTTCTGCGGCCGGCTCATCGAAAAGCCCGGCGACTGCTCGCCGTCGCGCAGCGTGGTGTCGAAGATGCGCACGTGTTCGCGCGCGGGTGGTGCTACGGCTGGATCGCTGGTCTTGTTCATTGCTGCACCTCAAAGCCATTCGTCGGAGACGACCGCGCCACGCGCGGTTTGTTGCAATCGAAACTTTTTTGCCGCCAGAAACGACAAACCCCGCACTCGTCGCCGGGTGCGGGGTTCTGGATTCTTCGCCTGGTTCTGTTGCTCAGACGCGCCCTAACCCGCACCTCCGGTGCTAATAAGTACAAGGGCAAGAAGAAGCAGCGCGCCACGCACGCGAACAGCCTTGGCGAGAAGGCTGGAAGCGAAATTGCGCTGGCTGCTGCGTTGCGTCATAGGACAAACGTAAACGAAGCCCGCATGCCTGTCAACACCTGCGGGCAAGGAATTTCCATGATCCGCGAAAATACGCTGGCGAATGGAAGAATCACAACCGGATTTCTTTACGTCTAGACGGATGGATGTCCAAATGAAATCGCCGCTGATGCATTCCGCGATCAGCGCGGCATGTCGCAACGAAAAAGCCCGCCATAAAGGCGGGCTTCATCGCAACGTTAACCACGAAGTCTCACTTGACCGGCTGTACCGCCGCGGCCTGCGAACCCTTCGGACCCTCGATCACTTCGAAACTGACTTTCTGACCCTGTTGCAAGCTGCGGAAGCCTTGGGTGTTGATCGCCGAATAGTGCACGAACACGTCTTCGCCGCCATCTTCGGGCGCAATGAACCCGAACCCCTTGGCATCGTTGAACCATTTCACAGTACCAGTACGCATACGACCTCGATACACGAATGGACGGGCGGGCCGGAACCGCTCCCCAATCCCCTTTGCGGCACCGACACAACGAAAGTATAACGCCAATTTTACAAAAAATTTCAAGTTTGGCCGATTTGTGGCCACCCGAAACACCCCCGGGGCCTCTCCCAAAGGGTCCTGTGTCGGGTCACTCAGGCCAGCAGAGCGGAAATAATCGGCGGAATCTTGGCCGTCGCGGCTTCAAGATGGGCAAAAATCTCGGGCAGGCTGATTTCCGGGGCGGCGTCGCCCTGCGGACAGCCTGCAGCCCAGTTCGCGACGACGGCGAGGCAGGCGTAGTCGAGCTTGAGCTCCCGCGCCAACGCCGCCTCGGGCATGCCGGTCATGCCGACGAGGTCGCAGCCATCGCGGCGCATGCGCGCGATTTCGGCACGCGTTTCCAGCCGTGGGCCCTGGGTTGCTCCGTAACAGCCGCCGTCGACGACGGCGACACCGGCACGCTTAGCAGCAGCGAGCACCTCGGCGCGCAGGCTCGCGCTGTAGGGCTCGGTGAAGTCGATATGTTCGACCTTGGCGCCGTCGGCGTCGCAGAAACTCGTGATACGCCCGTGCGTGTAGTCGATGACCTGATCAGGCACGGCGAGCGTGCGTGGCCCCATGTCGGCGCGGATGCCGCCCACCGCGTTGACGCCTAGTACGCGTGCAGTGCCAAGGCTGTGCAACGCCCAGACATTCGCGCGGTAGTTGATGCGGTGCGGCGGGATCGAATGCCCGCTCGCATGGCGCGCGAGGAAGGCAACGCGCCTGCCGTTGAGCTCACCGAGCGTGATCGCATCCGAGGCCGGGCCGTAAGGCGTGTCGACGATACGCTTTTCGACTTTTTCCAGACCCGGAAAATTGTACAGCCCGGTGCCGCCGATGATGGCGAGGTCGAGACTCATAGCGCGTAGATGCCGGGCAGGTTGCGCCCCTGTTCGTGGAAATCCATGCCATAGCCGAACACGTAGCGGTCGGGCACGCGCACGCCGACGAAATCGGCGCGCAGGTCCGGCGTGGCGCGGTCGTGGCGCTTCTCGCACAGCACCGCGATCAGCACGCGCTTGGCGCCTTCGTCGATACAGAAGTCGCGGATCGCCTTGAGCGTGTGGCCCTCGTCGAGGATGTCGTCGACGAGCAGCACCGTCTTGCCGGTCAGTGTCGCGCGCGGCTGCTTGACCCAAAGCAGGTCGTGGCCGCGCGTGCCGCCGCGGTAGCGCGTGGCGTGCACGTAGTCGAATTCGAGGTCGGCCGGAATCGCGAGCGCGAGCACGCCGCCGAAGATCAGGCCGCCATTCATCACGGTCATGAAGATCGGCACATCGCCTTCGAGCGCGTCCTCGATCTCCTTGCCCATCGTGCGGATGCGCGCGGCAAGCTCTTCGCCGGAGAACAGCAGCTCGGCGGTCTTCATCGCTTCGGCGAGCGCGGGTTTGTCAGTCACGGTGTTGTTCCTCTATGGAAGATTGCTGATGAATTTCTTTCGCTGCGGATTGTCGACCATCTCGTCCCAGTCCTGTGCGACGCCACCAAGCAGGCTGTTGAGGCGCTGCGGATCGAATCGCGCCGCGCCCTTCGTCGCCGCCAGGGCCTCATCGACGACCTCGGGCTGGCAGGCCAGGATCAGATCGCAGCCGGCATCGTAATGCGCCTCGATGCGTGCGGCGACACCGCCCTCGCCCGCTCCCGCGGCCATGCTGATGTCGTCGCTGAACACCACGCCCTTGAAACCCAGTTCACCGCGCAGGATGTCAGCGATCCAGACGCGCGAGTAGCCGGCCGGTTTCGCATCGACCTGCGGATAGGCCACGTGCGCCATCATCACCGCTTCCGCGCCGGCCTCGATCGCGTCAGCGAACGGCACTAGATCTTCGGCGCGAATCGTCTCCTGCGGGCGCGCATCCACGGCACGATCGACATGCGTGTCTTCGAGCACCGAGCCATGGCCGGGGAAATGCTTGAGCGTCACCGCCATGCCGGCCAGGCGCATGCCGCGCTGGTAAGCCAGCCCGAGTTCGGAGACGACCTCGGGGCGCGCATCGAACGCGCGCATGCCGATCGCGCGGTTGCCTCGCGCAAGATCCAACACGGGTGCGAAGCTCAGGTCGACGCCGATTGCGCGCATTTCGCTCGCCATCAGCCAGGCATGCTCCTCGGCCCGCGCCAAAGCCTGTTGCGGATCGGCGTCGTACAGGGCACCAATCCGCGCCAGCGCCGGGAGTTCGGTGAAGCCTTCGCGGAAACGCTGCACGGGGCCGCCTTCCTGGTCGACACAGACGAGGAATTCATCGCCACGCAGTGCACGGATCGCATCGATCAGCGCCGTCACCTGCGCGCGCGAAACGAAATTGCGCTTGAACAGGATCACGCCGCTGACCTGCGGCGCGGCGAGCTGCTCGCGCTCGGCGGCGGTGAGTTCGAGTCCGGACAGGCCGATGATCAGCACGTCATTCTCCGGCTTTCTCCGCCGCGCTCCAGCGCGAATACGGATGCTGCAACAGATTCAAATTGTAGTAGCGCAAATGCTGCGTGACCTCGTGTCCGAGCCAGCCGGGTTTGTCGATGGCCTGGTTGGCAGATTGCAATTCGACTTCCGCAACGATCAGCCCTGCATTGTCGCCAAAAAATTCGTCGACCTCGAAGGTCAGGCCCGCATACGGCACATAATGGCGCACCTTTTCGACGACGCCGTTACAGAAATCGCGCAGCATGCGCTCGGCATCGATCACCGGGATGGGATAGTCGTATTCGAGCCTCTCGACACCGAGAGTCGCCGACTTGATGTTGAGCCAGGCGTGGTCGCCACCAACGCGCACGCGCAACGAGCAGCGCGTACCGGTCTGCGACTGCACCAGACTCGCATCGATCAGATAGCCCTGCACCATGCGCTGTGCGTGAGCCGCCTGCGCGCGCCACGCGTCGCTCGTCACGAGGAATTTGCGTTCGATTTCGATCCCCATGTGTTTACCTCTCGAGCAGCGCAATCGATTCGACATGTGCGGTATGCGGAAACATGTCCATCACACCCGCACTCTTCAACTCGAAGCCGTGCCTGTCGACGAGGATGCCCGCATCGCGCGCGAGCGAGGCCGGGTGGCAGGACACATACACGACGCGACGCGTCCACTTGCGCGGCAGGTATTCCAGCAACGCGTCGGCGCCGGAGCGCGGCGGATCAAGCAGCATCAATTCATAGTCAGCCTTGGCCCAAGCCGTCGCGCGCTGATCGGCGGCCAAATCGGCGCTGTGGAACGTCGCGTTGGCGATGCCGTTGCGCGCCGCGTTGTCGCGCGCGCGCTGAACGAGGCCTGCCTCGCCTTCGACGCCGACCACCTGTGCCGCGCGCCGCGCGAGCGGCAGGGTGAAATTGCCGAGGCCGCAGAACAGGTCGAGCACGCGGTCGGTCGGCTGCGGAGCCAGCAGCGTGAGCGCGTGGTCGATCATGCGCCGATTCATGCCACCGTTGACCTGGATGAAGTCGAGCGGGCGGAAATCGAGCGCGACGTCATAGGCCGGCAATTCGAACTTCAATTGCGCGTCCGCCGGCCACAGCGGCGCGACGCTGTCAATGCCGCCGGGCTGCAGGAAGATCGCGAGGTCATTGGCTTGTCCGAACGCAATCAAAGCCTGCGTGTCGGCATCCGACAACGGCTCAAGATGGCGGAACACGAGCGCAATCAGATTGTCGCCCGCGGCGATTTCGATCTGCGGAATCTCGCGCTTGCCTTCGAGCGATTCGAGCATCGCCGTGATCGCGGCGATGCGCTCGCCGACCGCGGGATGCAGCACTTCGCAGCGCTCGATGTCGGCGACGTAGCGGCCGTTGGTTTCGCGAAAGCCGACCAGCATGCGGCCCTTCTTCTCGACGAACTTCGCGCTCAGGCGGGCCTTGCGCCGATAGCCCCAGGGCGAATCGGTCAGCGCTGGAAGAATCGTCGACGGCTGGACTTTCCCGATGCGCTCGAAATTCTCCAGCAGCACGCGCTGCTTGGCAGCGATCTGCGCCGCCGGATCGAGATGCTGCAACGCACAGCCGCCGCAGACGCCGAAGTGCTTGCACCGTGGTGCGACACGATCGGGCGACGCGCGCAGCACTTCCTCGACCGCCGCCTCGTCGTAGTGCCGATGCTTGCGCAGATCGCGCAAACGCACACGCTCGCCGGCAAGTGCGCCGGCGACGAACACGGCCTTGCCGGCGATGTGCGCCACGCCGCGCCCGTCGTGGGTGAGGTCGGTGATGTCGGCTTCGATCGAAGTCATGTGAGCACGCAAAACTGGGCCGCATATGATACCAGCCCGGCAAGGGTCGCCGCCCTCACGCGCTGCTATAGTCCTGCGCATGAGCAAGGACCGGC
>NZ_DASVOK010000275.1:0-47794 GCF_036383415.1 Rudaea sp. | reverse complement strand
GCGTGCGGTATCCCCAATTTTCGGGATACCGCACGAAGCGCTTCGATCGAACTACTTCTTCGGCTTGACGAACTTCAGCGTCATCCGGTCGGACTCGCCGATCGCGATGTATTTTTCGCGATCGACGTCCTTGAGTGTGAGCACCGGCGGCAAGGTCCACACGCCCTTCGGGTAGTCCTTCGTGTCCTTAGGATTGGCGTTGATCTCACTCTGTGCCTCGAGCTTGAAGCCCGCGTCGGTGGCGAGCTTGACCACGGCGTCGACCGGAAGATAGCCCGATTCCTTGTCCTGTTCGAGTGTCGTACCCGCCTTGGCGCGATGGTCGACGACGCCCAGCGTGCCGCCCGGCTTGAGCACCGCGAACATCGCCTTGAAAATCGGTTCGGCGACTCCGTCGTCGGTCATGTTGTGGACGTTGCGGAACGTCAACACGACATCCGCGCTCCCGGGCGGGCCGAGCACCGCCGTCTTCGGCACGAACTCGACGACCTGAGCCGCGGAATAACGCGCCGGGTCCGCCGCCAGCTTGGCCTTGATCCCGGTTTTGTTGAGCGCTTCCTCGCCGCCCGGCTTGTCCGGCTTGATGATGGCGGCGACGTAGTGGCCGTGCTCCTTGAGGTACGGCGCGAGAATTTCGGTATACCAGCCGCCGCCGGGATACAGTTCAATCACGCTCTGGTTGGGCGCGACGCCGAAGAACGCGAGCGTCTCCTTCGGGTGGCGGTATTTGTCGCGCGCCTTGTTCTTGTCCGAGCGCCAGTCGCCGGCCAGAACGGTGTCGATCGACGTTGCCTGCGCGAGTGCGCCCGGCGTGACCGGTGCCTTCGGCTGATCGGCGAACGCGGAATTTGCGGCCAACGCGGCCGCGAGCGCCAGGGTCAATGTTGCGATATTGCGCATGAAACTGCTCCCTCTTGTGGTGATGACCGGCCCTACAGACCGGCGTTTTGCGAAAAAGATTCCACCCCGATTCGAACTTGCCTCGGATATGGCGGCAGGTCAGCGACAAGGCCGCGGGCGAGGCGCTCCTGCAGCTCGCGCCACCAGCGCACACTGAAGATGTCGCCGTGCGCTTCGAGCAGGGCCGCGCGCTGCGCCGCATCCATGCCGAGGAAGCGTGGGAACTGTTCGGGAAAGACGTCGAACGGGCCGACGTAGAACGACTCGCCACGGTCGTCGTCCTCGGGCAATTCGCGGAAGCGGCACTCGCTGACCAAGCACAGCTCGTCGTAGTCGTAGAAGATCGCGCGGCCGGTGCCGGTGACACCGAAGTTCTTGAACAGCAGGTCGCCCGGGAAGATGTTGCTCGAAGCGAGATCGCGGATCGCCTGGCCGTAATCGACCACGGCGCGGATTCCGGCGTCGGGCTCGGCCTCGCGCACGTAGAGGTTGAGCGGGCGGACGCGGCGCTCGACGTAGCAGTGCGCGACGACGAGATCGTCGCCGTCGATCTTCACGGTTTCACTGCAGCTGGTCAGCAGCTCGTCGAGCAAATCCAAAGCGAACTGGTTGCGCGGAAAGCGCAGGAAGCGGAATTCCTGCGCATCGACGAGACGCCCGCAACGGTCGTGGCGGAACACGAGCGTGTACTTCTGCATCACCTCTGCGCGCACGCTCTCCTTCGGGAACGCGAACTTGTCGCGGATCAGCTTGAACACGAGTGGATACGAAGGCAGCGTGAACACGGCCATGACCATGCCGCGCTCGCCGTCGGCGTGCACGAACTGTTCGTCACGGTGCGCGGCGAGGTGGCGGAAGAAGTGGCGATAGCGCTCGGTCTTGCCCTGCTTGGCGCGGCCGAGCGCGGTGTACAGCTCGTCGATCGGCTTGAACGGCAGCAGCGTGCGCAGGAACACGACCGCGTCGCCCACGGTCGGCAGATCGGCCTGAAAATAGCTGCGCGTGTAGCCGAACACCTGGGCGACGTGCGCGCGTTCAGTCAGCACCGCATCGACGCGCAGACCCGCGTCCTCGTTGACCAGCGCGATGACGAGCGGTGCAATGCGCTCGGCGCCGAAGATGCGCCCGACGAGATAGGCGCGGCGCTCACGGTAGAACACCGTGTCGAGCAATTCGATCGCGCGGATCGGATTGGCGTTCGCCGCGTCCGTGGCGCCCCATTCCAGCAGCCGCTCGGTCAGCGTTTCGGCGATGCGCAGTGCGCACAGGCTCTGGTGCGCGTAGGGCACGTAGAACGCATAGTCCTCGAGCATGCGCTGGCAGACGCGCGGCAGTTGCCCCCACACCGCATAGCTGTGGCGTTCAACCGGGTGGGTGATACGGTCGGTCGGTTCGATGTCAAGCGCAACGAATTCGATCTGCGCATCGACACCCGAGGTGCCGAAGAAACGCCGTGTCAGCGTGTTGTAGAAAGTCTTGTTGAGTTCCTGGTCGAGCAGCGGCGCGATCAGCTCGGCGAAGCTGTTGCGGATGTCGATCCACAGAACGTGATCGCGCACGCGCTCGCGCAACAGGCGTTCCAGCTGCGACGTGGTCGCGCGCACGCAGATGTCGTAGAGATCCATGCGCTCGACGTTGTCCATCTGCGCCGAGATGAAGTCGCGCGCCTCGAAACGCTGCTTGGCGCGGCGCGTGACCGCGCGGAAGCGGTCGTTGTAGTCGGCAAAGCCGTTGCGGATATCGACGGCCGCAGCCGCGGCCAGCGCCGTGCGTTCGTCAGTCGGCGCGCTCGATTCGAGGATGGCGGCGTCTTCGGAACTCATCGCGCCCTACCATACCGGAAATCAGCGTTGTTTTGCCGCCTTCTCCGGCGCCGGTTCGAACGGGTTGCGATCAAGGGCGGCCAACGCCGCCCAAGCCGTCGCAGCGAGATGCGGACGGCGATAGTAGTAGAAGTCCGCCGAAGTGCTGTCGCCGCCGACGGCGAGGCCGGTCGTGATGCGCGGCTCGCGCGTGGCGTAGAGGAATCCGCCCGTCGAAGCCTGTTGCGCGATCGTTGCGAACAGCTTCGCGGCTTCGTCCCCACGGCCAAGCCTGCGATACACGAGCGCCGCCTGCGCCGTGCCTTCGGTCCACAGTCCATCGCGGTCGTCGTTGAAATCGAAGCCGCCGGCCACGCCATGCTTGCGCTCGACCCAGGCCAGCGCCTGTTGCCATCGCTTGTCCGCATTCGGCAGCAATTGCGCCCAGAGTTGTACGTCGAGTCCGGAGGTAGTTCGGTTCGGCGTCACGCCGTCCAGCAGCGTGCCGATCCAGAAATGCGCGCTCGCCGCGTCCCACTGCGTATCGACGAAGCCGCGTGCCTGCCGCTCGTGTCGCTTCCACTCGCCTTTCGCATCGAGGCGATCGAGCCAGGCGAACAGCGCGACGAGATCGATGTTGTGTTCGGTCGATTTCCACGAAATTTTTCCCGGCGTCGCATCGAAGCCTTCGATGCCGTCGCCAAAACCTCCGCCACCACGCGTGTCCGCGGCGCTCGCGACGATCCAGTTCGCCAGCTTCACCGCCGCATCGCGCCAGCAGACCTCGCCGGTGGCATCATGCATGGCGAGCAGGGCCAGCGCGGCCCACGCGACATTGCCGGTCGCCGTGCCATCCTGATACGCATCTTCGACCCAGCGGCTTGCTTTCCGGTCCCACCAGCCGTTCGGCAACGGCTTGCCTTCGACCGCGCCGGCGCGATAAGTGTTGCGCAGGTGTGCGTCGCCCATCGCGGCCACACGCAATGCCTCGCCGATACGCGCAGCTTGTTCGCGCTTGTCACAGGCGAGCAGCGCGATCACCGCCAGCGCGTTGTCGTAGGTGAACGCTGCCGTGCGCAGCGCCGGCTCGTCCGACTCACCCGTACCGCGCTCATGGTCGTAACTGCGCAGAAAAACCGGGGCGTTGCCCTGGGTGGCGTCGACACGCGATGCGAGCACATTGCAACTCATCGACGCAATGCTTTTTGCATCATCTGCCGCGTGAGTTGCATTCACGAAGAACAGCAACGCAAGAGCGAAAATACCGGAACGCACGCAGGCGTGCCTCACGCCGCGGTGCCGCCCACTGTCATCGCGTCGATGCGCAGCGTCGGCTGGCCGACGCCGACCGGCACGCTCTGCCCTTCCTTGCCGCAGACGCCGACACCTTCGTCGAGTTTCAGGTCGTTGCCGATCATCGACACGCGCGTGAGCACCTCGGGCCCCGAGCCGATCAGCGTCGCGCCCTTGACCGGCCGCGTCACCCTGCCGTTCTCGATCAGGTAGGCCTCGCTCGCCGAGAAGGTGAACTTGCCATTGGTGATGTCGACCTGGCCACCGCCGAAGTTGACGGCGTACAAACCGCGCTCGACCGAGGCGATGATCTCGCCCGGATCGTGCTGGCCCGCAAGCATGTAGGTGTTGCGCATGCGTGGCATCGGCAGGTGCGCGAATGATTCGCGCCGGCCGTTGCCGGTCGAACGCTGGCCCATCAGCTGCGCATTGAACTTGTCCTGCATGTAACCCTTGAGGATGCCGTCTTCGACCAGCACGGTGCGCTCGGTCGGCGTGCCTTCGTCGTCGACGCTGAGCGAGCCGCGCCGATTCGCGAGCGTGCCGTCGTCGACGACGGTGACGCCTTTCGCCGCGATACGATCGCCGTAGCGCCCCGCGAACGCGCTCGTGCCCTTGCGGATGAAATCGCCCTCGAAGCCGTGGCCGATCGCCTCGTGCAGCAGCACGCCAGGCCAGCCGGGACCGAGCACGACGGTCATGCTGCCCGCGGGCGCCGGCACCGATTCGAGATTGACCAGCGCCTGCCGTACCGCTTCGCGCGCGAACTCATGCGCGCGGCCGTTCGCGAGCAGTTCGCGATAGCCGTGACGGCCGCCGCCGCCGGAACTGGCCGATTCGCGCCGACCATTCTGTTCTGCGATCACGTTGACATTCATGCGCACGAGCGGGCGCACGTCGGCGGCGAGCGTGCCGTCCATTGCCGCGACAAGCACGGTGTCCAGCGTTGCCGACAGGCTCACGATCACCTGCGTCACGCGCGGATCGAGCGCGCGCGTGAACTTGTCCACTTCGCGCAGCAGCGCGATCTTCTCCTCGTTGGCGATGCTCTCAACCGGATCGATCGCCGGGTACAGCGACTGCGCATTGCGCGCGGTGAGCGCATGCGCGGCGCGATCGTTGCCCGATTGCGCGATCGCGCGCGCGCTCTTCGCCGCGGTCAGCAGTTCCGGCAGCACGATCTCGTCCGAATAGGCGAAGCCGGTCTTCTCGCCGCTCATCGCGCGCACGCCGACGCCCTGCTCGATCGAATGGTTGCCTTCCTTGACGATGCCGTCCTCGAGCATCCATGACTCGCTGCGCGAATGCTGGAAATACAGGTCGGCCGCGTCGATCGACGGCCCGACGAGCTGAGCAAACACCCGATCGAGGTCGGCGGCGGCGAGACCACCCGGTGCGAGCAGGCGCTGTTCGGCGAGAACAAGTACAGACATGAATTTTCCTTTAACGATCCGCCACTGGATTCATGGCGAAAATTTCAAAGCAGATCAAAGACCAAAGAGGTTCTTCTTACATGGGATCGACGCAGCGGGCTTGCAAGCTCGCTGTCCGTTCAGGTCATTGTGATATAAAAAAACCGGCGAATCATGTATCGATGCCGATTCACTTCACCATCATTCGAAGGAGAAGGATCATGCAGATGCGCAAACTCGCAGTCATGCTCGGTGCGGCGATCGCCGCCTCCAGCTTCGGACTGACCGGCTGCACGACCACGCCGGACAAGCCCAACTCCGCCGCCACCAATGCCTCCAAACGCATGTCGCTCGATGCCGACGTCGACGCCACGCTGTCGCGTGCGCATTCGGTCGTCCCCGGCTCGCGTGAACTGATGGCCAAGGCCGCCGGCGTGCTCGTATTCCCGAAGGTGATCCAGGCGGGCCTGGTCGTCGGCGGCGAACACGGCAACGGCGCGCTCCACATCGGCGGCAAGACCACCGGCTATTACAACACCACGTCACTGTCGGTCGGTCTGCAGGCCGGCGCGCAATCCAAGGCGGTCGTATTCCTGTTCATGACCAAGGATGCCCTGGACGGCTTCCGCAGATCGTCCGGCTGGTCGGCCGGCGCCGACGCTTCAGTGGCGATCGTCAAGGTCGGAGCAAACGGCTCGGTCGATACGACCACAGCCACCGCACCGGTCGAGGTCATCGTCCTGACCAATGCCGGCTTGATGGGCGACCTGTCCGTCGACGGCACGAAGGTCTCGAAGATCGACCTGTAAACCCATGCATCAGTCCAGGCAAGTCCCGGCAAAAGGGGCTTGCCTGGTCGCGCCAGCGCGGCGTCCGCGGACAGGATTTGCTTGCCCGGGTGCGACGCGCAAAGCTTGTGCCGCAGCGCAATTCAGGGCATCGTAGCGGAATTCAAACGACCGTTCGATTCTCGATGATCGCCGCTGCCACACCGAATCCGCACTACCCGCACCTGCTCGCCCCACTCGACCTCGGCTTCACGACGCTGCCGAACCGCGTGCTCATGGGTTCGATGCACACGGGTCTTGAGGACCATGCGCGCGACTTCGACAAGCTCGCGGCCTATTTCGCCGAGCGCGCGCGCGGTGGTGTCGGCCTGATGGTTACCGGTGGCATCGCACCGAACATCGAAGGCTGGCTGACGCCGTTCGGCGGGCGGCTGTCGCTGCCGTGGCACGTAGCACGCCATCGCAAGGTCACGGCCGCGGCGCACGGTGAAGGCGCCAAGATCTGCCTGCAGATCCTGCACGCCGGCCGCTACGGCTATCAGCCGCTGTCGGTCGCGCCGTCGAGGATCAAGTCGCCGATCACGCCGTTCACGCCTCGCGCGCTGTCGGCACGCGGCGTCGAGCGAACGATCAACGACTTCGCCAATTGTGCTCGCCTCGCCCAGGACGCCGGCTACGACGGCGTCGAGATCATGGGCAGCGAGGGTTATCTGATCAACCAGTTCCTCGCCGCGCGCACGAACACGCGCACGGACGACTGGGGCGGCAGCGCCGAGAAGCGCCAGCGGTTTGCCGCCGAGATCGTGCGCCGCACGCGCGCCGCGGTCGGACGCGAATTCATCATCGTCTATCGCCTGTCGATGCTCGATCTCGTCGACGACGCGCAGAGTTGGGCCGAGATCGTGCAGCTTGCGAAAAAGATCGAAGCCGCCGGCGCGACGCTCATCAACACCGGCATCGGCTGGCACGAGGCGCGCGTGCCGACGATCGTCACCAGCGTCCCGCGCGCGTCGTTCGCCTGGGTGACGAAGAAGCTGAAGCCCGAAGTTTCGATTCCGCTGATCACGACCAACCGCATCAACATGCCCGAGCTCGCCGAGCAGATCCTCGCGGAGGGCGGCGCCGACATGGTGTCGATGGCGCGCCCGTTGCTCGCCGATCCGGACTGGGTGAACAAGGCGCGCGCCGGGCGCAGCTCGCGCATCAACACCTGCATCGCCTGCAACCAGGCCTGCCTCGACCACATCTTCGCGGAAAAGCGCGCCTCGTGCCTGCTCAATCCGCGCGCTTGCGCCGAGACCGAACTCGTCATCGCGAAAACGACGGCGCCAAAGAAGATCGCCGTGATCGGTGCAGGGCCGGCCGGCCTAGCCTGCGCGACGACGCTGGCCGAGCGTGGCCACGCGGCGACTCTGATCGATGCCGCGAGCGAGATCGGCGGCCAGTTCAACCTCGCCAAACGCATCCCGGGCAAGGAAGAGTTCTCCGAGACGCTGCGCTACTTCGGCCATCGCATCGAGGACACGGGCGTCGAACTGCGCCTCGGCACGACGGCAACGGTGGAATCGCTGCGCGGATTCGATGCGGTGATCCTCGCCACCGGCATCGTGCCGCGCGCGCTCGACATCACCGGTGCCGACCATCCGATGGTGCTGAGCTACATCGACGTGCTGCGCCAGCGCAAGCCCGTAGGCCAGCGTATCGCCATCGTCGGCGCGGGCGGCATCGGCTTCGATGTCGCCGAGTTCCTCACTCAAGCCGCGCCTTCGCCGACCACGGACGTCGCGCGCTGGTCGCAGGAATGGGGCGTCGACATCGCCTACACGCACCGCGGCGGCCTGGCGAAGCCCGAACCCGAAGCCGCCGAACGCGCCGTCTGGCTGCTCCAGCGCACGCCGGGCACGCCGGGCAAGCGCCTCAACAAGACGACCGGCTGGGTGCATCGCGCGGCGCTGAAGATGAAGAACGTGAAGATGCTCGGCGGCGTGAACTACGAGCGCATCGACGACGCCGGCCTGCACGTCAGCATCGACGGCGTGGCGCAATGTATACAAGTGGACAATGTCGTCGTCTGCGCCGGTCAGGAGCCGCGCCGCGACCTGCATGCCGGCCTCGCCGCGGCCGGCATTACCGTGCACCTGATCGGCGGCGCGGATGTCGCCGCCGAACTCGATGCCAAGCGCGCGATCGCGCAGGGAACCCTGCTGGCCGCCGAACTCTGAATCAGGCGGGCTCAGCCACAAGCACTGTCCTCACTCGTCGCTCGAATCGTCGTCGCTGCTAGTCGCGCTACTCGCCACGACATCGATGCGTCCGTAGGCACCGTGCGCCTCGTCGCCCGGTCCGGCGGCGAAAAACAGCGTGTCGACCGGCTGGCTGGCAAATCCGTTGCCGAATGCGATGCCCCAGAGTCCGTCGATCTGCAACGGCACGTGCTGCGCATCGCGCAGAGTGCCGAGCGGCGTGCCGGACTTGAGGTCATAGGCGTTGATGCGGCCATCACCGAAATTGCCGACGAGCAGGCTGCTGCTGAAGCGGCCGAAGCCGGCCGGTGCGAGCGCCATGCCCCACGGCGCGTTGAGCTGGCCGCGCGAAGCAACGCGATGCAACAGCTTGCCGTTCGGATCATAGACGTCCACGTAACCGAGGCCGCGGCCATGGACGTCGTCGTGCCGATCGGCATCCTGCATCGCGTAAGTGACGAATATGTCGCCATTGATTGCCTGGATGCCGAACGGCGCGAAGCCGGATGGAATTTTCGCATCGACGAACGCGCCCGCAGGCAGGCTGACCGGGGCGAACTTGCTGTCGAAAACGTCGACCTTGCCGTTGTGGAAATCGGTGGCGTAGAGCAACTGCCCGCTGCCGCCCGCACTGAGCGCGAGGCCCTTGTAGATCGCGCCGCCGGCCGAGCTGTCGACCGCGCGCAGCGCATGCGTCGTGTCCACGTTCGGCGCCCAACCGGCGATCACGCCATCCTCGGTGGCGAAGAGGAAGCGGCTCGCGCCCGTCACCGTGCCGTTGCTGACGGTGAAGCCACTCGATCCGTTGTAGACGATGCCGGTGGGACTGCCGCCGGTTGCGTTGGTCGGGCTCGGGATTGCAACGACGAGCGACTGCGGATTGCCCATGCCGTCGTACAAGGTCGACGTGCCGCTGTGATTGTTCGCGACCCAGACGACACCGAACGGATTGAAGGCAACGCCCCAGGCGTTGACGAGGTTGGGATCGGTATGGTCGGCCGCGATCGAACCGTCGGAGACGAGTACGTGCTGTTGATAATCGCCGCCGTCCTTTGCCAGCGCGGGCGACGAGATACCGGTGATCGCCGCTCCCGCCGCGAAAAACGCAACGACCAGGCGATTGGGGGATTTTGAACCATGCATGGCAATCTCCACTTGATTGCCCCCTGATTGTCATCGCGGCGCGATCGCCACGGTGACAACAGGTCCATTCCACTTCGCCCGCCACCGGTTCAATCGGCGCACAATCCCGCGTCGGGATCGAAAGTGGACAGAGCAAGAATCGCGCCGATGCATGATCCGTCGCGCGGTCTACACCTCGCGTACCGCACCTGGCCGCGCGAGCTCCGCCGTCACGCCGAAGCGTTCGTGCAATTCAGTCGCGAGCGCTTCACGCGCGTCGTCCTCGCCATGCACGAGCGCGACTGATGGATGCCCGGCGATGCCGCCGTACCATTCGAGCAGGCCGTTCTGATCGGTGTGCGCAGACAAGCCACCGATCGTGTGACACTGCGCGTTGACCTGATATTCCTCACCGAACATGCGCACCGTTTTCGCGCCGTTGACGAGGCGTCGACCGAGCGTGCCGTCTGCCTGGTAGCCGACGAACACGATATGCGCCTCGCGTCGGCCGATGTTGTGGCGCAGGTGGTGCACGATGCGTCCGCCGCTGGCCATGCCGTTGCCTGCGATAATGATCGCGCCGCTACGGATCTGGTTGATCGCCATCGAATCCTGGATCGAGTCGGTCGTGTGCAGGTTCGGCAAGCGGAACGGGTTGGGCGTGCCCTTCCACACCTCGAGCGCGTCGTCGTCGAACAACTCGTGGTGGCGGTCGTAGATCTGGATAACCTTCGCTGCCATCGGACTGTCGATGAAAATTTTCCAACGTGACAGATTCCATTCGTCCCAGAAGCGCGCGAACCAGTACAGGAGTTCCTGCGTGCGGCCGACGGCGAAGGCCGGTATCAAGACGTTGCCTTGATTCTTCCACGCGTCGTCGAGGATGCCACCGAGTTCACGCACGGTCTCGGCACGATCCTTGTGGTTGCGGTTGCCGTAGGTCGATTCCATCAGCACGAGATCGGCCGCAGGCGGCGTTTCCGGATCGCGCAGGATAGGCGTGCCCTTGGGGCCGAGATCGCCCGAAAACACGAGCGTGCGGCCGTCGGCGAACAGTTCGATGATGGATGAGCCGAGGATATGGCCCGCGTCGCGCAGGTCCACTTCGATGTCGGGAAACAGCGTGGTGCGTTGGTGGTACGGCAGAGGACGCAACTGCGGCAACATCTTCTGCACGTCATCGCGCGTGTACAGCGGCACGACTTCGGGCGTGCCTGCCACACGCTTGCGACTCTGGCGCGCCGCATCGCTCTCCTGCAGCGAAGCCGAATCCATCAGCATCACAGGGATCAGATCGCAGGTGGCTTCCTGCGCATAGATCGGCCCCTGATAGCCGCGCGCTGCGAGCAGCGGCAACCGCCCGGTATGGTCGATATGCGCATGACTGACAACGACTGCGTCGATCGCGTTGACGTCGAACGGAAACGCCTCGGTGTTGCGCGCCTCCTCCGCGTCGCTGCCCTGGATCATGCCGCAGTCGAGCAGGATGCGTTTGCCCGCCGCGTCAACGAGGTGCATCGAGCCGGTGACCGTACCTGCCGCGCCAAAGAAATTCACTTTCATGCCGTTCGCCTCCATTGCATACCCGACGCAATCTACGCGAGTCCTGCGACGCTGAAAAGTTCGTTGCGTGTACACTGCGCGCAACCCTGCGGCAGGATCGATCCGATGCTTCGCCCGATATCCACGTCGTTCATCGCACTCATACTCGCGGCATGCCAGTCTGCAAGCCCGCAGCTTGCAGCTACGCCAGATGCTCTGGCATTTTTCCATATCGATCCCGTGCGGCCGGTGGCGGAACTGCTGCCGAGCGCGCTGGCGGCAACGCCGCCGACCGAGCCGGGCGAATTCCGCAAGACTGATCTCGTCGAACTCGTCACCCTCGATCCGACGATCAAGCTCGACATCCGCTACGCGACGACGCGCAACTTCCTCGGCACGCCGTTGTACAGTCAGGCGCGCGCATTTTTGCAACGCCCCGCGGCAGAGGCAGTCGTGCGCGTGAATCGCGCGCTCGCGAAGGAAGGCTACGGGCTGATGATCCACGACGCGTACCGGCCGTGGTACGTGACGAAAATCTTCTGGGACGCGACGCCGGCCGACAAACACCAGTTCGTGGCCGATCCGGCCAAGGGCTCGCGCCACAACCGCGGCTGCGCCGTCGACCTTACGCTGTATGACTTGAGAACCGGCAAGGCCGTGGAGATGCCGAGCCTGTACGACGAGATGAGCGAGCGCGCCTACCCGGGCTACGCGGGCGGCAGCGACACCTCACGCACGAAACGCGATCTGCTGCGTCATTACATGGAAGCCGAAGGTTTCAGCGTCTACGAATACGAATGGTGGCACTTCGATTATCGCGACTGGAAATCGTACGCGATCGGCAACGTGCGCTTCGAGGACATCGCGCCGGTCCGCTCCGCAGGCTGATCGAATCGACCTCCTCAGCAGCCCGGGCCGTTGGCGGCACCCACCAGCTTGTGAAGATTCCAGCTGAGATTGCTCGGAACGAACGTGGAGCCGGTCAGCGTTGCCGTGGCCAACTTGCAATCGAAAAAGACAATCTTGAGTGAACCCTGAGGCTCGGCCTGAGCAGGACCGACCTGGGTCGTCGGCGGATTCGGCGGAGCGAACACGTTGACGCTGAACGCCGTGCCGGGAAGAACTGTCTGCGGACCCACATCGGAAATAAGCCAATAGGGACTGCCCAACGGCACTCCTACCGGTTTGCCGTCGAACGAGACCGCCCAGAAGGTCACGCCCATGTAAGTGACGTACAGCCCTTGGTCGGCGAAAAGAAAATTGAAACCGCCGTCGTGCATTCCCGGCTGGTACCAAAGGCCCGTGATCGCGGCAGGATCGATGGGGCTCAAGCCTGAAACGAATGTTGCGGTGAATGTGCCGGTAATCGGCGGCGAGGGGCCAAAGACACTTTTCCAGGTTCCTGACAGCGACTGGCCAGCGATGCTGGCGGAGTCCGTCGTCGCCATCCAGCCGCCGCCGAAACTGATCCCTGCATTCGCGCAGGTCAAAGCAAAATGCGACGAGCTCGAATTCACCATCCCGCCCACGGTGATCCGTTCGTCGTTGGTCGGAGTACTGTGAAAATTGCAGGCGGTGTTGCCCTGACCATCGACGATGATCGTGACCGCTCCGTAGTCACCGCCTGGAGCGTCGCTCGAGTACGAGCCCTTGTAGATGCCGGGCCCTGTGCCGCCGGCCGCCGCGACATGCGCGCTTTGCACGCTCGCTACAAACAGCATGATCAGAAGGTGCAGAAAGCTGGGGTGCGAACGAATCTTCATCCACGTCTCCCTCGACTCCCAAGAATGCCCTCTGCATCCGCATTGACGAACGTCGGAAACGGAACGTCGCAGCCCAGGCAATATTTTATGTGCGCTTTGTCAGCGGTACGAACTTGAGGTCTTCCGGACCCACATAGTTCGCGCTCGGGCGGATGATCTTGCCGTCGATGCGCTGCTCGATCACATGCGCGCTCCAGCCCGAGGTGCGCGAGATCACGAACAGCGGCGTGAACATCGCCGTCGGCACGCCCATCATGTGGTAGCTCACCGCGCTGAACCAGTCGAGATTCGGGAACATCTTCTTGATCTCCCACATCGTCGATTCCAGGCGCTCGGCGATGTCGAACATCTTCGTGTTCTCGGCCTCTTTGGACAGGTCGCGCGCGACCTCCTTGATCACCTTGTTGCGCGGGTCGCTGACCGTATAGACCGGATGGCCGAAACCGATGACGACTTCCTTGTTCTCCACGCGCTTGCGGATGTCGGCTTCCGCCTCGTCCGGCGTGTTGTAGCGCTTCTGGATCTCGAATGCGACTTCGTTCGCGCCGCCGTGCTTGGGACCGCGCAGCGCGCCGATCGCGCCGGCGATGCACGAATACATGTCGCTGCCGGTACCGGCGATCACCCGCGCGGTGAACGTCGAGGCGTTGAACTCGTGCTCGGCGTAGAGGATCAGCGAGGTGTGCATCGCGCGCACCCATTCCTCGCTCGGCGCCTTGCCATGCAGCAGGTGGAGGAAGTGCCCGCCGATCGAGTCGTCGTCGGTTTCCACGTCGATGCGCTTGCCGTTGTGACTGTATTGGTACCAGTACAGCAGCATCGAACCAAGCGAAGCCATCAGCTTGTCGGCGATGTCGCGCGCGCCGGGGTGATTGTGGTCATCCTTTTCGGGCGAGACGCAGCCGAGTGCGGAGACGGCCGTGCGCATCACGTCCATCGGATGCGCCGAGGGCGGCAGTTGTTCGAGCGTGGCTTTCACGGATGCAGGAATGCCACGCAGCGCCTTGAGCTTGGCCTTGTAGGTGGCGAGTTCCGCCACCGTCGGCAGCTTGCCGTGCACGAGAAGATGCGCGATTTCCTCGAACTCGCAGGTCTCGGCCACATCGAGGATGTCGTAGCCGCGGTAGTGCAGGTCGTTGCCGCTGCGGCCGACCGTGCACAGCGCGGTGTTGCCCGCGAGCGTGCCGCTCAGGGCGACGGATTTCTTCGGCTTGAAGGGGGTAGCTGGGGCGTTGTCGCTCACTTCTGTCTCCTTGTTGCGATTGCTGCCTGCGCGCAGCGGCGTCGGGCCGCGGCCGCATCAATCTTTGAATTGCTGATCCGCCGGCCACGCCGGGCAGGCGTCTACCTGTGTGGTGTTCTGGTCACGCACCTTGCGATCGCGAATCCAGCATTCGCCAAGCGTCGAGCAATAACAGATGCTGATCTTCAGGCGCTTCTGCGCGGCCAGGCGGAAGCGCTCGTAGCTTGCATCATCGAGCATCTGGACCATCGCAACTTTCTCCCCCGCCGACAGCACATTGCCGCTGATCGTCGACTTGCCAAGATTGTCGTTGTCGAGGCCGAGCGCCTTCACCACGTCGCTCCAGCTCTGCTGCGGCTTGTCGTCGACCAGCACCTGCACGGCGCGCACCTGCGCCGGGCCGACGCCTTTGTTCAGGACGACAATCGAGCGATCGGGGTCGGCGTAGCCGATAAGCAGATAAGGCCACACCTGCGCACTCACCTGCTGATGCTGGATAAGCGCGGTATAGCCGGACACGAGCAAAGCCATGAAGCCGATCAACGCGGCGACGACCGCGGCGACACCACTCCAATCGCGCGCCTCACGCCGTTCGTCCACGGTCTGGGGGGGAAGTTCGCTCATCCGTTCTTCGGCGAAGCAGCAAACAGGTTGTCGAGCTTGTTCTCGTAGTCGTGGTAACCGATGCGCTCGTACAGCTCCTCGCGCGTCTGCATCGTCTCGAGCACGTTCTTCTGGTGGCCGTCGCGGCGGATCGCGTTGTAGACGTTTTCCGCCGCCTTGTTCATTGCGCGGAACGCGCTCAGCGGATAGAGCACGATACCGACACCGGTTGTGCGCAACTCGTCCACCGTGAACAGCGGCGTCTTGCCGAACTCGGTGATGTTGGCGAGCACCGGCACTTTCACCGCGTCGACGAATTTCCTGTAGGTCGGCAGGTCGTAGGCGGCCTCGGCAAAGATGCCGTCGGCGCCGGCCTCGACGCAGGCGAGCGCGCGTTCGATCGCGGCATCGACGCCTTCTATCTGGATCGCATCGGTGCGTGCGATCAGGAAGAACTCCGGATCCGTCTTCGCATCGGTCGCAGCCTTGACTCGATCGGCCATTTCCTGGCGGCTGACGATCTCCTTGCCCGGGCGATGGCCGCAGCGCTTGGCGCCGACCTGGTCCTCGATGTGACAGGCGGCCGCGCCGAACTTGATCAGCGACTTCACCGTGCGCTCGATGTTGAACGCGGACGGACCGAAGCCCGTGTCGATGTCGACGAGCAGCGGCAGGTCACAGACGTCGGTGATGCGGCGCACGTCGGTGAGCACGTCATCGAGCGTGTTGATGCCGAGGTCGGGCAGGCCGAGCGAACCCGCCGCGACGCCACCGCCGGACAGATAGATCGCTCGATAGCCTGCACGCTTCGCCAGCAGCGCATGGTTGGCGTTGATCGCGCCAATGACCTGCAACGGCGATTCGGCGGCGAGCGCGGCGCGGAAGCGCTTTCCGGCAGACGAAATACTCATGCGGATCTCCATGCTGGGCGGGCATTTTAGCATCAACCCCCTCGAGCACTGACTGCGTCCCGCGGACCCGACACGTGCCAAGCATCGGCGCCGGCATTACTAATCCCGAAATCGAGCCTGACGGGGATGAATTAAGCTCGGACAGTAGGCAGAATACCGTCGCGGGGGAAATCGCTGACTATTGAATCTCAAATGGAGCAGCCGACATGAAGAAGAAGCATCTCTTCGCCGATTTCCGCTTTCTTGCATGGATGTTTATTGCCTTGATCGCGCTGGCTGGTCGCGGCGTGCACGCCGGCCCGATCGGAGAAGGCACGTACACCGGCATCTATACGGGCGGCGACTATGGCACGGTAACGATCGTGGTCGACGCGCAGGGCAATGTCAGCTGCGATTTTTTCAGCTCGCCCAGTTTCACCCACCATCAAGGTACCGGTACGGTGAACACCAACTCGTCGTGGTATCTGGTCAACTGCGTGACGCCAGGCACTGCAACGTATTACTGGTCTGCCAGCAGCAACCCGAACAGCGCCGCGGGCGCCGCCATCATTGGCTTTTGGGGTGGAGGCACCGGCAGCACCCAGATCAATGGCGATTTCACCGCCTACTATTCATCTATCCTCACCGACTACGCCGGCTCGATCGCCACGGGTTCGTTCGCCGGACTCTGGTACGACCATACGTTCACCGGAACCGGCTTCAACATCCTGCCCTCTTCCGCCGTCGGCCTTATCGTCACCTACTATGGCGTCAACGCGAGCGGCGGCCCTCTGTGGCTAATTTCCGATTTCGGCCCGAAGACGATCACGCTTGGCAGCCCAATCACGCTGAACATGAGCTATTCGAACTCGGGCACGTTCCAGGCCCCGCTGCGCGTTCCCGTCACTTGGGGTCAACTCACCATCACGTTCACCAGTTGCACCACCGCGACGGCAACACTAACCGGAACCGACGGTCACGTATCCGAAAATCTCACCATGCTGACCGGCGTGATCGGCATGCCGGGCTGTACCTGATAGATACCCGATGGTCCAGGACCTGGGCAATCGAGCTCAGACCCCGTCGGCGCTTCGGCAGACCTCAGTTGCCCACATCCGGCCCGCGCCGCAGCGCATTGCGCACTTCCTCCAGCGAGTTCGGATCGTCGAGCGTCGACAGATCGCCCGGATCGCGGTCCTCGGCCAGTGCCTGCAGCGAGCGGCGCAGCAGCTTGCCCGAGCGTGTCTTCGGCAATGCGTTGACGATGTAGACGCGCGCAGGCTTGGCCACGCCGCCGAGCATGTCGACGACGCGCTGTTGCATGCCGCTCGCCGCTTCCTGTTTGTTCGCCGCATCGGCGGCGGCCGATTTCAGCGTCGCGAACACGATCGGCACCTGCCCTTTCAACTCATCCTTGACGCCGATGACTGCGGCCTCGGCGACGCTCGCGTAGCTCGACACCGACTCCTCGATTTCGCGAGTGCCGAGGCGGTGCCCGGCGACGTTGATCACATCATCGGTGCGGCCGAGGATATAGGTGTAGCCGTCCTCGTCGCGGATCGCCCAGTCGAGCGAGGAGTACAGCAGCTCCTTGAAGTGCGAAAAATAGCTCTGCACGAAGCGCGCGTCGTCGTGCCAGATCGTCGTCATGCAGCCCGGCGGCAGTGGCGGCACGGCGACGAGAACCCCCTTTTCGTTCGGCGCGCAGTCCAGGCCCGTGGTCTCGTTGATCACGCGGTAGCGGTAGCCGAAGTTCGGCAGACCCGGCGAGCCGAACTTGATCGACTTCAGGTCAAGTCCCGGATGCAGGCACAGCGCGGGCCAACCGGTTTCGGTCTGCCAGTAGTTGTCGATGATCGGCTTGCCGAGACCTTCGGATATCCATTTCGCCGTCGGTTCATCGAGCGGCTCGCCGGCGAGAAACAGATACTTCAACGATGACAGGTCGTACTTCTTCAGGAGTGCCGCATCATGCTTCTTCAGCACGCGGATCGCAGTCGGTGAGGAGAACATGGTGCGCACGCGATACTTCTCGCACAGCTGCCACCAGATGCCCGCGTCGGGGCTGATCGGCAGGCCTTCGTAAAGCAGCGACGTTGCACCGGCGATCAGCGGGCCGTAGATGTTGTAGCTGTGACCGACTGCCCAGCCGACATCGGACGTGGAGAACATCGTTTGCCCTGGGCCGACGTCGAAGATCGCACGCATCGACAGCGCGAGCGCGACGAGATGGCCGCCGACATCGCGCTGCACGCCCTTGGGTTTGCCGGTCGTGCCCGAGGTGTAGAGGATGTAGCTCGGCTCGTTCGCCTCGCACCAGGTTACCGGCACTTCGGCGCCTTCGTGCTGCTTGCGCAGCTCGGCGTAGTCGAGGTCGCGGCCGGGGACGCGCGCCATGTCCTTGTCGATGCCGCGCGATACGATCAGCACATGCGGCGGCGGACTCTTCGCCTGTGCCAGTGCTGCGTCGACGAGCGGCTTGTAGGGAATCGCCTTGCCGCCACGCATGCCAGCATCGGCCATGATCAACAGCTTGGGCTCGGCATCGTCTATGCGCACGGCGAGATTGTGCGAGGCGAAGCCGCCGAACACGACCGAATGGATCGCACCGAGCCGCGCGCAGGCGAGCACGGCGAACACCGCCTCGGCGATGTTCGGCATGTAGATGACGACGCGCTCGCCCTTCTTCACGCCCAGCGAAGCGAGCACCGCGGTGAACGTGTTCACCTCGCGATACAGTTCGCGATAAGTGATCTCGCGCGTGATGCCGGTTTCAGTCGACACAGCGATCAGTGCAAGTTGATCGCCGCGTGCATCGAGATGACGATCGATCGCGTTGTAGCAGGCATTGGTCTCGCCGCCGACGAACCATTTGCGAAACGGCGGAGTCGTGTATTCGAGGATCTTCTGCGGCGGCTTGCGCCAATGGATCAGCTTGGCCTGTTCGGCCCAGAATTCCTCAGGTTGTTCGACGGAACGACGGTATTCGGATTCGTAGCTCATGCGCGTGCCTCCCATCCTTTGTTTGCAATGTAGCGGGCTTCGCGGGATCCAGCCATGCGACTTTAGCTGAATGTCTGCTGCATGTACTGCCGCCGACCGTAAACGCGCGTTGCCGTGGTTCGTTTTTATCAGTGAAGTCCACCACTTCGGGTATCGCCATGAAAACGATCCGCCGCTTTTGCCTCATCGCTCTCACGCTGATCGGCGCCGGTGTTGCCAGCGGCTGCGTCTACTATCCGACGCGGCCCTACTATCGCGCCGAGTTCTACCCCGACGGCTACACGCCCTACTACACCGACTACTACGCGCGCCCCTACGTCGGCGCGGTGTGGATCGGCGGCTACTACCATCACGACCATTGGGTGCGCCCACACTGGCGCTGAACGCAGAGTCTGATTCGAATCCGGCCGGACAAAATCCGGCCGGTTTTCTTTGTGCGGGAGGCACAAAAAAGATCATTCATTCTCGTGCTTGACATATTCAACCTTTTAGTTGAATATAAATCCATGTCCAGACTCGACCTCGCCTTCGCCGCCCTCGCCGATCCCACGCGCCGCCGCATCGTCGCGCGCCTTTCGCGCGGACGCACGCGCGTGACCGACCTCGCCCTGCCGTTCGAGATGTCACTCAACGCCGTGTCCAAGCACATCAAGGTGCTCGAGCGCTCCGGCATCGTGAAGCGCGAACGGCTCGGCCGCGAACACTACCTGCAGCTGCGCGGCTCGCCGCTGCGCGAAGTCGTGCAATGGGTGTCGCGCTACGAGCGCTTCTGGAACGAGAAGCTCGACGCACTCGAAGAATTTCTTGCCAATCAAACCGACGAGGAGCAGCCGTCATGAACACCGCAATGAAAAGTCCGCTGATGCAGGGCCGCAACGCCAAGGTGATGGGCCCGCACTCTGTCCGCCTCACGCGCACCTACGATGCCAAGCCGGAGAAAGTGTTCAAGGCATGGACCGATGCGGCCAGCATCGGCGCCTGGCTCGCCAAGGGCGAATACTTCAGCGCCGACGTGCGCATCGGCGGCCTGTTCTATATCGAGATGCGCGCGCTGGAGAAAATCAATCCGCACTACGGCCGCTACCTGCGCATCGATGGCCCGCGCGCGCTCGAATTCACCTGGGTCAGCGAATGGACGACGGGCAAGGAATCGGTCGTGCTGATCGAACTCGCCGAGCGCAACGGCAAGACCGAATTGACGCTGACCCACGACGGCCTGCCGAATGAAATCCTCGCCAATGCACATCAGGGCGGCTGGACCCAGTTCCTCGAAGAACTCGAGCCGCGCCTGTAGCGCCATCACGCCGGCAAACAGAGACGCCATCATGAAAATCGAATTGCTGTTGACCGCCGTCCTCGCCTCCGTGATCGGCTTCACCGCGACACCGGCCTGGTCAGCCGGATCGGCACTGGAACCGATGCCCGCAGAGCTCGAAACCCGGTATGCGCTGAGCGCGTTGCCGCCGGCCCTGCGCGCCGATGCCGCGGTCTATCTGCTCGACACGAAAAAGGGATATGTGTTGTCGAAGCCAGGCACGAGCGGTCTGGTTTGTCTGGTCGAGCGCACGCAATGGCAGGACGCCGAGTTCCGTGACGATGTCTTCGTTCCGCTGTGCTACGACGACGCCGGCTCGAAGACCCACTTCAAGGTCAGCATAGACGTGGCCGCCCTGCGCGCGCAGGGCACGAGCGCGACCGCGGTGAAGGCCGAAGTCGAGAAGCGCTATCGCGACAAGACCTACACGGCGCCGGTGCGGCCGGGGCTGTCCTACATGGTCATGCCGGTGTTCCGCGCGCCGGGGCCGCCCGACATGAAAGTGCGCACGCTGGCAATGCCGCACCTGATGTTCTACGCACCGGGCATGAGCAACGAAGACATCGGCGCGCGGCCCAACCTTGCCGACCACGCCAGCCTGCAATGGCCGTTCATCGACAAGCAGGGCAACGCCGAGCACAGCTACATGATCCAGATGGCCGGCGAAACCGAGAAGGCCAGGATCCTCGCCGACGAGAAGCCGTTGCTCGACGACCTGTGCGCCTGGCGCGACATGCTCTGTCTTGCACCAATGCATCACTGACCGTATCCCAACAGGAGAAATCCCGTGAGCAGACAATCCTTCAACAGCCATTTCCTGGTCGATCGAAGCCCCGAAGAAGTATTCGACGCGATCAACGACGTGCGCGCGTGGTGGTCGGGAGACATCGAAGGCGACACCGACAAGCTCGGCGCCACGTTCCGCTATCGCTACGAAAACATGCACGACTCGACGCAGACGGTGACCGAACTCGTCCCCGGCAAGAAAGTCGCCTGGCACGTGACCGACGGCCATCTCGCTTTTGTAGAAGACCAGCGCGGTTGGAAAGACACGGATATCGTGTTCGAGATCGTGCGCAAGGGCCGCAAGACCGAACTGCGTTTCACCCACGTCGGCCTCGAACCGGGCTGCGAATGCTACGCCGCCTGCGCGGAAGGCTGGGATGCCGTCATCAACGGCAATCTGCGCCAGCGCATCGTCACCGGCGCGGCGCAGCCGAATCCGTTCGACGAAGCTGCCTGAAGCTTCGGCACTCGCCGGGTGTATATGCCTCGGCCATTTGATTCCCTGCCGTGGACATTGCAATGCGCAAGATGATTGCCGCGATGAAGATTTCGGCGGACGGAAAGTTCGGCAATGCGGACGGCTATGCCGACTGGGTGGACGCGTGGTCCGAAGACTACGGCCTGACTGCGCAAATCGACGCCTGCATGCTCGGCGGACACATGTATCCCGGCTATGAGCAGTACTGGACCGCGACCCAGAACGCCCCCGACCAGCCCCTGCCGATGACGGGCAGATTGGCGACGCCGGCCGAGATCGAATGGGCGCGTTTCGCCGCGAAGACCACGCACTACGTGTTGTCGAACACACTCGCGTCCGCCCTGTGGCCGAAGACGCGCATCCTGCGCGGAGTCGAGGAAATCGCCGCGCTCAAGCAGCAGCCCGGCAAGGACATCTACCTGATGGGCGGTGGCCGGATTACCTCCAGCCTGATCGATGCCGGGCTCGTGGACGAACTGCGCCTGATCGTGCATCCGCTGATCGCGGGCAATGGCAGGCCGTTGTTCACGATGAGCGAACGCCGCGCGCTGGAATTGCGCCATGCGCAACCGCTGTCGCAGGGACAACTGAGCTTGGTCTACGCAATCCACTGAGCGGCCGAGCGGGCCAGCCGCTCCCGCAACGCGCACAACCCGTATCAACCAGCCTGCGAAACGACAAGGCCGCCATGCAGGCGGCCTTGTCACGTACGTCATCTGCGCGCGTTCGCGCGCGATGCATCATTTCTTCGCGAACAAGTGCTCGACGCCGGCGCGCTCCTCGCGCAGTTCCTTGTCGGTCGCGTCCATGCGTGCACGCGAGAAATCGTTGATCGCCAAACCCTGCACGATCGCGTACTTGCCGTCCTTCACCGTCACCGGGTAACCGTAGATCACGCCAGGGGCGATGCTGTAGCTGCCATCGGACGGAATGCCCATCGACACCCAATCGCCTTCGTCCGTGCCGAGCGCCCAGGAGCGCATGTGGTCGACCGCGGCCGAGGCCGCCGACGCCGCCGACGACGCGCCGCGCGCCTTGATGATCGCCGCGCCGCGCTGCTGCACGGTCGGGATGAAATCTTTTTCGTACCAGGTCTGGTCGACGAGGCTCAGCGCGGCCTTGCCCTGCACGGTCGCGTGGTGCAGGTCGGGATACTGGGTCGAGGAATGGTTGCCCCAGATCGTGACCTTCTTGATGTCGGTCGTGTGCGCGCCGGTCTTCTCGGCGAGCTGCGACAGCGCGCGATTGTGGTCGAGGCGCACCATCGCGGTGAACTGGCCCGGATCGAGGTCGGGCGCGTTCTGCTGCGCGATCAGCGAATTCGTGTTCGCCGGATTGCCGACGACGAGCACCTTGACCGTACGCTTGGCGTGGTCGTTGAGCGCCTTGCCCTGCGGGCCGAAGATCGCGCCATTGGCTTCGAGCAGATCCTTGCGCTCCATGCCCGGGCCGCGCGGGCGCGCGCCGACGAGCAGCGCGTAGTCGACGTCCTTGAACGCGACGTCGAGCTTGTCGGTGGCGACGATGCCGGCGAGCGTCGGGAACGCACAGTCGTTGAGTTCCATGACCACGCCCTGCAACGCCGGCAGCGCAGGCGTGATTTCGAGCAGGTGCAGAATGACCGGCTGGTCCTTGCCAAGCATGTCGCCCGAGGCGATGCGGAACAGCAGGGCATAACCGATCTGGCCGGCGGCGCCGGTGACTACTACACGGACGGGAGCTTTCATCGATTTCTCCGGGAGAGGACTGGGGGATGTTGTCGGGGTTCGATTTGTCGAACCCGGCCCTTGCTCATCAAACACGCGCAAGAAAAGGCCGGGCGCGATAAATCGCGCCGCTACGATCAGGTGAGTTCCGAGAAAAATTCCTTGATGCGCTTCATGCCCTCGTCGAGCTGCGCGTCGGAACAGGTATAGGAAATGCGCAAGGCGCGCGGCTCGCCGAACGCCGAACCCGGCACGCAGGCGACGCCCTTGGCCTCGAGCAATGCGTTGCACAGGTCGACGTCGTTGGCAATCACGGTCGAACCGTGCTTCCTGCCGAACGCGACCGAGATGTCCGGGAACACATAGAACGCGCCCTGCGGACGTGGACACTTCACGCCGGGAATCGAAGCGAGCACGGCGAGCACGCGGTCGCGCTTGGCGGCGAATTCGACCGCCTTGCGTGCGGGAATGTCCTGCGGCCCCGACAATGCCGCCACCGCGGCCGCAGTGACGACTTCGGGCAGGTTCGTGATGTGATTCGAATTCAGCGTGACCAGCGCCTGCGCGACCTTCTCCGGCGCGGCGATCAGGCCGACACGCCAGCCCGGCATGCCATAGGTCTTCGAGATCGAATCGACCACGATCGTGCGCTCGCGCAACTCGGGCCGCACATGCAGGAAATTGTGGTAGCCGACGCCGTCGAAGACGAGACGGTTATAGATGTCGTCGCAGATGATCCAGGTGTCCGCATGCGCGGCAAGCACATCGGCAAGCGCGGCGATCTCGTCCTTCGAATAGACCATGCCGGTCGGGTTCGACGGATTGTTGAACAGGAATACCTTGGGCTTGCTCGCCAGCGCCTTCGCCAGCTGCTCGGGCTTGAGCTTGTAGTTCTGCTCGGGCGGGCACGGCAGCAGCGTGGTCTTCGCGCCGACGATGTCGGCGATGTCGGCGTAGCTCGTCCAGTACGGCGTCGGGAAGACGACTTCGTCGCCCGGATTCAACAGCGCCTCGGCCAGGTTGTACAACACCTGCTTGGCGCCGATGCCGACGACGAGGTTCTTGCGCTCGTAGCCGTTGAAGCCGCTGTCTTGCAGATGCTTGAGGAACGCATCGAGCAGCGCTTCGCTGCCGCGGTTGGAGCCGTATTGCCCGCTGTCGTGCGCGAGTGCCTCGCGCGCGGCGGCGTAGACATGCTCGCCCGGCAGGAAATTCGGCACGCCGATCGAGAAGCTGATGATGTCCTTGCCCGCCGCCTTGAGCTGCTTTGCCTTCTCCGCCACAACCATGATGGCGCTGGGCTTAGCGCGGCTCATGCGTTCAGCCAGCAAAGGCATTTCAGTCTCCTCGATCGCGGATGAAAACAGCTTCTCAGTCTAGCATATTTGCTGCAGCGCAGCGGCGTGCGCAGCTGCGGCGAAGGCTTCTGCATAGCCAAATCGGGGCTGTTTTTAAGCTTTTGCGAACGAGCGGATTTGCTACACTCGAACTGCCCTGCCTGCGGCATTTTTCGGCAGAACCGCTGTTTCCGGACACGTCCCAAGGAGATCGCATGCTGCACATCATCTGGTCCATCATCATCGGTTTCATCGTTGGCCTGCTTGCGCGTTGGTTCTATCCGGGTGCCATGCACCTGGGGTTCATCCTGACCGTGCTCCTCGGCATCGGTGGCTCGATCCTCGGCGGCCTGATCGGCAGTCTGTTCAAGAAGCCCGCTGACGGTCAGATGTTCCACCCCGCCGGCTTCATCATGTCCATCATCGGCTCGGTCATCATCCTGTTCATCGTCAAGCAGCTCGGCTACATGTAACCGGCGCTTCACGCAAACAAAAAGGCCGCCCTCGGGCGGCCTTTTTTATGCTCTGTTTCCCGCGTCAGCGCGAAGCGAGCGTCTTGTTCCACTGCTCGAGCAGCGGCGCGACCTTGGCATTGGCGAACAGCGGCGCGGTGTCACCGACGATCGTGATCGACTCGATCTGGTCGCCCTGCTTGATGCTGTCGACGACCTTCTGGTCATCCGCGCTCAGCACTTCACCGAACACCGTGTGCTTGCCGTCGAGCCACGGCGTGACCACATGGGTGATGAAGAACTGCGAGCCGTTCGTGCCCGGCCCCGCATTCGCCATCGACAGCACGCCCGGCTTGTTGTGCTTCAGGTGCGCGACGAACTCGTCGCCGAAGCGATAGCCCGGACCGCCGCGCCCCGAACCCTCCGGGCAGCCGCCCTGGATCATGAAGTCCGGGATCACGCGGTGGAAATTCAGCCCGTCGTAGAACTTGTGCTGGGCCAGGTTGACGAAATTCGCCACGGTCACCGGCGTGTGTTCGGGCGTCAGGCGGATATGGATCGTGCCGCGCGAGGTCTTGATGTGGGCTTGCAGGTCTTGGCTCATGAGGGTCTCCGATTGGGGCGCGCATGATAGCTCCTGGCCGTCATTCCCGCGAAGGCGCGAATGACGCAGGGAGGATGCTGCGCCGCAGTATTCAGCCAAAATCGGGTATAATCGCGCCATCCTTTTCTAAATCAGCCTGCCGTCAGGGCGGGCTTATCGCCATGTCCATCGAAAATCTGCGCAATATCGCCATCGTCGCCCATGTCGACCATGGCAAGACCACCCTCGTCGACTGCTTGCTCAAGCAGTCCGGCACGTTCAGCGAACGCACCGTGCTCGCCGAGCGCGTGATGGACTCGAACGACCAGGAAAAGGAACGCGGCATCACGATTCTGGCCAAGAACACGGCGATCACCTGGCAGGGCAACCGCATCAACATCGTCGACACGCCCGGACACGCCGACTTCGGCGGAGAGGTCGAGCGCGTGCTGTCGATGGTCGACTCGGTGCTGCTGCTGGTCGACGCAATGGACGGGCCGATGCCGCAGACGCGCTTCGTCACCCAGAAGGCGTTCCAGATGGGTTTCAAGCCCATCGTCGTGATCAACAAGGTCGACCGCCCCGGCGCGCGCCCGGACTGGGTGCTCGACCAGACCTTCGACCTGTTCGACCGCCTCGGTGCGACCAACGAGCAGCTCGACTTCCCCGTCGTCTACGCCTCGGCCCTGCACGGCTACGCCGGCCTGACGCCCGACGTGCGCGAAGGCGACATGACGCCGCTGTACGAGGCGATCATGAAGCACGTGCACGCGCCGAAGGTCGATCCCGAGGGCCCGTTCCAGATGCGCATCTCGCAGCTCGACTACAACTCTTACGTCGGCCTGATCGGCATCGGCCGCATCCAGCGTGGCAAGGTGCGCACCAACATGCCGGTCGCCGTGGTTGACCGCGAAGGCAAGAAGCGCAACGGCCGCGTCCTGCAGGTGCTCGGCTTCATGGGCCTGGAGCGCCGCGAAGTCGCCGAGGCGGAAGCAGGCGACATCATCGCCATCAACGGCGTCGAAGACCTGGGCATTTCCGACACGATCTGCGCGCCCGATGCGCCGGAACAGTTGCCCGTGCTGACAGTGGACGAACCGACCATCAGCATGACTTTCCAGGTCAACAACTCGCCGTTCGCCGGCAACAAGGAGCTGTCCGGCGGCAAGTTCTTGACCAGCCGCCAGCTGCGCGAGCGCCTCGACCGCGAGCGCGTGCACAACGTTGCGCTGCGCGTCGAGGAAGGTTCCGATGCGGACAAATTCCTCGTCTCCGGCCGCGGCGAGCTGCATCTGTCGGTGCTGATCGAGAACATGCGCCGCGAAGGCTATGAACTGGCCGTGTCGCGCCCGGAAGTCATCATCAAGGAAATCGACGGCCAGTTGATGGAGCCGATCGAGCAGCTCGTCGTCGACGTGGAAGAAATCCACCAGGGCGGCGTGATGGAAAAACTCGGCGCGCGCAAGGCGCAGTTGAAGAACATGGAGCCGGATGGAAAAGGTCGGGTGCGCCTCGAGTATCAAATCCCGGCGCGCGGCTTGATCGGTTTCCAGAACGAATTCCGCACTCTCACCCAGGGTTCGGGCCTGCTGTTCCACGTCTTCGACCATTACGGCCCGAAGGAACAGGGCACGATCGCCAAGCGCCTCAATGGCGTGATGATCGCCAACGCGCCGGGCGCCACCCCGGCCTACGCGCTGGGGCCGCTCGAAGAGCGCGGCAAGCTGTTCGCCGCCGAAGGCGACAATGTGTACGAAGGCCAGTTGGTCGGCATCCACTCTAAGGACAACGACCTCACCGTCAACGCGATCAAGACCAAGCCGCTGACCAACATGCGTGCCTCGGGCAAGGACGACGCGATCAAGCTGACCCCGGCGATCAAGTACTCGCTGGAGCAGGCTCTCGACTTCATCGAGGACGACGAACTGGTCGAAGTCACGCCGAAGGAAATCCGCCTGCGCAAGAAACACCTGACCGAGAACGATCGCAAGCGCGCTTCGCGCCAGGCGGCGTAAGAGCTTCGATCCATGGCTTCATCCCGCACGCCGCAATGGCGTGCGGTGGCTGCGATCTTCCGCGGCCGTTCTGCGGCAAATACCCGCGTCGCGTCAGCCGACTTCCATTCCGGCTATCCTTGCGGCGACGCGTGCCCGACAATCGCGGCGGCCTCCCCGCTCGACCGCATTGAAGCATCCGGCTCAAAGGGATACCGATGAACGCAACCCCGAATATTCTCGGCGCCTATCTCCATGTGCGCGAGGGCGGCAGGACCGATGCGATTCCTCCGTCGGAATCGTTCTGGCAGGACCTGGCCGGCGGCGCCTATCCGCAGCTGGACCAGGGCCGACTGATGTCGGCGTTCACGTTCTCCGAGCCATGGGCCACCTGGGAGCGGCATCCTGCCGGCGAGGAGGTGGTCATGCTGCTCTCCGGTACGGCGACTCTTGTCATCGAGCAATCGGGTAGTGAATGTGAGGTACACCTGGACTCGCCGGGCGACTATGTTCTCGTGCCGCAAGGCGCGTGGCACACGGCGAAGACCGATGTTGCCACGACGATGCTGTTCCTGACTCCGGGCAAGGACACCGAGCATCGGCCTGTCGGATCCCGCGTCGGCTGACGCCTGCCATGCGCCCGCTCCTGCACATAGTCAGTGTTCTCTGTCTGCTGCCCAGCGTGCTGTTCGCATCTGCCTTCCTCGCGCTGGGACATGCCATAGCGGCCGGCACGTTGCTCGGTTTTTTCGAGCAGTTGCTGGTCATGGCAACCTTGCTGATTCCCTGGGGAGCACTTGTGAGCTTTGCGATCTTCTTTGCGTTGCTGTTCGCCGGTTTCTCGCAGCGCCTGCGCTGGCTGGCAGGGTTATGCGTGGCCGGCTTCGCGATCGGAAGCGCCACCGTGGTCCTTGCGCTTGGCAGCCAACCGATTTCCTGGGATCAACTCCCGTTTTTCCTGCCGGCGCTGCTCTCCGCGTCAATCGGACTCTGGCTCGCTGTCAACGAATATCCGCGCGGCAAGGCCACCCAATCAATTCGCAACCCGGAGTCGCCATGATCGATCTCGCCAAGCCACGGCTGCTCGCCTTTCTGTTCGCGGTCTTGCTCCCGGCAACGGTGCCCGCTGCGCAACCGGAATCGCCACCTGCGCTTGAAGAGTACTCGATTCGCGACCTCGCGCAGAAATTGCAGCGCAAGGAATTGAACGCGCATGCGCTTGCGCAACAGCATCTCGACCGCATCGCCGCGATCGACAAGGCTGGTCCCGCGATCAACGCGGTGATCGAACTCAATCCCGATGCGCTCGCGATCGCCGACCGGCTCGACGCCGCGCGCAAAAGTGGAAAAGTATACTCGCCACTGCACGGCATCCCGGTGCTGATCAAGGACAACATCGACACGGCCGATCGTATGCACACGACAGCCGGCTCGCTCGCGCTGGCCGATTCGATCGCAGCGCAAGACGCCACCGTCGTTGCCAAGCTGCGCGCGGCGGGCGCAGTGATCCTCGGCAAGACCAACCTGTCGGAATGGGCGAACTTTCGCTCGAATCACTCCACCAGCGGCTGGAGCGGGCGCGGCGGTCTGACGAAAAATCCCTATGCACTCGACCGCAACGCCTGCGGCTCAAGTTCGGGCACGGGTGCGGCGATCGCGGCGAATCTCGCCGTGGCCGGCATCGGCACCGAGACCGACGGCTCGATTGTCTGCCCCGCGTCGGCGAACGGGATCGTCGGGATCAAGCCGACACTCGGCCTCGTCAGCCGCGCCGGCATCGTGCCGATCGCGCACAGCCAGGACACCGCAGGACCTATGGCGCGCAGCGTCGCCGACGCAGCCATCCTGCTCGGCGCGATCGCGGGCAGCGATTCGCGTGATGCGGCGACGAAGGACGCCGACAAACATCGCACCGACTACACGAAAGCTCTCGACGCGAAAAGCCTCCACGGCGCGCGCATAGGCGTCGTGCGCCAGTTTACCGGCTTCGATCCCGCGACCGAAAAGCTGTTCGATGCCGCGATCGCGCGCCTGAAGGCGGCCGGCGCCATCGTGGTCGATCCGGTCGAGCTGCCGAACCTGGGCAAGTACGATGACGACGAAGGCATCGTGCTGCAATACGAGTTCAAGGCGGACATCAACGCTTATCTCGCGCAATTGGCGCCTGGAGCAAAAGCGCGCAGCCTCGCCGACCTCATCGCATTCAACGAGGCGCACGCCGACGGCGAGATGTCATGGTTCGGCCAGGAGACTTTCGAGAAATCACAGAAGCGCGGCACGCTGCAGGACAAGGAATACCTCGACGCGCTGGCCAGGTCGAAACGCCTCGCCGGGCCGGAGGGCATCGATGCGGCCTTGGCGAAGGATCATCTCGATGCGTTGATCGCGCCGACCAGCGGGCCGGCCTGGACCACCGATCTCGTCAACGGCGACCACTTCAGCGGCAGCAGTTCCACGCCCGCCGCGGTGGCTGGTTATCCCGCAGTCACGCTGCCGATGGGTTTCGTGCACCATCTGCCTGTCGGCATCAGCTTCTTCGGCACAGCGTGGAGCGATGCGAAGCTGATCGGTTACGCCTACGCGTTCGAGCAGGCCACGCTCGCGCGCAGGCCACCGCGATTTCTGCCGCACATCGAGAATGCCGACTGAATGCCCGCGCAGCGGCGATCATCGACGGCGCGAAGGGCGCCCCGAAAAACCGCAGCGAGCGAAAAGAATTCGCGCGACGCCGGAGCGCAGGAACCGGAATGTACGTTGATGTACATGAGGATTCCGAGCACCGCCGGCGCGCGAATTATCGAGCGCAGTAGGTTTTTCGAGGTACCCGAAGAAATTTTTCGTTGACATCGGCATCGGCGAAGCCTACCCTGCGCCGCGCTTCGGGCCACCCGAAGCATTTCCCCAGCCAACCATCGACATCCATGGACAGCTATCCGAGTACCAACGCAGCGCCTGGCCCTTGTGGTTCACGGACTGCCTTGGCCGCACAAACCCTGCCGCTCCGCGCGGATACGGGCCGTCTCGCGATCTAGCCGATAGCTGGTCGTGATTCACCCGTTCCGTCGCGGAATCGAGGTGAATCATGAAAATGCAGTTCCTGTTCTCCCTGTTCCCGCACGATCGTCGTTTCGGCGTGCGCGACGCCTATTGCGCGACCTCGCGCGCCCTGCCCTATGTTGCCGCGAACGATGCGTCGTTCGCACGCAGCAAGCTCGTCTGCCGCTGGCGGCGCAATCCCGCAAACGGCAAGCCCGAAGCGCGCTGGACGACACAAGACTGAAACACGGCCCACCCATGCTGCGCGTTTGCTGCGCGCAGCATGGGTGGGTTCCCCGCTGCCGCGCGCCCTGTCACGGGAAATCAAAACCATGAATCTCGAATCCATCCGTCCTGTGGTTCTCGGCATCTTCGCGCTCGCCAGCCTGCCCACTCTCGCGCACGGCGCCGACACGCCCGCGGATTTCGTGCCGCAACTGCTCGGCGCGCAATACACTTTCATCGACCAGCATCAGGATGCGCTGCGCTCACCCTATTCCGGACCGTTGAGCCTGCGCGCGAATGGCGACACACGCGCCTCGCACACGTTCGGCGCCTATTTCGGCGTGCAGCTACCGTGGCACTTTCAGTTCTATCTCGATGCGGAGATGTTCAAGGGCGCCGGTGTCAGCAACGCGACCGGCATGGCCGGCCTGCCGAACGGCGACGTGATCCGCTCGGGCACGGCCAACCTCGGCAAGCGTCCGTACATCGCGCGGCGCGTGCTGCGCTACACGCTGCCGCTGGGCGACGAGACCGAGGACGTTGAAGCATCGCAAGGCCAGCTCGCGGGCAAGGAATACGCGAGCCGCATCGAGATCAAGCTCGGCAAGCTCGCGGCCAGCGACGACTTCGACAGGAACCGCTACGCGAACTCGACGCGCACGCAGTTCATGAACTGGGCGCTGTTCAACAATGCCGCCTGGGATTTCGCTGCCGATACACGCGGCTATACCAACGGCATCATGCTTGCCCTCGCACAACCGGGATGGACGCTGCGCTACGGCGTCTACCAGATGCCGCGCGAAGCGAACGGGCAAACGCTGGAAGGGCCGCTGTCGCGCGCGCGCGGCGAGCAGGTCGAGCTGACCTGGCAGCCGCAGAAGGATGGTTACGCGGTGCGCGTGCTCGCGTTCCGCAACATCGCGCGCATGGGCGTGTATCGCGATGCGATCGCACTTGCCGAGGAAACTGGCAGCGTACCCGACATCCGCGCGGATGATCGCGACGGCCGGCGCAAACACGGCTATGCGCTGAACGCCGAACTGCCGCTCGCCGATGGCGGCGACACGGGCCTGTTCGTGCGCCTGGGCTGGAACGACGGCCGCAACGAATCGTTCGCGTTCACCGAGGCCGACCGCTCCGCCAGCGTCGGTGCGCAGCTGTCCGGCGTGCACTGGGGTCGAGCGCAGGATCGTCTCGCCATTGCGGTCGCCGCGAACGGCATCTCGCACGATCATCGCGACTATCTGGCCGCCGGCGGCAGCGGCTTTCTCGTCGGCGACGGACGCATCGATTACGCGCGCGAACAGATCGCGGAAGTATACTATGCGGCAAAAGCGAACAAATACATCACGCTGAGCCCCGACTTCCAGTTCGTGCGCCATCCCGGCTACAACGCTGATCGCGGACCGGCGAGGTTCTACGGCATCCGCGCCCACGTGGAGCTTTAGCGCCCGTATCCTTCAGGCGCGATTCTGGCCGCCGCGCTTGCGCACGATCAGCATCGCGATCTCGAGCGACTGTTCGTAGTTGAGGCGTGGATCGACGCTCGACTTGTAGGCACGAGCAAGGTCGGCTTCGGTCAGGTCGCGTGCGCCGCCGAGGCATTCGGTGACGTTCTCTCCGGTCAGTTCCAGATGCACGCCGCCGAGGCGCGTGCCGCAGGCGGCATGGATGTCGAAGGCGTAATCGAGCTCGGCGCGGATGTTCTCGAAGCGCCGCGTCTTCACCCCGGATGGCAGCGTCTCACCATTGCCGTGCATCGGATCGCAGCACCAGAGCACGCGCTTGCCCTCGGCCTTGACCACCTGCAGATGCTGCGGCAGTTCTGCTTCGACCTTGGCCGCGCCCATGCGTGTGATCAGCGTCAGCCGGCCAGACTCGTTGTGCGGGTTGAGCGCGTCGATCGTGCGCAGCAATTGATCCGGCTTCACGCCGGGACCGAGCTTGAGGCCCATCGGGTTCTCGATACCGCGGCAGTACTCGACATGAGCGCCGTCCAGCTGCGCCGTGCGCATGCCGATCCACGGGAAATGCGTGGACAGGTTGAACCAGCCCGGGTTGCGTGGCACCTCGCGCGTCACCGCGCCCTCGTAGTTGAGCAGCAGTGCTTCGTGCGAAGTATAGAAATCCACTTTCTGGTACGACGGCGACTCGCCGGCCAGCGTTTCCATGAAGCGCACCGCCTCGCCGATCGCCTCGACCATGCGCTGGTACTCTTCCTGCAGCGGCGAGTGCTTGACCCACTCCAGGTCCCAGTATTCGGGATGGTGCAGGTCGGCGAAGCCGCCATCGATCAGCGCGCGCACGAAGTTCATCGTCAGTGCCGAGCGCGAATGCGCCTCGATCAGGCGCTGCGGATCCGGCTCGCGCGCGACCGCGGTGAATTCGGGAGCGTTGACGATGTCGCCGCGGTAGCAAGGCAAGGTCACGCCGTTGCGCGTTTCGGTGTCGGCCGAACGTGGCTTGGCGTACTGCCCGGCGAAGCGGCCGACGCGCACGACCGGAAGCTTCAATCCGTGCACGAGCACGAGGCTCATCTGCAGCAGTACCTTGAGCCGGTTGGAGATGATCGGCGAAGTGCAATCGGCGAAGCTCTCGGCGCAATCGCCACCTTGCAGCAGGAAGCAGCGTCCCTCCTGCGCCTCGGCCAGCTTGCGCTTGAGCGCGAGCACCTCCCATGAGGTGACCAGCGGCGGCAATTCGTGCAATTGCGCAACGGCGCGATCGAGTGCGGCCGCGTCCGCATAGGCCGGCTGCTGCACGGCCGTGCGCGACTGCCACGACGCGGGCGTCCATGCGGATGCCGTGCGCTTCGTTGCTTCTGGATTAGCCGCTGCCATGGTGGTATCAACGCCGATCGGGAAAGGGGGCGTCATCATGCCAGATCGCCGCACAAAACTTCAGCGCATGCGGGCAGAAGGATGTTCAGCGATACACCCAATAGCGGGATGCCAGGAAGCTGCTCAACGCCAGCATGCCGTCGACCGCGGGTTTCGCCAGCCATGCGCCATGCAGGCCGAAGACGTTGCCGATCGCCACCAGCGAAAGGGTGCTCAAAGCGGCGTTCGCCAGCCAAAGAATCAAATAGCGCGCGAAGTGCCGGCCGTTCGGCCGGCTGCCATCACGCGCAAACGTGATGCTGCCGTTAAGCCAGAATCCAAGCAAGGCGCCACTTACGCGACCCGCGACGTTGGCGAATGGCAATCCCAGGCCGGCATGGCTGAGCGATACCATGACCGCCCAATCCAGCAGCCATTGCAACACGCCGATCGCAACGAAATAGCGGCCTTGCCGCAACCAACTCATGGTGACGGATGCCGCTGGGCCGGGATCTTCCACGCCCATAATTCGGCGTTGTCGATCGCGCGCACGCGCTCGGCATCGGGAGCCGCCAGCGCCGCGCGTTGCGCGGGACTGAGGCGGTTCGCATGCAGCAGCAGCCACCTCGCACCGCTGTCGTCAATCAACCGCCGCCACGCTGCGCCGCCAGGATCGGCATCGGCAGCGCTCGCGGCTGCATCCAACGACGGCGCATACCACGACACCGTGCGGCCGCAGCCTGCCAACTCGGCGACGAACGGTGCCTGTCGATCCAGCGACAAAATGATCGAATCCGATGGGTCGCGTTTGCGCAACTCGGCAATGAGCAGCCGCTCGGGTGCAAAGCGCTGCAGCACGACCTCGGTGTCACCTAAATTGGTCAACAGACGCTTGCGTGCTACCGTATCCAGCGGCCAAGGTCCGTTGGCCTGGAACGCGAGATTCAACACGCACAGGACGTAGGCGAGGATGGAAAAGTGCGACGGCCCCACGGCTGCACTTCCGGCGACCGTCAGCACGGGCAACAGCAATACGAGTCCCGGAAAGGCATAACGCGCGTATTGCATCGGTAGCAGCGGCAACAGCATGACCGCGCTGGCTGTCAACGCGTAGGCGCGCGTCTCGCGACGGTACAGCGCCCACAGCCAGGCGCCGGCATACGCGACCAGCACGAAACCATACCCTCCCGGATCGCCGTCGGCGTAGCGAGGCGTGTCGAACGTAATCAACCACGGCAACAGCGCGCTGAACCCCGCGTGCCAGCGCGCGTCGTGGAGCTGATGCGCCGGCATCACCGCCGACTGGAACACATTGTTGAACAACGGCAGCATCGGATTGCCGCTGACGTGCCAGGCATGGAAATAGCTCGAGCCGGCGACGAGCAGAAAAATGCCGACACCGGCTAGCGCGGTCTTCGCGCCGACTCCGGCGTGGATGCGAGCACCCGCCCAGATCAGCATCGCCAGCGCCGATATCGCTTGGCCGAATTTCAATCCGAAGAGACCGCCGATCAATATCGCGCCCAAGTAGAAGCTGCGGTCGTCGTTGCACTCATCGCGCAAAACCAGCAGCACAAATGCCGCCATCAACGCGATCGCCGGCAACTCAGTCTGCATGCCTGCGGCGAGACCGGCAAGCAGCGGCATGCTCGCGAATACGGCGACAACCTGCCAGCCCAGACGCGCATCGGCACGCAATGCCATCGTGAGACGGCCGAGCAACGCGGCAGCAGCCAACAGCCACAGCGAATCGACTGCTCCGCGGGCTTCACGCCCGGCGAGCACTTGGGCGATGCCTTGTATGACATCGCCCAACCACGGCGCGAGTGCCCAAATCTGCAGCGTGGGATCCATCGCATAGAAACCGTTCCGTTGCAGCTGCGTCGGCAAGCCGAGATGATAGGCCAGGTCATCCGATTGCATCGTCGGCAACCATGCCCCGGTCAATGCGATCCCCACGACCAATACCGCCACTGCGGAATGCAGCGGAGCAGCGTCCACTGCCTCCCTCCAGGCGCGACGCAGCGTCGTTGCCATCACGAGGAGGACTCGCCAGCGCCAGACACAAACGGCGATGGTCGTCGTCAGATAGACGACACGAGTATGCACGCCAAGCGGCAAGAACCAGCCAAGGCAGCCCCCGATCAAGGCAAGCCCCGTAGGTAGCGCGATCAACGTTGCCCCAAGGCCGCGCGACGCGACAAACAAACTGCCCACCGCGAATGCCGTCGCCGCGAGAAGCAGGCTCGCGGCGACCGGCGCAACTCCGGTGAAAAAAACCAGCGCCGCGCCCCAAAAGACGGCATAGCCGTTTGCCCAGCGCCAACGAAACAACCGGCCCAGCGCGGTAGCCACTACGGTCGAAACCAGCGCTAGCTCCAAGGTTTCGACAAACCGACCTGCAGGAAACGCTTCCCACATCCTGTGCGTGAGCAATCCGATCGCGCAAGCAACCGGCCCTGACCAGACCAGTATCTTCGGAATGACGGGACGAACCCTTTCGAACAGCACGACGGATTCCTTCCAACTGCCGGGAACCGATGCGCCGATGGCATCGTCCGGTTATTCAAATCCAGCGACGAAAAATGCGCCTCAGCGTTTGTGAAAGCCCGCCCAAACTGCGCCCGCGCCGAGAGCGGCGAAGGAGACCAGCGTCCAGAACGGCATCGACAGGCTGAGGAAGGTCCAGTTGACGACCGAACAATCGGCGTCCCCTCTGAAGATCATCTTCAGCGTCTTGCTGATTGGGAAGTTCTCAATCATGTAGTTCCAGCCCGGCGTACAACCCGCGAGGGGATCGGGTGGCTGGTGCTGCACCCAAAGATGGAATCCCGCGACGCCGATGCCAATGCAAGCCACCAGCAACAACAGCAGCGTGAAAATTTTTCGGCCCAACGAGCCCGGATTAACCAAGGAGCCGGCAAGAAACACGATTCCCAACGTGACGAAGACGACGCGCTGCGCGCCGCAAAGCGGACAGGGTTCTATTCCGAGCTGGAACTGCACAAAGAATGCGTAGGCGAGCAACGCAGTGCATGCCAGAAAACCAGTGAAGAACTGGGCGCGAAAAGACCACCGGAATGGATTGAATGTCATTGCTGTGTTGTCTCAACTCGAATATGGATGATTGAGGTTTGACTACGACCAATCTTTGAGCAGTGTCCTACAAGCTGAAATACCCGGTGATCTGGCCCAGACATGCACTGACCGCAAGCACCGCCCAAAGTGCCGTGGTCGCCGTTTCGATTTTTTCGTTCTGCCGCTCGCGGAAGACGAGCCAAAAAGCGATCGGCGCGAGGGCATAGCGGTGCTCGACCATCCACGAACTGAGCAAGGCGACCAGGGTCAACGGATACAACATCCATGCCGAAGGCGGGTGCAGACGGGTGCCGGCGAGTCCACAGCCTGCAGCCACGACAAGCAGGCCGAACGCGGCCTTCCATTGCCACGCCGATTGCGCCAGCAGGATGACACGGTTGTGCAGCATCCACGGCTCGAGAGCCTGGTTGAACGGGTGATCGACCCGAAACAGTTGCCAGAACAAGGCGAACACCACGAGCGGAATCGCGATGAGCCAGGGACGCGCGCGTACGCGGGTTGCGAACTCTTTCAGCCCGATACCGACATGCAGCGGGAACAACACCACACACAGGAACAGGGTGAAATACACGTTGCCGACATGGATCGAAAAATCGGGATGCATCGTCGCCTGCTCTTTCGAGAGCGAGATGCTGCCGTTGCATGCCCAGTAGACGAGGAACAGGCCGATGCCGACTGCGTACGGCCACGTCCGCGCGAGCATCGGGCGCAGCGGCGGCAACGGGAAAGCGCGATCGGCGGACAGCGCGATCCACGCGTACAGCGGCAGCCAGATGACATTGGTCTGGCGGATGCAGAGCGCGAGGATCATCAAGGCTCCGGAAATCACATGGCGCCCGCTCAGCGTTATCGCCCCCGCCGCGAGCACGACAGCAAGCGAAAGCACGTCGGTGTAGACCATGAAATCGTAGGGGAACAGGATCGGCAGCAGCGCGAACTGCAGCGTCGCGGCCGCCTCTTCTTTGCCAGTGGCGTTGCGCCGCATCCAGTGGAACGCGCCGATCGCGAGCAGGCCGTACGCAGCGTTGAGCCAGCGCGCCGCGGCCAGCGTGCGCAAATCGGTCACCCAGAGTATCGCCGCCGAGATCGCGTGGTATCCGGGGAGTACGGTCAGGATATCCCAGGCGACTTTGAACTTGCCGTGATCGAACCAGTTGATGTGGGAGTAATGCGCGATCTCGTCGGGAGTCGGCTTTGCGTCCGCGGCCAACAATCCGATCGCGATATACAGAAACGCAAATCCGGCCCATGCGGGCCGGATTCGGTGGAGCTGCGACAACAGGGTTAGCATCAACCCAACCCGTCGCGAGCAACGGCGTGCCGCATGAGGCGGACGCGCCTTATTCTTCCGTAGCCGCTTCCGTGCGCGGACGATCGACAAGTTCGACGTAGGCCATCGGCGCATTGTCGCCGACGCGGTTGCCGCACTTGAGGATACGCGTGTAGCCGCCCTTGCGCTCGCGGTAACGCGGGCCGAGTTCGACGAACAGCTTGCCGACGGCGACCTTGTCGCGCAGGCGCGCGAACGCGAGACGGCGGTTGGCGACGCTGTCGACCTTGGCCAGCGTGATCAGCGGCTCGGCGACGCGGCGCAGTTCCTTCGCCTTCGGCAGCGTGGTCTTGATCAGCTCGTGCTTGATGATCGACGCGGCCATGTTCTTGAACATCGCTTCGCGATGCGAGCTGGTACGGTTGAGCTTGCGACCGGATTTCATGTGACGCATAAATAATTCCCAGTTTGTATAACTTTATAATTGTGGACTTCGGCGCGGAATTGCGCGGAAGTTGAACTCTTGGTTCATGGCCGTCCGAATGGCCCTGCAGCTTCCCTTTCTTCACCCCGACCATGGCCGGGGCGAGGAATGACAACTCAGTTCATCTGCATGCCGTGCTGCAGGCCCGACGGCGGCCAGTTCTCGAGCTTCATGCCGAGCGAGAGGCCGCGCGAGAACAGCACGTCCTTGATCTCGGTCAGCGACTTCTTGCCGAGGTTCGGCGTCTTCAGCAGCTCGACTTCGGTGCGCTGCACGAGGTCACCGATGTAGTAGATGCTCTCGGCCTTCAGGCAGTTCGCCGAACGCACGGTGAGCTCGAGATCGTCGATCGGACGCAGCAGCACCGGGTCGACACCGGCCTTGTCGGTCTTCGCCTCCGAGGTCTCGCGGCGGGTGAAGTCACCGAAGATCGTGAGCTGGTCGAGCAGCGTTTCCGCGGCCTTGCGCACGGCTTCTTCCGCTTCCACGGTGCCGTTGGTCTCGATGTCGAACACGAGCTTGTCGAGGTCGGTGCGCTGTTCGACGCGCGCGCTGTCGACTTCGTACGCCACGCGGCGCACCGGGCAGAACGAGGCGTCGAGCTGCAGGCGGCCGATCGGACGGCTTTCGTCGTCCGGGCGGCGACGCGAGGTGGCCGGCTGGTAGCCGATACCGCGCGCGACCTTCAAGCGCATGTTCAGCGCGATGTCCTTGGTCAGGTGGCAGATCACGTGTTCGGGATTGACGATCTCGACATTGTGGTCGACCTTGATGTCCGCGGCCGTGACCACGCCCTTGCCCTTCTTCGACAGGGTCAGGGTGGTTTCGTCGAGGTTATGCAGGCGCAGGGCGACGTCCTTGAGGTTGAGCAGGACTTCGATCACGTCTTCCTGCAGGCCTTCGAGGGTCGTGTACTCGTGCAGCACGCCATCGATCTCGACTTCGATGATCGCAGCGCCCGGGATCGAGGACAGCAGCACGCGACGCAGCGCGTTGCCGAGCGTGTGGCCGAAGCCGCGCTCCAGGGGTTCAACCGAAACTTTCGCGCGGTTCGCACCGAGCTGTTCTACATGCAGGCCGCGCGGACGCAGGATGGTAGTAGGCGAGTTTGCCATGAACTACGCTCTCCGATTAGAGATAAAGGAAATCAGATTGAGAAGATCGATGCCGAGCATCCAACTTCACTTTTTAACCCCCTTAAGTTAAGGGGGCGATCGAATTCCGGCAGCGCCGGAATTCGATGGGGTTGTGGTAGATACGTGCGCCCGGCAGAAAATTCAAGCCGGAAACCCGGATCAAGCTTACTTACTGTACAACTCGACGATCAGCGACTCGTTGATGTCGCTCGGCAGGTCCGAGCGCTCCGGCAGCGCCTTGAGCGTGCCGGCAAACTTGTTCGCATCGACTTCGAGCCAGCCCGGGGCCAGATCCATTTCCTGCGACAGGGTCAGCGCTTCCTTGATGCGCAGTTGGTTGCGCGACTTCTCGGCGACGGAGATCTGATCGCCGGCCTGGACCGCATACGACGGCAGGTTGACCTTCTTGCCGTTGACCTCGATCGCCTTGTGCGCGACGAGCTGGCGGGCCTGAGCGCGGGTCACCGCGAAACCCATGCGGTAAACGATGTTGTCCAGACGCGACTCGAGCAGACGCAGCAGGTTCTCACCCGTGTTGCCGCGCGTCTTCGACGCCTTGACGTAGTAGTTGCTGAACTGGCGCTCGAGCAGGCCGTAGATGCGCTTGACCTTCTGCTTCTCGCGCAGCTGCACCGCGTAGTCCGACAGGCGCGATTTCTTCCCCGCGCCGCCGCCGGCGCCATGCTGGCCGGGCTTGTTCTCGAGCTTGCACTTCGAGTCGAGCGCGCGAGCCGGGCTCTTGAGGCTGAGGTCGGCGCCTTCGCGGCGCGCAAGCTTGCAGGTGGGACCGATGTACCGTGCCATGTGATCTTCTCTTCGTTGCGAGTCCGGCCACGCGTGGCCGATTCCTTGAATTTAGTGATCAACCGATCACATCAGACTCTGTGTATTTAAGATTTCTATTGAAAAGTGCGGCCACGGATGGCCGCTTCTTGATTCTCGCGATCAGGGATGATCGCAATTACACCCGGCGCTTCTTCGGAGGACGGCAGCCGTTGTGCGGGATCGGGGTGACGTCGATGATGTTGGTCACCTTCACGCCGATGTTGTTGAGCGAACGCACCGCCGACTCGCGGCCCGGGCCCGGGCCCTTGATGCGCACTTCGGCGGTCTTCACGCCGTATTCCTGCGCGACGCGGCCGGCTTTCTCCGCCGCAACCTGGGCTGCGAACGGGGTCGACTTGCGCGAACCGCGGAAACCCGCGCCGCCCGCGGTCGCCCACGACAGCGCATTGCCCTGGCGATCGGTGATCGTCACGACGGTGTTGTTGAACGAAGCCTGCACGTGAACGATCGCATCGGTGACGACGCGCTTGGCTTTCTTCTTGGTCTTGGCAGCGACCGGCTTATTCATGAGTCAAGGTTTCCTGAATTAGTTCTTCTTGATGGCACGGCGCGGACCCTTGCGCGTGCGCGCATTGGTGCGCGTGCGCTGGCCGCGTATCGGCAGGCCGCGACGGTGGCGCATGCCGCGATAGGTGCCGAGGTCCATCAGGCGCTTGATGCTGATGCCGACTTCGCGGCGCAGGTCGCCCTCGACCACGAACTTCGCGACTTCGGCACGAAGCTTCTCGACTTCGGACTCGGTCAGCGACTTGATCTTGGTCGCCGGATTGACGCCCGCGGCGTCACAGACCAGCTTCGACCGCGTGCGGCCGATACCGTAAATGCTTTGCAGTCCGATCACGACGTGTTTCTGGACCGGCAGGTTGACACCCGCAATACGCGCCATCTTTCTATCTCCGAGAGGATCAAAGCGCTTGGAAGCGCAGTGAACTGTAAATTATAACTGGTTTTTCACGTTTCCGGAAGCCCAAGGGCCTGCCGGATATGGGTTTTTTCCAACCGGACCGGAACCTTGGCGCGGTATCGAAACGCCCCGCCATCGGCCCGGTCCGGTTTCGGGCCTATCGCGCCGGGCTTCCGCCGCGGCCGTAGCCCTTCAAATTCGCCTTCTTCAGCAGGCTTTCGTACTGGTGCGAGACCAGGTGCGCCTGCACCTGCGCGGTGAAGTCCATGACCACCACAACCACGATCAGCAGCGAAGTGCCGCCGAAATAGAACGGCACATGGAAATACTGCTGCAGGAACGTCGGCACCACGCAGACCAGCACGAGGTACAGAGCACCGGCTCCGGTCAGGCGCGTCAGCACGCCGTCGATGTATTCGGCCGTCGCCTTGCCCGGACGAATGCCCGGAATCAGCGCGCCCGACTTCTTCAGATTCTCCGCGGTCTCGTTCGAGTTGAACACGAGCGCGGTGTAGAAGAATGCAAACACGATGATCAGCATCGCGTACAGGATCTCGTACAGCGGCTCGCCCGGCGCGATCGCCGCAGTCAACTGCTGCAGCCAGCGGATGTTCGTGCTGCCGCTGAACCACGACGATGCCGTCGCCGGGAACATGATCAGCGACGAGGCGAAGATCGCCGGAATCACGCCCGACATGTTGAGCTTGAGCGGCAGGTGCGAACTCTGGTTCATGTACGCCTGGCCGCCACCCTGGCGCCGCGCATAATTGACCGTGATGCGACGCTGGCCGCGCTCGACGAAGACGACGAACGCCGTCACCGCGACCACGATCAGCAGCACGAGCAGGACCTTGATGAAGTTCAGTTCGCCGTTCTGCGCCATCTGCAGGGTGTGATAGGTCGCACCCGGCAAACCGGCGACGATGCCGGCGAAGATCAGCATCGAGATGCCGTTGCCGATGCCACGCTCGGTGATCTGCTCACCGAGCCACATCAGGAACAGCGTGCCCGAGGTCAACGCGATCATCGAAGTCATGATGAAGCCGAAGCCCGGCGCATAGACGACCGGCTGACCGCTCGCGCTCTGGTGCATGAGCCAGCTCGAGATGCCGAACGACTGCACTGCGGCCAGGACCACCGTGAAGTAACGCGTCCACTGGGTCAGCTTGCGCCGGCCGGACTCGCCTTCCTTGCGCAGCGACTGCAGCGAGGGCACGACCTGGGCGACCATCTGCACGATGATCGACGCCGAGATGTACGGCACCACGCCGAGCGCGAAGATCGAGAAGCGCGCGAGCGCGCCGCCCGAGAACATGTTGGCCAGATCGATCAACCCGCCGCCACCGCCGAGCAGCGAGGTCATCGCCGCGGACTTGACGCCCGGCACCGGGATGAACGAGCCGAGGCGGTAGACGACGAGCGCACCGATCAGGAACAGGATGCGCTGCTTGAGCTCGGTCAATTTGCCGAGGCCTGCGAGCATGCTGGCTTGGGAAGCCGCCATGAGGTCGGTCCGTTACTCTACGCTGCCGCCGGCCGCGAGGATCGCCGCCTTGGCACCCGCAGTGACCGCCACGCCCTTCAGCTTCACCGCGCGCTTGAGCTCGCCCTTCTTGACGACCTTCGCGCGCTCGGCGCGAGTATCGACCAGACCGGCGGCCTTAAGTGCGTCGAAGTCGACCACGTCGGCCTTGACCGTCTCGAGCTTGTACAGCAGCACTTCGGACACCTTGTGCGCGAGCTTCGAGCGGAAGCCGACCTTCGGCAGACGACGCTGCATCGGCATCTGGCCGCCTTCGAAGCCCGGCTTGACCTTGCCCTTGCCGGTGCGCGCGAACTGACCCTTGTGGCCGCGGCCCGCGGTCTTGCCGAGGCCCGAACCGATGCCGCGACCGACGCGAACGCGCTTCGTGCGCGCACCCTTGGCAGGTTTGAGATTATTGAGACGCATTGTTCGATGCTCCGATATCTTGCTTTGCTCAGGCGCTCTCTTCGATGCGCACGAGATAGTTGACCTTGTTGACCAGACCGCGCACCTGCGGCGAGTCTTTCAGCTCGCGCACGTCGTTGAGCTTGTTCAGACCGAGCGCCTTCACGCTCAGGCGATGCACCCACTTGCAGCTGTTCATGCTCTTGTACAGGCGCACCTTGATCGTGCCGCCTTCCGTCTTCTTAGCCTTGGCCATAACCGCCCACCTCTTCGACTTTCTTGCCGCGCTTGGCAGCGATGCGCTCTGGAGTCGCCATCGCTTCCAGGCCCTTAATCGTGGCGCGCACGAGATTGATCGGGTTGCGCGAACCCTGCGCCTTGGCCAGCACGTTCTTCACGCCGACCACTTCGAGCACGGCGCGCATCGCGCCGCCGGCGATCACGCCGGTACCTTCGGACGCCGGCTGCATGTAGACCTTGGCCGCGCCGTGGTTGGCCTTGACCGCGTGCCAGAGCGTGCCGTTGTTGAGCTTGACCTGGGTCATGCCGCGACGCGCACGTTCCATCGCCTTCGAGATCGCGACCGGCACTTCGCGTGCCTTGCCGTAACCGAAGCCGACCTTGCCGTCGCCGTCGCCGACCACGGTCAGCGCGGTGAAGCTCATCTGCCGACCGCCCTTGACCGTCTTGGACACGCGGTTGACGGCAATGAGCTTCTCGAGCATGCCGTCGCTGTTTTCACGTTCATTCGTTGACATTACTTTTCACCTTGTGCCGCCCGTATCGCAGCGGACTTTTGCTTGCGGCGAAGCCGCTTAGAATTGTAAAGAAGTATATTTTTTCAATCAGAACTTGAGACCGGCCTCACGCGCCGCATCCGCCAGCGCTGCGATGCGACCGTGATAACGGAAACCCGAGCGGTCGAACGCGACGCTTTCGATGCCGGCAGCCTTCGCCTTCTCGGCGATCGCCTTGCCGACGGCCGCCGCCGCGGTCTTGTTCTTGGTGCCCTTGACCTCGCCCTTGATGGCCTTCTGCACGGTCGACGCGGCCGCAATCACCTTGCCGCCGTCGGCCGAAATGACCTGGGCGTAGATGTGCTGGTCGCTGCGATGCACGGTCAGGCGCGGCACGGCAAGCTTCTTGATGTGCATGCGCGTTGACTTGGCACGGCGCAGGCGGGATTCGTTCTTTTCGTTCGACATGGTTTCGTCTCCGGATAGCTGAAGGCCAAAAAATTAGGCCTTCTTGGCTTCCTTGATGGTGATCTTCTCGCCGGCGTAACGCACGCCCTTGCCCTTGTAGGGCTCGGGCGGACGGAACGCGCGGATCTTCGCCGCCGTCTCGCCGACGCGCTGCTTGTCGGCACCGGCGATCAATACTTCAGTCTGCGTCGGCGCGGTGATCGTGATGCCTTCCGGCGCCTTGAACAGGATCGGGTGCGAGAAGCCGAGCGAAAGGTTCAGGTCCTTGCCCTGCAGCGCGGCGCGATAGCCGACGCCGACGAGCTCGAGCTTGCGCTCGTAGCCTTCGCTGACGCCCTTGACCATGTTCGCCAGCACGGCGCGCGCGGTACCCGCGAACTTCGTCGTCTCGGTGTCCTTCGAGGCGAGCAGCACTTCGCTGCCGTTGACGTTGACTTCGACGCCTGCGGGCAGGGCGAACGACAACGTGCCCTTCGGGCCCTTCACCGTCACCGCTTCACCGGCGACCTTCAGTTCGACGCCCTTCGGCAGCGCGATCGGTTTTTTAGCAACTCGTGACATTTGTATTCTCCAGTCGGGCCGCGATCAGACCACGGTGCCGATGACTTCGCCGCCGACGCCCTGCGCACGCGCCTGCGCGTCGGTCATGATGCCGGCCGGCGTGGTGACGATGGCAATGCCGAGGCCGCCCATCACTTTCGGCAGCGCGTCCTTGCCGCGGTACACGCGCAGGCCCGAACGGCTGACGCGGCTGATCGATTCGATCGCCGGCTTGCCTTCGAAATACTTCAGCGCGATCTCGAGCTCGGCCTTGTTGTTGGCCAGCTTGTTGACCTGGAAGTCGCGCACATAGCCTTCGTCCTTCAACACCTTGGCGATGGCTTGCTTGGTCTTGGATGCCGGCATGCGCACCGTCGGCTTCGCGGTCGCTTGCGCGTTGCGAATGCGGGTGAACATATCGGCGATGGGATCAGTCATGCTCATTGTTTCATTTCCTTAGCATCGATATCCGGAATGGATTTCGGTTGTATTTCTAAAAAAAGTCGAGAGTCCGAAAACGGACTTTCGGCTGTTACCAGGAAGCCTTGCGCAGGCCCGGCACGTCGCCGCGCATCGTCGCTTCGCGCAGCTTGTGGCGACCGAGCGAGAACTTGCGGTAGACGCCGCGCGGACGACCGGTCAGCTCGCAGCGGTTGCGCTGGCGCGAGGGGCTCGCGTCGCGCGGCAGCTTCTGCAGCTTGGTCTGCGCTTCTATCTTCTCTTCGTACGAAGACTTGGGGCTGAGCACGATCGCCTTCAGCTCCGCGCGCTTCGTCGCGTACTTCTTCACGATCTTCGCGCGCTTCTTCTCGCGCTCCACCATGCTGGTCTTTGCCATTGTCGTATCTCTTTGAGAATTAGTTGCGGAACGGGAAGCTGAAGGCCTCGAGCAGCGCCTTGGCTTCGGCATCCGTCTTCGCCGTCGTCGTGATCGCGATGTCCATGCCGCGCATCGCGTCAACCTGGTCGAAATCGATTTCCGGGAAGATGATCTGTTCCTTGATGCCCATGTTGTAGTTACCACGGCCGTCGAAGGCGCGGCCGGACACGCCGCGGAAGTCGCGCACGCGCGGCAGGGCGACGGTGATCAGGCGATCGAGGAACTCGAACATTTTCGCGCGGCGCAGCGTGACCTTGCAGCCGATCGGCCAGCCATCGCGGATCTTGAAGGTCGCGATCGACTTCTTCGACAGCGTCGCCACGGCCTTCTGGCCGGCGATCTTGTTCATGTCGGCGAGCGCGTTCTCGAGCACCTTCTTGTTCGCCGCGGCTTCGCCCACGCCCATGTTGAGCGTGATCTTCACCAGGCGCGGCACTTCCATCACGTTCTTGTAGCCGAACTTCTCGGTCAGCTTCGGAACGACGGTTTCTTTGTAATGTTTTTCCAAACGGGTCATGGCCATGGCTCCTTATACGTCCGCCTGCTCACCGGTCTTGAACACGCGCACCTTGCGGCCGTCGCCCAGCGTCTTGAAGCCGACGCGGCCGCCCTTGCCCGTAGCGCCGTTGAACAGGGCCACGTTCGACACGTGCATGGGGGCTTCGCGCTCGACGATGCCGCCCGGCTGGTTCGCCTGCGGGTTCGGCTTGGTGTGGCGCTTGACCAGGTTGATGTTCTGCACGACGACACGGTCGGCAGCGACGCGCAGCACTTCGCCGCGTTGGCCCTTGTATTTGCCGGTGATCACGATGACTTGATCACCTTTGCGAATCTTGTTCATGGCAATTTCCGAAAAGTATATTTTTGAAGCTCAGCGCTTACAGCACTTCCGGCGCGAGCGAAACGATCTTCATGAAGCGTTCGCTGCGCAGTTCGCGCGTGACCGGCCCGAAGATGCGCGTGCCGATCGGCTCGAGTTTGTTGTTCAGCAGCACAGCGGCGTTGCCGTCGAAGCGGATCAGCGAACCGTCGGCGCGACGCACGCCCTTGCGCGTACGCACGACGACCGCGTCGTAGACCTCGCCCTTCTTGACCTTGCCGCGCGGGATCGCATCACGGATCGACACCTTGATGATGTCGCCGATACCGGCGTAACGGCGCTTGGAGCCGCCGAGCACCTTGATGCAGAACAGCAGCTTGGCGCCGCTGTTGTCGGCTGCGGACAACGTGGATTGCATCTGGATCATGTTCTACTCCTCAACGTCCCACGTTGTTACTGGGCAGCGCGCGTCAGCACCTGCACGACGCGCCAGTTCTTGGTCTTCGACAGCGGGCGCGTCTCGACGATGCGCACCACGTCGCCTTCCTTGCACTCGCCGTTCTCGTCGTGCGCGTGCACCTTGGTCGAACGGCGCACGATCTTGCCGTACAGCGGATGCTGCACCTGGCGCTCGAGCAGCACGGTGACCGTCTTCTGCATCTTGTTGCTGACCACACGACCTTCGATCGTGCGCTGGGCCTTCTCGGCCTTGTTCGTCTGTTCGCTCATGGCCTGCCCTTACTTCGCCGCAGCCGACTTTTCAGTCAGCAACGTCTTGATTTGCGCGATTTCGTTACGCACGCGCTTGAAGTGATGCGTCTGGGTCTGCTGACCGGCGCTCTTCTGCATGCGCAGATTGAATTGCTCGCGGCGCAGCTCGAGGAGCTGGCTGTTGAGTTCTTGCGCGGATTGCTTGCGGAGGTCCTGGATATCCATCACATCACCGTACGATTCACGAATTGGGTCTGCACCGACAGCTTGGCCGCGGCCAGGCGGAACGCCTCGCGCGCCTCGGTCTCGCTGATGCCCTCGATTTCATAGAGCATGCGGCCGGGCTGCACGACGGCGACCCAGTACTCGACGCTGCCCTTGCCGGCGCCCATGCGGACTTCGATCGGCTTCTTGGTGATCGGCTTGTCGGGGAACACGCGGATCCAGAGCTTGCCGCCGCGCTTGACGAAACGCGTCACGCAGCGGCGCGCGGCTTCGATCTGGCGCGCGGTCAGATGACCGTGCGTCGTCGCCTTCAAGCCGTACTCGCCGAAGCTGACCTTGGTGGCAACGGTGGAGACGCCGCGGTTGCGGCCCTTCATCACCTTGCGGTATTTGGTATTTTTGGGTTGCA
>NZ_DASVOK010000274.1:0-4357 GCF_036383415.1 Rudaea sp. | reverse complement strand
TCGTCTTCCTTGTCGGCGTCGTCATGCTGGTGACGCCGGGACCGGGACTGCTCGTCATGGCGGTCGGCGCGGCGCTGGTCGCCGGTGAATCACTGCTCGTCGCGCGCCTGCTCGATCGCCTCGATTTCCATGCCAGCGCGTATTGGGCGCGCTGGCGCACGAGGCGATCGCAGCGCGAATGAATCAGCCGCCGAACGCGCGCTTGAGGAACTCCGGCTGCGCCAGCGCGGCCTTGTGGATGTCGAGGTTGTAATACTGCGTCGCGAACGGCTTGGCGGCGACATCGGCCTCGCGGAACGCATCGAGCTTGCCGCGCTTGCGTGCCATCGTGCCGCTCCACCAGCCGGACGGATAGCAGGGCTGCGGGAAGCAGATCGTGTGCAGCGATTCGAAGCCGGCCGTGGTCAGCGCGTTGCGGATGTCGGTCAACAGCGGCAGGTGGGCCAGCGGCGATTCGCTCTGCTGCACGATGATGCCGTCGGGGCGTAGCGCCTTGAGGCAGGTCGCGTAGAACGCCGCGTTGAACAGGCCTTCGGCCGGGCCGATCGGGTCGGTCGAGTCGATGATGATGACGTCGAGCGATTCGGGCTTGGCCTCGGCCATCCACTTGATGCCGTCGATGAACAGCAGTTGCGCGCGCGGATCGTTATTGGATTCGCACAACTCGGGGAAATACTGCTCGGCCAGGCGCGTCACGCGCTCGTCGATCTCGACCTGGATCGCGCTTTCGACGCCCTTGTGCCTGAGCACTTCGCGCAGCGTGCCGCAGTCGCCGCCACCGATGATGACGACGTTCTTCGGATTCGCGTGCGTGTACAGCGCCGGGTGCGACATCATCTCGTGATAGAAGAAATTGTCGCGCGTGGAGACCATCATGCAGCCGTCGATCGTCATCAGCTTGCCCCAGTCGGTCGTGTCGTAGATCGCGATCGTCTGAAACGGCGTCTTTTCCTCGTGCAACTTTTTTGTCACACGGAAGCCGATCGAGGAGCCGGAGTAATCGTGCTCTTCGTTGAACCAGAAGGTGTGCTCGTTCGACATGGGCGTTCCGCAGGTAAAAGGGGGAAGGGGCGCGATTGTAGCCGCTGCGAATGACAAGGACACGCAGGCGCAGGACAGGGCCGTTACAATACGCGTCCCTTGGCTGGAGCAACGGCATTGAACAAGCAGGGCTGGACCACCGACGACGCGCGCGCGCAGTACGCGATTGCGCATTGGGGCGAAGGCTATTTCGACGTAGATGATCACGGCGACCTCGTCGTGCGCCCGCGCGGCGCCGACGGCCCGGCGTTCAGCCTGCCCTCGATCGTCGATGCGGCACGGGCGAAGGGCTCGCGCCTGCCGCTGCTCGTGCGCTTCGCCGACATCCTGCGCAATCGCCTGTCGCGCCTGCAGGGAGCGTTCGCCAAGGCGATGAAGGAATGGGACTACGCCGGCGGCTACAGCGCGGTCTATCCGGTCAAGGTCAACCAGCAGAAGGGCGTCGCCGGCGAACTCGCCCAAGCGGGCGGCGAAGGCTTCGGCCTTGAGGCGGGATCGAAGCCGGAACTGATGGCCGTGCTCGCGCTCGCGCACCCTGGCAGCATCGTCATCTGCAACGGTTACAAGGATCGCGAATATCTGCGCTTAGCGCTGATCGGACGCAAGCTCGGCCTGCGCGTATTCATCGTCATCGAGAAACCGTCGGAGCTGAAGCCGGCGCTCGAGGAAGCGAAGGCGCTCGGCGTCGAGCCGCTTTTCGGCGTGCGCATGCGCCTGACCAGCCTCGGCGCGGGCAAGTGGCAGAACACCGGCGGCGAGAAATCCAAGTTCGGCCTCACGCCGCGCCAGTTGCTCACGCTGATCGACGAGCTCAAGGCGACCGGCCTGACCAACTCGCTGCAGTTGCTGCACGTCTTCATGGGCTCGCAGATTTCCAACGTGCGCGACATCGCCAGCGGCATGCGCGAGGCGACGCGCTACTTTGTGGAATTGTATAAACTTGGCATCCCGATCCGCTACGTCGACGTCGGCGGCGGCCTCGGCGTCGACTACGAGGGTACGCGTTCGCGCTCGGCCTGCTCGATCAACTACGGCCTCGACCAGTACGCCTCGACCATCGTCGAGCCGCTCGCGCAGGCCTGCGCCGAGCACGGCTTCGCGCCGCCGCACGTAATCAGCGAGACCGGCCGCGCGATGACCGCGCACCACGCCGTGCTCGTCACCAACGTCAGCGACATCGAGCGAGCGCCCGAAGGCCGCATTCCGCCGAGCGATGCGGACGAGCCGGTCGTGCTGCGCCGCCTGCGCGAAATCCATACCGAGATCGGCGAGCGCTCGGTGATCGAACTGTTCCACGAAGCGCAGCACCAGTGGAGCGAAGCGCATGCATTGTTCGCGCTCGGCCAGCTCACGCTGCGCCAGCGTGCGCGCGCCGACGACCTCTACTACGCGATCGTCAACGCGCTGCGCCTGCGCCTCAAGCCCGAGGAGCGCTCGCATCGCCAGGCGCTTGACGAACTCAACGAGAAACTCGTCGACAAATACTTCGTCAATTTCTCAATCTTCGAATCGATTCCGGATTCGTGGGCGATCGATCAGATCTTCCCGATCGTGCCGATCGCCGGCCTCGACCGCGCGCCCGACCGCCGCGCCGTGATCGCCGACCTGACTTGCGACTCCGACGGCCGCATCGACGACTATGTCGATGCCGATGGCGTCGACGTCAGCCTTCCGGTGCATGCGCCGGAAGAAGGCGAAATCTACCGCCTCGGTATTTTCCTCGTCGGTGCATACCAGGAAGCGCTCGGCGACATCCACAACCTGTTCGGCGACACCGACGCGGTCAACGTGCGCCTCACGTCCGACGGCAATTACGAGTTCTCGCACTTGCGCCGCGGCGACACGACCGATCTGATGCTCGACTATGTCGGCTACGACCTGAAGGCGCTGCGTGCCGAGTATGCGAACAAGATCGAGCGGGCGGGAATTGCAGGCGACGAGGCCAAGCGATTGAGCGATGCGCTCGAAGCGGGCCTGACAGGCTACACGTACTTGGCGGAAGACTGATCGAGAAGAATATGGCGGAAATCAAAGCAGGTTTTGTCGGCCTCGGCGCCATGGGCTGGGCGATGGCGGCGCACTTGAAGCGCGTCGGCCTGCTCGCCGGCGTCGCCAACCGCAGCGTGGCGAAGACGCAGGTGTTCGCGCAGGAATTCGGCGTGCTCGGCGCGGCGGATCCGGGCGAACTGGCGAGGCGTTGCAATATCATCGCGTTGTGCGTCTCGGCCGATGCGGACGTGCTCGACGTGACGCGCGCGATCTCCGCAAATGCGCAGCCGGGGACGATCGTGGTCGATCACTCGACCGTGTCGTCGAAGACCGCCATCGAAGCGCAGAAGATCATGCGCGCAGCCGGTGGCGATTTCCTCGATGCGCCTGTCTCGGGTGGCGTCGAGGGTGCGAAGAACGGCAAGCTCTCGATCATGGTCGGCGGCGATGCCGATACGCTCGAACGCGCACGTCCCGTGCTCGAAGCCTACGCCGGACGCATCGCGCATCTCGGCGGCATCGGCGCGGGACAGAACACCAAGGCGGTCAACCAGGTCGTGATCGCGGGCATCATGCAGGGTATCGGCGAGGGGCTCGCGCTCGCCGAAGCGCTCGGACTCGATCCGGCCGTGTTGCTGCCGACGCTGTCGGGCGGTGCCGCGCAGTCGTGGTATCTCGACAAGCGCGGCGCCTCGGCGATGCGCAACGAATTCAACGTCGGCTTCAAACTCGCGCTGATGCACAAGGACCTCGGCATCGCACGCGATCTCGCGGCGTCGGCCCGTGTCGGCCACGAGACCTTGGACAAATCGCTGGTGGATTTCGCCGAATTGATGGCGCAGGGCTACGGCGACGAGGATGTTTCGGCGGTGATCCGGCTCAAGCGGCGCAAGGATTAATGCACACCGGAAACTGATTCGCGGCGTGTTGCGGACTACGACTTCAGGAACGTGCGCAATGCCAACGCAAGGCGCGTGAGCCCTTCGCTCACGTCGCGATCGCCGATATTGAGCGCCGGCACGAAGCGCAATACGTCGGGGCCGGCTTGCAGCAGCAGCAGCCCTTGTTGGGCGGCGCAATCGAGGATCGCGCCGGCCTTGCCCTTGTGTGCGTCGGCGAGCACGGCGCCGAGCATCAGGCCGCGGCCGCGCACGCCGTCGAATACGTTCAGCTCGGCATCGATCGATTGCAGGCCCGCGGTCAGCGCGTCGCATTGACGCGCGACGTTCGCGGCAATTTCCGGCGACGCGAGCTTGCGCAAGGCGACACGCGCGACCGCCGCGGCGAGCGGATTGCCGCCGAATGTGGTGCCGTGCGCGCCGAACTG
>NZ_DASVOK010000273.1:0-4840 GCF_036383415.1 Rudaea sp. | reverse complement strand
CCTACTTCTCGACGAACTTCGCGCTCAGGCGGGCCATGCGCCGGTAACCCCAGGGCAAGTCGGTCAATGCGGGAAGAATCGTCGACGGCTGGACTTTGCCGATGCGCTCGAAATTCTCGAGCAGCACGCGCTGCTTGGCGGCGATCTGCGCCGCCGGATCGAGATGCTGCAAAGCGCATCCGCCACAGACGCCGAAGTGCTTGCACCGCGGTACGACACGATCAGGCGACGCACGCAGCACTCCCTCGACCGCCGCTTCGTCGTAATGCCGATGCTTGCGCAGATCGCGCAGACGAACGCGCTCGCCGGCGAGCGCGCCGGCGACGAACACGGCCTTGCCGGCAATGTGCGCCACGCCGCGCCCGTCATGGGTGAGGTCGGTGATGTCGGCTTCGATCGAGGTCATGCAAGCACGCGGAAACTGGGCCGCATATGATACCAGCCCTGCAAGGATTGCCGCCCTCACGCGCTGCTATAGTCCTGCGCATGAGCAAGGACCGGCCGCCCCGCATCCTCGTCGCAGACGACGACCCGGTCAGCCTGCAATTCCTCGTCGGCGCGCTGGGCGAGCTCGACTGCGCCACCACCGGCGCGGCGAGTGGCAGCGCGGCGATCGCGGCCTGCGCGCAACTATCTCCCGACCTGTTGCTGCTCGACCGGCGCATGCCGGATCTTGGCGGTGCGCCGCTGCTGCGCGAACTGCGTCGTGGCGGCTGCAGCGCACCGGCAATCGCCACGAGCGCCGAACTCGATGCACCCGCCCGCGCCGAACTGGCTGCAGCCGGATACGTCGATGCGGTGACCAAGCCGATTGGCGTCGAGCAGCTCGCCGCCCTGCTTGGTATGCATCTGCCGGAATGGCAAACGTCGCGGCTGCGCCTGATCGCAAATGCGCCGGCTGACCCACCCGCGGCAGCCGTGCGAGCCGCAGTGCTCGAAGATGGTCCCGCGCTTGCCGCCGTCGGTGGCGATCGCGAGACCTTGCGGGCGTTGCGCGGTCTTTTTTCGCAGGAACTCGAAACCACGTCACCGCGCATCGCCACGCTGCCCGCGGACGAGCTCGGCGAATGGCTGCATCGTCTGCGCGCGTCATGCCGCTACTGCGGCGCTGCGCGCCTGCTCGACGCGGCGGAACAGCTGGAGCACGAACTGAAACGATCGCGCGATGCTGCGCGAGGCGAATTGCTGGAAGTTCTGTCGATCACGATCGCAGCCTTGAAAAAAGGCTGATTTTTCGCGAGCAACCCTAGGCGAGCATGCTCCAGGAGCGAAGCTCGCCGTCGATATGCGTGGCGATCACGGCGCGCATCAAGCGCCGCAGCGAGGGCAGATGTTCCGCGGCGGGCATTTCGTCGCGCGCGAGTGCAAGCAACGCGGCGCCGCGCAGGCGCACGCCGTCGTGCGCATCACGCCACGGCGCCGGGCCATGTTCGTGGCGATAGGCATAATCGTGTTCGGGGTCGAGCGGCGCGCCGTCGTCGCCATCGACATCGAGCACCAATGCGTAGCCGAGATGGGCGAGCAGGTCGCGCTCGAAGCGGCGCAGCGTCCAAGCCTGCGCCTCGCCGCGCGCAAGCCGTGCGAGGGTTTCGGCGTAGTCGTCGAACAACTGCGGATGCGGGTCCTGACGTGGCGTGATGCGCAGCACCAGTTCGTTGAGATAAAGCGCGCAGAGCAGCGTGCCGCCATTGAGATCGAAGCCCGGTGCCGCCGCCTCGACCTGGGTCAGCGTGGCCAGTTCGCCGCGCCCGTTCCAGCCGAGTCGGACCGGAATCAACGGCTGCAGCAACGCCCGCGGAATGCGCGTGCGCTCACGGCGCACACCGCGCGCGACGAGACCGACGCGGCCATGGTCGCGGGTCAGGCATTCGAGCAGCAGCGAGGTTTCGCGGTAGGCTCGCGCGTGCAGGACGAAAGCAGGCTGTTGCTCGATTCGCATTGCAAGTTCGGGATGCCAAGAAAGTCCAACTTCCCAAAATCATTCGCCGTAGCCGAACCGCTGCAATGCCGCCTCGTCGTCTGACCAGTTCTCGCGCACCTTGACCCAGAGCTTGAGATGCACGCGGCGGCCGAACAGCTTGTTCATCGCCAAGCGCGCGGCGCTGCCGATCGCCTTGAGCTGCTCGCCGCCCTTGCCGATGACTATGGCCTTCTGCCCTTCGCGCTCGACCCAGATCGCCGCATGGATTTCGCTCATGCCGTTTTCGTTGTCTGCGAAGCTTTCGATCTCGACCGTCGCCGAATACGGCAGTTCCTGGCCGAGGCGCAACATCAACTGCTCGCGGATCAGCTCGGCGGCAAGGAAGCGTTCGCTGCGGTCGGTGAACTCGTCCTCGCCAAACTGCGCCGGGCCCAGCGGCAGATGCTCGATGATCGCGCGCTCGAGCGCATCGATGCCGTCGCGCCGTCGCGCCGAGATCAGGAACACGCCTGTGTAGAAACCGTCGCTGCCGACCTTCTGCAGGAACGGCAGCAACTGCTTCTTGTCCTTCTGCGCATCGACCTTGTTGAGCACAAGCAGGCGTGGTCGCTGCGAATCCGCCAGCACATTGCGCACCAGTTGGTCGCCTTCGGTCCAACGCCCCGCCTCGATCAGATGGATGCAGACGTCAGCCTCGGCGACGGCGTTGCGCGCGGCACGGTTGAGCTGGCGGTTGATCGCGCGCGCGCCGCCCGCGTGCAGGCCCGGCGTATCAAGCAGCAGGATCTGGCCCTGCGGCTTGGTCACAATACCGAGAATGCGATGCCGCGTGGTCTGCGGTTTCGGACCGACGATGGCCAGGCGCACCCCAACCAGGGCGTTGATCAGGGTCGATTTGCCGACGTTGGGCCGGCCGACGATCGCCGCGGTGCCGCAGCGATGGTCCGCACTTGCCTGATCCTGCACGGTCGGATCGCTCATGCGGAGTCCTTCGGTCGTTGCAATTGTTCCAGCACGCTCGCTGCTGCAGCCTGTTCCGCCGCGCGGCGGCTGCTGCCGCGCCCCTCGGCACGCAGATCGCGTGCGTCGATGCGGCATTCGACGGCGAATACGCGTGCGTGATCGGCGCCGCTCGTCGCGATCAGATCATAGATGGGCAACGGCTCACCGCGCGATTGCAGCCATTCCTGCAGGCGCGTCTTCGCGTCCTTGTCGTCCATTGTCGCCGCGGCAGCAAGTCGTGGTGTGACGAGCGAGCGCACGAATTCGCGACAGGCAACCCAGCCGCCATCGAGATGAACGGCAGCGACGAGCGCTTCGAACGCATCGGCCAGGATCGAATCGCGACGGAACCCTCCGCTCTTCAACTCACCTGGCCCTAGATGCAGCGCATCGCCGAGGTCCAGCTCGCGCGCAATCGCGGCGAGCGCCGGTTCGCTGACGAGGCGCGCGCGCAGACGCGTCAACTCGCCTTCGTCGGCCTTCGGAAATTCCTCGAAAAGAAGCTCGGCGACGATCACATTGACCAGCGCGTCGCCAAAGAACTCCAGTCGTTCGTTGTTGCCCGCACCGGCACTGCGATGGGTCAGTGCGCGTTCGCGCAGCCCCGTGTCGCGGAAACTGTAGTCAATGCGAAGCAATCAGTATCCCGTGTTAGGGGAGGTCAAATTTTCAGCATGCTCAAAGTGCACAAGCAGCGAAACGTTGTACAGGAACGGGATTTGCTTGTCGTAAACGACTTGCAGGATACGCGCACCGCCCTGCGTATTGAGCTTGATCGCGTTCGGCGGCACGGTCTTGTCGCCGACGTATTGCATGTGCATGGCAAAGTCGAGCTTGGCGCGGATCTGCTCAATAGGCATATTCGATGCACCGGCTTCCTCGGCCATCCCCTTCATCGCCTTGACCACGCCGAAATACTCCGTGTACGCCGGAATCAGCAACATCGCCGCATAGGCGAAGAAGCCGACAACGGCGAGCAGGATCAGGAATCCAATGATGCTGAGACCTTGTTGCCGGTTGCGTACTTGCATGACTCGCCCCCAGGTTGAGGAAAACCGAATTCTCGCCTAAGAAACCTCTGATTAACCTGCTGCGCTCGATAATTTGTGCGCCGGCGGTGCTCGGAATCCTCACATACTCGTTTGTATGCTCCGGTTCCTGCGCTCCGGCGACGCGCCCGATTCCAGATAAGATCGGCTCTTCGCTCGCTACGGTTACTCAGAGGTTCCCGAAGTCGCTACTTTATCAGCGTACCGAGCCGCTTGAAATCGATGCCGCCGTCCCAGTTCATCCAGACGACGAACGCCCGGCCGACCAGGTTCTGTTCGGGCACGAAGCCCCAGTAGCGGCTGTCTTCGCTGCAGTCGCGGTCGTCGCCCATCGCGAAATACTGGCCTTCGGGTACGACGTAGGTACCCTCGGCGCCGTTCTGGTTGGGCATGTGCAGGATGCGGTGATCCGCCGCCGGGAGCATCTCTTGCTTGATTTCGGACCCAGCCAGGTTGCAAGTATTGGGGTCATGGCTGAACGGGCCGCCAAACGGACCGACGTCGGTCTGCGCTATTTCCTTGTCGTTGATGTACAGCGTCTTGTTGCGATACGTGATCGTGTCGCCCGGCAGGCCGATCACGCGCTTGATGTAGTTCATCTTCTGCACGGGCATGTTGTTGAACGAGCTGCAGGAGCGCTGCATGCGCACCTCGCGGCCGTCAATCGTGCACTTGAAACCCGGGTAGACGAAGACGAAGACATCACCGCGCTGCGGCGAGCCGATTTCGAGGAATTTCGTGTTGAGCACCGGCAGGCGCAGGCCGTAGGCGAACTTGTTGACCAGGATGAAATCGCCGATCAGCAGGTTGGGCATCATCGAGGCCGAGGGAATCTTGTACGGCTCGGCGATGAAGCTGCGCAGGATCA
>NZ_DASVOK010000272.1:0-1935 GCF_036383415.1 Rudaea sp. | reverse complement strand
TGTCAGCGGAACCCGGCCGCTGACGCGGACCTTTCGGGCAGGATGCCCGAAAGGCGCAATGCTCTGGGGCGTGTCTCTTTGCTTACTTTCTCTGCACGAGCAGAGAAAGTAAGACGCTCGTCCGCAGGACGAGTGGAAGCTTGTGCTCTTGAAGAACCGCGTCGTTACTTGCGCCTCAGTTCGTAGAACTCCGCGACGAAATCCGCGAGCCGCCGCGCAGCGATCGCTTCGCGCAACCCGCGCATCAGATCCTGGTAATAGTGCAGATTGTGGATCGTCGCCAGCATCGGCCCGAGCATCTCGCCGCATTTGTCGAGATGGCGCAAATAGGCGCGCGAGAACCCGTTCGCGCAGGTGTAGCACGCACAGGCCTCGTCGAGCGGGCGCGTATCGTGTTCGTATTGCGAATTGCGGATGCGCAGCACGCCGCTGCGCGTGAAGATGTGCGCGTTGCGCGCGTTGCGCGTCGGCATCACGCAGTCGAACATGTCGATACCTCGCGCAACCGCTTCCACAATGTCTTCCGGGCGACCTACGCCCATGAGGTAACGCGGCCGATCCGCCGGCAGCAACGGCACGGTTTCCTCGAGTGTGCGGTTGCGCTCCTCTTCCGGCTCGCCGACCGCGAGGCCGCCAACCGCGTAGCCGTCGAAGCCGATCTGCAGCAGCCCATCGGCGGAAACTCTGCGCAACGCCGGATACGTGCCGCCCTGGACGATGCCGAACAGCGAATTGGGATTGCGTAAATCGTCGAACGCACGCCGCGAGCGCGCGGCCCAGCGCAGCGACAGCTCCATCGAATCGCGCGCCTGTTTCTCGGTTGCCGGATACGGCGTGCACTCGTCGAAGATCATCGCGATGTCGGAGTCGAGCGTCTTCTGGATGCGCATCGACTCCTCGGGCGAGAGGAACACCTGCGAGCCGTCCACGGGCGAAGCGAAACGCACGCCCTCCTCGGTGATCTTGCGCCGCTCGGCGAGCGAGAACACCTGGAAGCCGCCCGAGTCGGTCAGGATCGGCTTGTTCCAGCCGATGAACTTGTGCAGCCCGCCGAATTCGCCGATCACGTCGAGGCCCGGGCGCAGGAACAAGTGGAACGTGTTGCCGAGGATGATCTCCGCACCGATGTCGAGTATCGACCGCGGCGTCATGCCCTTGACCGAGCCGTAGGTGCCGACCGGCATGAACGCCGGCGTCTCGATCGTGCCGCGGGCGAAACCCAGCCGGCCGCGCCGAGCCGCGCCGTCGCCTCCGAGAAGTTCAAACCGCATTGCGTTTCCTTGTATCCAAATCAGGCCGCGGATTTTACGCGTTCGCGGCGCCTACCACGCGTCCAGCGGGCTGCGCACGCCGAGGCCGCCACGATTGAGCACGTGGGTGTAGATCATCGTAGTGGCCACATCGTTGTGTCCGAGCAGTTCCTGGATCGTGCGGATGTCCTGGCCCGATTCGAGCAAATGCGTCGCGAACGAATGCCGTAACGTGTGGCACGTCGCCGGGGCGACGATCCCGGCGCGAACACGCGCCCGTTTCACCGCACGCTGGATCGCCGACTCGTCGAGATGATGGCGACGCACTCGCCCGTCGCGCGGATCGTGCGAACGCTGCGTCGCCGGAAACACGTACTGCCAGCCCCACTCGCGCGCCGCACCCGGATACTTGCGCGCCAGCGCATGCGGCAACCATGTCTCGCCGAACCCGGCCGCCAGGTCCGCGCCGTGAATACGCCGCGCTTCGTCCAACTGTGCCAGCAGCGGCGGCACGAGTGCAGCCGGCAACATCGTGCGCCGATCCTTACCGCCCTTGCCGTCGCGCACCACAATCTCGCGCCGCCCGAAGTCGACGTCCTTCGCACGCAGACGCAATCCCTCCAGCAGACGCAGCCCGGTGCCGTAGAGCAGGCTGGCCACCAACCACTGCACGCCGGTCATCTGA
>NZ_DASVOK010000271.1:0-4571 GCF_036383415.1 Rudaea sp. | reverse complement strand
CGCGCTTTCCGCCTGCACGGCCGCTGCGCCGCGCCGCCGCGTCGCCGCTTGGCGGAGCGCGAACGCGCCGCGCGCCGACGTTACACCTCCTTCCCAACCCTCTTATTCAGAGGACTCATGCTGCGGATACTCGGCAAGGCTTCATCGATCAACGTGCGCAAGGTGCTGTGGACGTGCGCGGAACTCGGGCTCGCGTTCGAGCGGGAAGACTGGGGCGCGGGCTTTCGCGCGACGAACGATCCCGCGTTTCTCGCGCTCAATCCGAACGCGATGGTTCCCGTCATCGAGGACGGCGATTTCGTGCTGTGGGAGTCGAACTCGATTATTCGCTACCTCGCCGGCCGTTATCGCGGCGAGTCGCTCTATCCGGGCGACGTCCGCGAGCGCGCCCGCTGCGACCAGTGGATCGACTGGCAGGCGAGCGAACTGAACCGCTCGTGGAGCTACGCGTTTCTTGCGCTCGTGCGCCACTCGCCGGCACACCGCGATCCGCAGCAGATCGAGGCATCGCGGGCGAACTGGGCGAGGCAAATGGCAATCGTGGAAGCGCAGTTGCGGCGCACGGGCGCGTTCATCGCGGGCGGGGCTTTTTCGCTCGCCGATATTCCGATCGCGCTGTCGGTGAACCGCTGGCTGGAAACGCCGTTCGAACACGACGATCTGCCCGCGGTTGCCGCTTATATGGCGCGCCTCGCCGAGCGCGAAGGGTATCGGGCGTATTGCCGCAACGGCACGCCGTAAGCGCTGTTGGCGCCGAAGGAGAGGACAGACAAAATAAAAACGGGGCCACCAAGGCCCCATAACCGCTGTCGCCAGAATTCAGCGACAACTCAGCAGCGACTCAGCACGGACTCAAACCTGAACCAGCCCCGGAATCTGCACATCGGGATTGACGTCGGCCTCATAATCCACGCCCGCGATCTCGAACCCGAATAGTCGCAGGAAATCGGTCTTGTAGCCGGCGAAGTCGGTCAGTTCGTAAATGTTGTCGTTGTCCACCTGGTTCCACATCGCCTGCACGCGGTTCTGCACGTCCGGGTCGAGTTCCTTGTAGTCGGCGCGCAGGCGTCCTTCGTCGTCCAGGTGCGGCGTCGCGCCGTACAGGCTCTCCTTGTAGAGCCCGTAGACCTGCTCGATGCAGCCTTCGTGCGTGCCTTTTTCCTTCATCACCTTGAAAAGCAGCGACAGATAGAGCGGCATCATCGGAATAGCGGAACTCGCTTGCGTGACCACCGCCTTCAGCACCGAGACGCGCGCGTCGCCGCCCTTGGCCGCGAGCTTCGCGCGAATGCCGAGCACTTTCTGGTCGAGGTCTTTTTTCGCCGCGCCGATCGAGCCGTTCCAGTAGATGTCGTGCGTGATCTTTTCGCCGAGGTAGGTGAACGCGGTTGTTTTCGCGCCGTCCGCGAGCACGCCGGCGTCGGCGAGCGCGTCGATCCACATCTGCCAGTCTTCGCCGCCCATCACCGCGACGGTGTGATCGATTTCGGTTTGCGTGGCCGGTTCGAGCACGGTTTCCTTGATGACTTCCTTGTCCGTGTCGATGCCGCGCAGGTTGACCGCGCGGCCGACCGGCTTCAGCGTGGAGGTGAACACTTCGCCGGTTTTCGGATGCGTGCGCTTGGGCGCGGCGAGGCTGTACACGACCAGATCGACCTGGCCGAGATCGCGCTTGATGATCTCGATGGTGCGCGCCTTCACTTCGTCGGAAAACGCGTCGCCGTTGATGCTCGTCGCGTACAGGCCTTCGGCGCCGGCGAATTTTTCGAAGGCCGCCGTGTTGTACCAGCCGGCCGTGCCGGCCTTGGTTTCGCTGCCGCCGCGTTCGAAGAACACGCCGAGCGTGGCCGCGCCGCAGCCGAACGCCGCGCTGATGCGCGCCGCCAGGCCGTAGCCCGTGGATGCGCCGATCACGAGCACCTTCGTCGGGCCGTTGGCGATGGGACCGCGTGCCTTGACGTAGTCGATCTGTTCCTTGACGTTGGCCTCGCAGCCGGTCGGATGGGTGGAGACGCAGATAAAGCCACGCACGCGCGGTTTGATGATCATGAAGCACCTCTTGTCGGAATTGGCGACATTATAGTGGCCCGCGATCGTCCCGGCGCGGCGCGCGGGATCGGCCGCGCGTCGCCACGATTGGGCACGAGCAGGCACGAGCAGGCACGAGCAGGCACCTTCCGCGGTGCCCGCGCCGCAAAAGTTCGCCGGCGCCGCACATCTTGGTAGGATTCAGCCTTTCCAGCAGACGGTAGCCAGTGTGAAGCGCCTTATTCCCATGTTTCTGGACGCCCTCGAAAAAGGGCTGACCCGCGCGAATCCGCTTGTCGCACAAGCATGGTGGCACGTGCGCCATCCGACCCCGCGCGGCGTGCTGAAGGCGTGCGCGGCGCTGCCGCTGGTGTTCGTGCTGTATGTGCTGATCCTGATTCCGTTCACGCCGGGCATCGGCGACATTCGCAAGGCCAAGATCGAGCAGCCCGCGCAGATTCTCTCGGCGGACGGCAAGCTGCTCGCCGAATTCAAGCCGTCGAACCGCGAGTGGGTGAAGCTCAAGGACATCTCGCCGAATGTGGTGAACGCGCTGATCGCCACCGAAGACCATCGCTTCTATCAGCATTTCGGGCTCGACTGGCGGCGCACGGCGTCGGCCGCGCTGCACACGTTTTCCGGCAACCGCCAGGGCGGCTCGACCATCACGCAGCAACTCGCGCGCAATCTGTACCCGGACGAAATCGGCCGAGCGCCGACGCTCACGCGCAAGCTGAAAGAGGCGATCACCGCGTTCAAGATCGAGGCGCTCTACACGAAGGACGAGATTCTCGAAACCTACCTGAACACGGTGCCGTTCCTGTACAACGCGTACGGCATCGAAATGGCGGCGCGCACGTACTTCGACAAATCCGCGTCGGACCTGAACGTGCTCGAAAGCGCGACGCTCGCGGGCATGCTGAAGGGCAACAGTTACTACAACCCGGTGCTCAATCCCGAGCGTGCATTGCAGCGGCGCAATACGGTGCTCGCGCAGATGGTGAAGTACGGCAAGCTCACGCCCGCCGCGTTCGAGACGCTCAAGCGCCGGCCGCTGCGCATCGATTTCGAACGGCGGACCGAGCCGCCCGGTCCCGCGCCGCACTTCGCGCAGCAATTGCGCAAGTGGCTCGCCGCGTGGGCCGATCGCAACGACTACAACATGTATGCCGACGGCCTCGTGGTGCGCACCACGATCGATTCGCGCCTGCAAACCATGGCGACGCAGGCGGTGACCTTGCAGGGCAACCAGCTGCAAGGCATCGCCAATGCGGCTTGGGGCAGCCGCGTCGGCTGTTCGAACGGCAAGGAACTGCTCGCGACCTTCCTGCGCGAAACGCCCGATTATCGCGCCGCGAAAGACGCGGGCCTGAGCGACGACGACGCGCTCAAGCGCGTGTCGTCCGACCGCCGCCTCGTGCAGTCGGTCTGCGAATCCAAGACGCGCGTGCAGGCCGATTTCCTCGCGATGGACCCGCGCAACGGCCAGATCAAGGCGTGGGTGGGCAGCCGCGATTTCAGCCAGGACCCGTTCGACCACGTGCAGCAGGCGCGCCGTCAGCCGGGCTCGACCTTCAAGCCGTTCGTCTACGCGGCGGCGTTCGAGGCGGGCGCGAAGCCGAGCGACACGTTCCTCGATCAGCCGGTCGAAATCCAGTTGACGGGCGGCGAGGTCTGGCGTCCGAGCGACGAGGACGAGCCGAGCGAGCGCCCGATCACGCTGCGCGACGGTCTCGCCTATTCCCGCAACCGGATCACCGCGCAACTGATGCAAACCGTCGGCCCGAACAAGGTTGCGCGGCTCGCGCGCGCCATGGGCGTGCGCGACAGCCCGCTCGAGACGGTGCCGTCGCTCGCGCTGGGCACGAGCCCGGTCACGCTGAAGGAAATGGTGTCGGCTTACAGCACGATTGCCAACCTCGGCGGCTACGTGGAGCCGGTGATGGTCACGCGAATCGAGAATCGCAAGGGCGACGTGCTGGCCGAATTCGCTCCGGCGCCGCCGCAACAGGAACTGCCCGCGGACACTGCACGCACGCTCGTCGACGTGATGCGCGACGTCGTGAGCCGCGGCACGGGTGCGGCGATCCGCAGCCGCTTCGGTGTGCGCGGCGATCTGGCGGGCAAGACCGGCACGACGCAGGGCAACGCGGACGGCTGGTTCATCCTGATTCATCCGCAGCTGGTGGCGGGCGCGTGGATCGGTTTCAACGACAGCCGCGTCACGCTGCGCAGCGATTACTGGGGGCAGGGCGCGCACAGCGCATTGCCGATTGTGGGCGATTTTTTCCAGCGCGCCGAGCGCTCGAAGCTGATCGACACGCGCGTGAAGTTCGCCACCGATCAGCAGCCGGGCTGGTTTGCCGCGCGCTCCGAAAGGCTGCGCGACTGGTTCCGCAATCTGTTCCCGTCGACATCGACGGTCAAGCCCGAGGCGCCCGTCGCGGCTCGCGGCGCGGCGCGGCGCGCGCCGGTGGTGACTGCGTCGGAATCCGCGTCGGAATCTGGGTCGAGTTCGGCGGCGTCGGCCGCTGCTGCGTCCG
>NZ_DASVOK010000270.1:0-4320 GCF_036383415.1 Rudaea sp. | reverse complement strand
AGAGCGAACCCGCGCCGTCCGCGCCTGTGCCTGCAAAGGGCGACGCCGGCTCGCCGCGCACGCCGCCGGTCGCGTTCGACGCGAGTGCCGTGATGCCGGACCAGGTGCCGTACGCGAGCCCGGCGGTGCGTCTGTTCGCACGCGAGCTCGGCGTCGACCTCGCCCAAGTGAAGGGCAGCGAGCGCAAGGGCCGCATCAGCAAGGAAGACGTGCAGAAATTCGTCAAGGGCGTGCTCTCCGGCGCAACCTCGGCGCCGAAGGCCGCAGCAGGCGGCGGTGGCGGTGCGGGCCTCGACCTGCTGCCGTGGCCGAAGGTCGACTTCGCCAAGTTCGGCGAGATCGAGACCAAGCCGCTGTCGCGCATCCAGAAGATTTCCGGTGCCAACCTCGCGCGCAACTGGGTGATGATCCCGCACGTCACCCACAACGACGACGCCGACATCACCGAGCTCGAAGCGCTGCGCGTCTCGCTGAACAAGGAATACGAGAAGGCCGGGGTCAAGTTCACCATGCTCGGCTTCCTGATCAAGGCGATAGTCGCCGCGCTGAAGAAATTCCCGACCTTCAACGCCTCGCTCGACGCGAGCGGCGAAAACCTCGTGCTGAAGAAGTACTACAACGTCGGCTTCGCCGCCGACACACCGAACGGCCTCGTCGTGCCGGTGCTCAAGGACGCCGACAGGAAAGGCATCGTCGAATCGGCCAAGGAAATTTCCGCGCTCGCGGCGAAGGCGCGCGACGGCAAGCTCGGCCCCGCGGAAATGTCGGGCGGCTGCATCTCGATCTCTTCGCTTGGCGGCATCGGCGGCACCTCGTTCACGCCGATCGTCAACGCACCCGAAGTTGCGATCCTCGGCGTGACCAAGTCGGCGATGAAGCCGGTATGGGACGGCAAGGCATTCCAGCCGCGTCTGATCCTGCCGCTGAGCTTGAGCTACGACCACCGCGTGATCGACGGCGCGCTCGCCGCGCGCTTCACCGCCTATCTGGCCCAGCTGCTGGCCGACATGCGTCGCGCGATGCTCTGATCGAGGACTCGAAACAATGGCAACTACCGAAGTCAAAGTCCCCGATATCGGCGACTACAGCAACGTTCCCGTCATCGAAATCCTGGTCAAACCGGGCGATGCGGTGACCAAGGATCAGGGCCTCGTCACGCTCGAATCGGACAAGGCGACGATGGAAGTGCCCGCGTCGGCCGTGGGCGTCGTCAAGGAGATCAAGGTCAAGCTCGGCGACGAGATTTCCGAAGGGCACGTCGTTGCGATTCTCGAAACGGAAGGCGCGGATGCGGCGCCCACGAAAGCCGAGGCGCCCAAAGCCGCGCCCGCTCCGGCGCCTGCAGCACCTGTCGCAACGCCGGCACCGAAAGCCGCGGGCGCATCCGGACGCAAGGCCGACATCGAATGCCAAGTCGTCGTACTTGGTTCCGGCCCCGGCGGTTATACGGCCGCGTTCCGCAGCGCCGACCTCGGCATGAACACGGTGCTGATCGAGCGCTACGCGACGCTCGGCGGCGTCTGCCTCAACGTCGGTTGCATTCCGTCGAAGGCGCTGCTGCACGCAGCCAAAGTGATCGACGAGGCGAGCCATGCAAGCGATATCGGCATCGACTTCGGCGCGCCGAAGATCGACATCGGCAAGCTAGGCGGATTCAAGAACAAGGTCGTCGCGCAGCTCACCGGCGGCCTTGCCGGCATGGCCAAGCAGCGCAAGGTCACCGTCGTGCAGGGTACCGGCAAATTCGTTTCGCCGAACGAGATCGAAGTCGACACGGCGGACGGCAAGAAACTCGTGCATTTCGAGAAGGCGATCATCGCCGCCGGCTCGCAAGCGGTGAAGCTGCCGGGCTTCCCCTGGGACGACCCGCGCATGATGGATTCGACCGACGCGTTGCTGCTGCAGGACGTGCCGAAGAAACTGCTCGTCGTCGGTGGCGGCATCATCGGCCTCGAAATGGCCTGCGTCTATGACGCGCTCGGTTCGCAAGTGACTGTGGTCGAGCTGTTGGATCAGCTCATGCCCGGCGCCGATCCGGATCTGGTCAAGCCGCTCGCGACGCGTCTGTCGAAGCGCTATGCCGGCATTCACCTCAAGGTGAAAGTCGCCAAGATCGAAGCAACCAAGGAAGGCTTGAAGGCGACGTTCGAGGGCGAGAAGGCGCCCGAGCCGCAGCTCTACGATCGCGTGCTCGTCGCGATCGGCCGCTCGCCGAACGGCAAGAAGATCGATGCGGACAAGGCCGGCGTCGCGGTGACCGATCGCGGCTTTATTCCGGTCGACAAGCAGATGCGCACCAACGTGCCGCACATCTTCGCGATCGGCGATCTCGTCGGCCAGCCGATGCTCGCGCACAAGGCGACGCACGAAGGCAAGGTCGCCGCCGAAGTCTGCGCGGGACAGAAGAGCGAGTTCGTCGCACGCGTGATTCCGAGCGTGGCCTACACCGATCCTGAAGTGGCCTGGGTTGGCGTCACCGAAACCGAGGCCAAGGCGAAAGGCATCAAGTACGGCATCGGCAAGTTCCCGTGGGCCGCCTCCGGCCGCGCGATCGGCATCGCGCGCACCGAAGGCTTCACCAAGCTGATCTTCGACGAGACCACGCACAAGATCATCGGCGCCGGCATCGTCGGCGTGAACGCGGGCGACCTGATTTGCGAACTTGGCCTCGCGATCGAAATGGGCTGCGAAGCCGCCGACATCGGCCTTACCGTGCATCCGCATCCGACGCTTGGCGAGTCGATCGGTATGGCGGCCGAAGTCTACGAAGGTACGATCACGGATCTCTACATTCCTAAGAGGAAGTAGGGCGATCATTCAGGGGGTAGTAAATGAAAATGGTGTACGCAGCGATGCTGCTGTTGATTGTTGGGGTCTCGGCCGACGCGGCGCCGGATATCAGTACATCGAAGACCGATCAAGCTTTTTCTTCACAGGAATGGAGGTATGAAGCGAAGGAACACTATCGATTCAATCTCGGCGGAGACTCTGGTCAGTACACGGATTGGGAGCGTCTAGATCTCGACGGATTCGACGGTATCGCAGCAACCGTGCAAATCGACAAAGTGTATGGCAAGCCTACCGACAAATGGGGAAGCATTGCACGAATCGCAATGTTCGGCACGGGTACGGAAAAGGAGCGTCCGATGTTTTCGCTAATGTTCTACGTCGACAGAAAAACCAATACGGTCGTCCCGATAATAACGCACGGGAAAAACGCCAAGGAGGAAGCATTCGATCTCAAGTTTGAGGTGGGAAAACCTATCGAATTCACCATTCTCCCCACGTCTCCCGGCAAGCTTCTATTTGGCTTTGGCAAGCAAACTTTCGAGGTGCCGTATGATTTCGAGATCAAGGCTCTCAAAGTGGTTGGTTCAGGTGTAGACGTGAAATTCGAACCTTTCAATCTTCTGCGTCGCGTGCAATCTCGCTAAGTCAGGAAGCGGCGGATTCGTCCGGGCTGATCTCCCGCGCCACTTCGTAATGCCGCACCAACGGCTCCATCTGCAGCAGGTACTGCTCGTCCTCAGGATAGTAGACGGCCTTCTCGGGATTCTCGCCGGCGAATTCGTGCACGGCGTTCATCGATTCCCAGAGCGAGATCAGCATGAACTCGCAGTGCTCGCCCTGGATGCGACGCAGGACGGTGACGCCGCGGTTGCCGGTCGTTTTCGCGTAGTCGGCGAGGCCGGTGCGGTCGAGATAGGCGAGGTAGTCGTCGGCCTTTTCCTTGAGCGTGATTCCGCGCCAGATGCGAGCGATCATGCCTGACTCCGTGCCGATGTCGGGATGACGTGCAGCATAGCGCAAGCCGCGTTGCAGCTTGCGAAATTTATGTTGCGCGGCGCGGCGCAGGCGTCATCGGCGCTAGACTTCGCCGTCCCTGCGATGGAGTTCGATTTGTCTTCCCTGGTGGTTTTCGGCGCGAGCGGCGTCGTCGGCGAATTCTTGTTGCCGCAGCTCGCTGCACGTGGCGAACGCGTGTTCGCGATCAGCCGCGATGATCGGGCGAATCCCGCCGGCGCGGAAAACATCGAATGGTCACGCGGCGATCTTTTCGGCGAAGTGCCCGAGCTGCCACCGGCCGGGACCGTGCTGAGCCTTGGTCCGCTTGACGCATTCGCGGCATGGTTCGCGCGCGAGGCGCCCGCATCGGTGCGCCGCGTCGTTGCCCTGAGTTCGATGAGCGCGGAAAGCAAGCGCGATTCGGTCGATGCGGCCGAGCGCGACCTGAGCGAGCGCCTGCGTACTGGCGAGGCTTTGCTGATGCAGGCCGCGCGCAAACGTTGCGTCGACTGCACGATCCTGCGTCCGACCCCG
>NZ_DASVOK010000269.1:0-2477 GCF_036383415.1 Rudaea sp. | reverse complement strand
CGTGTACGCGCAGAGCGGCGCGCGGCCGATCGTGGTCAACACGATCATGGACCAGAAGCTCAGCGACATCGTCGCCGAGAGCGGCGCTCTGATGCTCGACGTGTTCGCGCCGTTCCTCGGGCCGCTCGAGGCGGAACTCGGCACGATGCGCTCGCCGCGCGTCGGCAAGGCGCACGGCCTGACCGACTTCACCGAGTACGAGGCGCGCATCAACGCGACCAACTACGCGCTGACCCACGACGACGGCATCGACGTGAACTACGCCGATGCCGACCTGATTCTCGTCGGCGTTTCGCGCGTAGGCAAGACGCCGACCTGCCTGTACATGGCGCTGCACTATGGGGTGAAGGCGGCGAACTATCCGTTGACGCCGGATGATCTCGAACGTCTGGAAATTCCGCCGCGTCTCAAACCGTACAAGCAACGCCTGTTCGGCCTCGACATCGATGCGGTACGTCTGTCACAGGTGCGCGAGGCGCGCAAGCCCGGCAGCAAGTACGCGAAGATCGAACAGTGCCGCTACGAACTCGCGCTCGCCGAAAAACTTTTCAGGCGCGAGAACATTCCGGTGCAGAACACCACGCACACTTCGATCGAGGAGATCGCGAGCAAGATCCTCGCTTGGCTGGGCATCGAGAAGCACCTGTTCTGACGCTTGTATCGCGTCGACAAACGGCAGATGCGGGACACTCAAAGTAACTCTCTGAGCCCGGATGCGCAAGTCTGGCGGGGCAGGGTGTCGGCGCCATATGATGCGTCCATGTCTGCCGTACTCGAAAAACCGTCCGCCATATTGCCGAGCAGGTTCGCCTACCTGATGGGCCTGTATGCGGAGAACTATCACCGCCTCGCGCGCGTGTTCGCGCCGCAGTCGCTCGAAGTCGGCAGCTATGTGTCGTCGGTCGACGATGGCCTCGACGTGCAGCTCGATTTGCTCGAGCGTCACGCCTACACGCTCGAGTTGAAATTGTCGTATCGCATGCGCAACGCAGACGACGCAGCGCCCGCGTCGGCATGGCTGCGCATGTACAGCGACGCGCACGTCGCCGAGGTTTCGCACTATCACGCCGGCAAGCACATGTGGCATGCGCTCGGTTCGTTCCCGGCGACCAAGACCTTGTTCGCGCATCGCATGCGCATGGCGAGCTTCCTCAACCGCTGGCTCGAATATCTCGCCGAACAGGGTCATTCGCACGGCACGCTCGTGCCTTTCGTCGAAGGCGCGGAAACGCGACAATAGCGGCGGCCCGCAGCAAAGTGGCCGTGATCGCCACGTTACACGGAACCCGACATGCCCAAGCTCACCGAACGTTCCATCTGGCGCGCGCTTGCCGCGCATTGGCGCGCACGCGATGCGCATCTGCGCAAGCTGTTCGCGGCGAATCCTCAACGCGGAGAGAAATACACGCTCGAAGCGGCCGGCTGGTATCTCGACTATTCCAAGCAGCGCGTCGACGAAGAAACCATGCGCCTGCTGCTGCAGCTCGCGGATGAGGCCGGCGTAGCCGCGCGCCGCGATGCGATGTGGCGCGGCGAAAAGATCAACACGACCGAGAAGCGCGCGGTACTGCACGTCGCACTGCGCGCCGCAAAGGACCAGATCATCGAGGTCGATGGCAGCGATGTCGTCCCTGGCGTCTACGAAGTACTCGAACGCATGGCCGCGTTCGCCACGCGCGTGCGCGAGGGCGAATGGAAAGGGCATACCGGCAAGCGCATTCGCCATATCGTCAACATCGGCATCGGCGGTTCCGATCTCGGTCCGGTGATGGCCTACGAGGCGCTGCGCGCATTCAGTCAGCGTGATCTCGACTTCCGCTTCGTCTCCAACGTCGACGGCGCCGATTTCTTCGAGGCCACACGCGACATCAAGCCCGAAGAAACGCTGTTCATCGTCGCCTCGAAGACGTTCACGACGCAGGAGACGATGGCGAATGCGCAAGCCGCGCGTGCCTGGGCGCTGGCCAAACTCAAGGACGAGGCCGCGGTGGAAAAGCACTTCGTCGCGGTGTCGACCAACGCGGAGAAAGTCGCTGAATTCGGCATCGACACGGCCAACATGTTCGGCTTCTGGGATTGGGTCGGCGGCCGCTATTCGATGGACTCGGCGATCGGCTTGTCGACCATGCTCGCGATCGGCCCGGACAACTTCCGTGCGATGCTCGATGGTTTCCACGCCATGGACGAGCACTTCAGCACCGCGCCGTTCGCGCAGAACATGCCTGTGCTGATGGCGCTGATCGGTCTGTGGAACACGAACTTCCTCGGCGCCGCGACGCAGGCGGTGCTGCCGTACGCGAACTATCTCAAGCGTTTCCCGGCCTACCTGCAGCAGTTGACGATGGAGAGCAACGGCAAGTCGGTGACGCTGGACGGCGCGCAGGTCGACCACGACACCTCTGCCGTGTGGTGGGGCGAGCCGGGTACGAATGGCCAGCACTCGTTCTATCAGCTCATTCACCAGGGCACGCGCCTGA
>NZ_DASVOK010000268.1:0-8399 GCF_036383415.1 Rudaea sp. | reverse complement strand
CGCGCCTTGCGGGCGAGAAGGGCGCCATTGGTCGTGAGCGTGATGTCGAGGTCGTCGCTCAAGCTCCGCAGCATCTCGATCAGCCGCTCGATCTTGCGGCGGAGCAGCGGCTCGCCGCCGGTCAGGCGCAGCTTGCGCACGCCGAGGGCGACGAACGCACGCGCCAGGCGTTCGACCTCCTCGAAGCGCAGGCGCTGGTCCTTGCTGAGAAATTCGTAGTCCTGCGCGTACTGGTCCTCGGGCATGCAGTACGGGCAACGGAAATTGCAGCGGTCGATCACCGAAATGCGCAGGTCGCGCAGCGGGCGCGCGAGCGTATCGCGCGGGGTCGCGCCGCTGCCTGCGGAAACCAGTTCGATCGGAATGTCCCTGCTCATTACCGTGCGTTGCCCATTCATGCTTCAAGCACAACATCGGGATTCGGCGACGCCAATGCAAGCCGTTCGCCGCCACGTGCGATGCGGTAGCCGCGCGCGGCCAGCGCCGCGCCGTCGGCTTCGCTGCCGTAGTGGTAGAGGACGAAGCGAGGACGCAATGCAGCCGGATACTCGCGCTCGAGATCGTCCACGCCCGTATGCGAGGGATTGCCGGCCAGGCCGCAATCGTGCGCCACCGTTTCGCCGTGCGCGGCGTAGCCGGCGAGCATCTCGGGAATCGGGCGCGTGTCGCCAGTCCAGACGAAGCTGCCGCGCAGCGCCAGCGCGAACGAGGTCATCGGCATGTGGTGCCGGGTCGGGAACACGTCGAACCAGAGTCGCTCGTGCCAGAAGCCGCGCGAGCACGGCACGAGCTGGTAACCATCCCAGAAATTCGCCCCACCCTCGGCGACCACGTCGGGATAGTCGGCGACGCGGCTCTGCAGATGCGTGACCAGCGCGGCGTGCGTGTACAGCCGCACCTTGCCGCGCAACGCGGGATCGAAATAGGCGCGATAGAACAGCCGCTCGAGACCACCGACATGATCCATATGCGTGTGCGTGACGTAGACCGCGCGCGGCAGCGCGCCGTACACCTTCTCGTAAGTCGTCAGCGTCTCCGGGCCGCAATCGATCAGCAGCAGCGGTTCGCCGTCGCGTTCAAGCACGGCGCCGGACGAGCCGAGCTCCACTGCCTGCGCCGCGCCGACGCCGAGGAATCGCAAGGACAGATTCATCGATTCGCATCCTTCTCGTGCGATCCAGGTGTGCTTTCGTAGGCCGCAACCAGCGGCTGCCAGACGTCGCGCTCGAAAACCGCCTCGCCCTCGCCCGCCGCGCCAACCTTGACCAGCGAACGCTTCAGACGCGCCAGGTTGGCAGCCTGCCATGCGCTCTGCGGCGCACGCAACTCGCCGCGGTCGAAATCGATCAGCCAGACCTTGTGCGCATCGATCAGCACGTTGTGCGCATTCAAGTCGGCATGGTACACGCCGGCCGCATGCAGGCGCGCGATCGCGGCGCCGACGCGGCTCGCGACGGCGGCGTCGATGCCGCCGTGCTGCGACTGCCAGGCCAGGGTATGCGCATCGGGGATGAAGCGCGTGATCAGATCGGCGCGATAGTGCGTGCCGTTGCGCCGATAGCGCGCGGCGATCGGCTGCGACACGTCGAAACCGCGCGCAGCAAGGCCGTGCAGCAGATGGAATTCGCTGAAGCTGCGCGTGCGCTCGGCGCCATTCCACAGGTAGCGATCGCCGAGCATGCGCGCGACGAGGCCGCCACGGCGATAGTGGCGCAACGCCCAGTCGCCGTGCGGCGTGTGCGCGAAGACGATGCCGCCGCGCCCGCCAGGTGCTTCGGTCGCATGATCCTGTGTTCGCCAGAACCCGGCATCGAACCAGCGCGGATCGAAACGTTCGCCTTGCGCCAGCACGTCCGCATCGAACAGAATCGCGCCGTCGGCGGTCTCCTGCCGAACGACTCCGCTAGCACCCGCCCCCGTCATGATTGCCTGACTCGTTTCCTCGTAGAGCACCGTACCCCAAGTCTAGCAAGCCTGATGCCCGATATCCCCTTCTCGATGACGCACGCGCCGCAATCGCTGTGCCTGTTGCGCACTTCGGCACTCGGCGACGTCACCCATGTCGTGCCGATCATCCGCGCGCTGCAGGCGCAGGCACCGGACACGCAGCTGACATGGATCATCGGCAAGCTCGAACACAAGTTGGTCGGTGATTTGCCCGGCGTCGAATTCCTGATCTTCGACAAGGGCAAGGGCTGGCGTGGCTTGCACGAACTGCGCGCGCAACTCGCGCAACGGCGATTCGATGCGCTGCTGCACATGCAGGTGGCGCTGCGCGCAAACCTGGTCAGTGCCTTCGTGCGGGCACCGCTGCGCATCGGCTACGACCCGGCGCGCGCGAAAGACCTGCACGGCCTGTTCGTCAATCGTCGCATCGCCGCGCGCAGCGGCGAACACGTGCTCGATGCGATGGCGAGCTTTCTCGAACCGCTGGGCCTGAAACAGACCGAAGTGCGCTGGGACATTCCGATACCGGATGCGGCGGCGGAATTCGCCGAGCGGCATTTGCCCGGCGGCCCCAAAACCTTGCTCGTCAGTCCCTGCTCGAGTCACGTCGTGCGCAACTGGCTGCCCGAACGCTATGCGACAGTGATGGACCATGCGGCCACACAGGGTTGGCGCGTCGTACTCTGTGGTGGCCCGGGCGCGTTCGAGCGCGAATTCGGCGATGCCATCGCGACGAAATGCCGCAGCAAGCCGCTCGACCTGATCGGCAAGGATACTCTCAAGCAATTTCTCGCCTTGTGCCGCCGTTCGCAGCTTGTGCTGACGCCCGATTCGGGACCGATGCACATGGCCAATGCCGTCGGCGCCAAGGTGCTCGGCCTGCATGCGGCGAGCAATCCGAATCGTTCCGGCCCCTACTCCGACCGCCGCTGGTGCGTCGACCGCTACGATGCAGCCGCGCGCAAATACAAGGGCAAACCTGCGGTCGAGCTGCCCTGGGGTACGAAGATCGAATATCCCGGCGTGATGGAACTGATCGAGACCGAAGCGGTGATCGAGCGCTTCGATGCCTTTGCATCCCAGCTGTCCGCAGCGAACGGCGACGCCCAAGGGCCGTAGTTTTCGCCGTTACGCTTTGGCGGTGTAGTCCTGGTACGACTTTTCCTCGATCAGCTTCGAACCAAGCTTGAGGTTGATCGCCTTCTTCACTGCCGCGCGCTCGTCGTTGCGGAAATATACGGCGCGTGCCAGCTCGATGAATTCCGCATCGAACGCCTGCGCCTTTTCCTTGAGGCGGATATCGTCCTCGATCTTCCACAGCGCCTCATTCACGGCTTTCAGCTGTGCGCGCTCGGCGAAAATGTCGGTGGCGGAAGCCGGATGCGCAGCCCAGGTCGCATTGAGCAGGTCCAGTTCGGTGCGCACGTTCGCGAGCTTGGCCGCATCGCGGATGTGTACGGCCTTGATTTCGAGGATGGTGATCTTGTCGATCAGCTCGCCGTAGGAGATGGGAGTCAGGAGTTCAGACATGGGATTGAGAGGATGGCGAAAAGGTGGATTCTAACTGACGAAAAGCCACTCAAACTGCGTCAATATGCGCCAACGGCAAGATGGCCGGAACGACAATACGAGGTGTAGACTGCGGCGCAGTTCTCCGGCATTGCACCAACAACGCAGCGAGAAGCCATGCCCATCCTCGATGCCATCCATCTCGCACGGTTGCAGTTCGCGTTCACCGTGTCGTTCCACATCATCTTCCCGGCAATCAGCATCGGCATGGCAGGCTTCCTTGCCGTGCTCGAAGGCCTGTGGCTGAAGACGCGCGACGACGTCTACCACGAGATGTTCTTCTTCTGGTCAAAGATCTTCGCGATCGGCTTCGGCATGGGCGTGGTCTCGGGCGTGGTGATGTCCTATGAGTTCGGCGCCAACTGGGCCGGCTTCTCCAACAAGGCCGGCGCCATCACCGGCGCGCTGCTGACCTACGAAGTGCTGACGGCGTTCTTCCTCGAAGCCGGCTTCCTCGGCGTGATGCTGTTCGGCTGGGGCCGCGTCGGCAAGCGCGCGCACTTCCTCGCGACGCTGATGGTCGCGGTCGGCACGCTGATCTCGACGTTCTGGATACTCTCCTCCAACAGCTTCATGCAGACGCCGCAGGGCTATGCAATCGAGAACGGCAAGCTCGTCCCGGCTGACTGGTTCAAGATCGTCTTCAACCCCTCGTTCCCGTATCGGCTCGTGCACATGACGCTCGCGGCCTACATCTCCTCGGCGTTCCTCGTCGCGGCCTGTGCCGCCTGGCACCTGCTGAAGGGACGCCGCGACGCCGCGATCAAGCGCAGCTTCTCGATGGCGCTGTGGATCCTGCTGCTGCTCGCTCCGCTGCAGATCCTCGTCGGCGATGCGCACGGGCTCAACACGCGCGAGTATCAGCCGGCCAAGATCGCGGCAATCGAAGGCCTGTGGGAAACCGAGCACGGCGGCACCTCGCTCAACCTGATCGGCTTCCCCGACATGCAGGCCGAAGAGACGAAATACGCGATCAGGGTTCCGCATCTGGGCAGCCTGATCCTCACCCACAGCTGGGATGGCGAGATCAAGGGTCTCAAGGAATTTCCTGCGGAAGATCGTCCTTACTCGCCGCTCGTGTTCTGGACCTTCCGCATCATGGCCGGACTCGGCATGCTCATGCTGCTGATGGCGGTGGTCGCGCTGCTGCTGCGCCGTGGCGGCCGGCTGTACGAATCGCGCTGGTTCCAGCGCTGGGCGTTGCTGATGGGCCCCTCGGGCCTGATCGCGTTGCTCGCGGGCTGGATCACCACCGAAGTCGGGCGCCAGCCATGGACGGTCTATGGCGTGCTGCGCACGGTCGACTCCGTGTCGCCGCTTGACGCGCAGCAGGTGGGCGTTTCGCTGCTGATCTTCGTGGTGGTCTACTTCCTCGTCTTCGGCACCGGCATCTACTACATGCTCAAGCTGATGAAGATGGGACCGTCCGCGGACCCGCATCATGGTTCGACGCCGCATCACCATCCGGCGCTGGAAAGCAACCCGATGTTCCATCCCAACGAGTCCATCGACTAGGGCTGCCATGACCATCGATCTTCCCATCGTGTGGGCCGCGATCATCGCCTTGGGTCTGTTTCTCTACGTCATGCTTGATGGCTTCGACCTCGGCATTGGACTGATCTACGCGTTTTTCGAGAAAAGCAGCGATCGCCAGGTGATGCTCAACACCGTGGCCCCGGTCTGGGACGGCAACGAAACCTTCATGGTGCTTGGCGGTGCGGGCTTGTTCGGTGCCTTTCCGGTCGCCTATGCGACCCTGTTGCCGGCCAACTATCTGCCCGTGGTGCTGATGCTCGCGGGACTGATCTTCCGCGGCGCGGCGTTCGAGCTGCGCGCCAAGTCCAGCCGCACGCAGCCGTTGTGGGATCTCGCCTTCATCTTCGGATCGGTGCAGGCCACGTTTTTCCAGGGCGTGTTGCTCGGCTCGCTGCTGCAAGGCATCAAGATCCACGACGGCCAGTTCGTCGGCGGCGCGTTCGACTGGCTGTCGCCGTTCAGCGTGTTTTGCGGACTGGGCTTGATGGTGACCTATGCAGTGCTCGGCTGCGGCTGGCTCATCATCAAGACCGACGGCATGCTGCAGGAGCGCATGTACGCGCTGATGAAACCGATCACTTATTTGATGCTCGGCTGCATCCTCGTCGTCAGTGCCTGGACCGTGATCGGCCAGCCGGCGGTCGCGCAACGCTGGTTCGACGGACACAACCTGCTCTATTTCCTGCCGGTGCCCGTACTCGTGCTGGCATGCGTCTGGGGCATCGTGCGCGCGGTCGACATGCGCATCGAGGGCGCGCCGTTCCGCCTTGCGCTCGCGTTGCTGTTCATGGGCTATACCGGCTTCATGATCAGCATCTGGCCGAATATCGTGCCGCCGTCGCTGACCATCTGGGAAGCATCCTCGCCGCCATCGACCCAGTTGTTCGCGCTGGTCGGCACACTGATCATCCTGCCGTTCGTGCTGTTCTACAGCTACATGCAGTACCGCGTGTTCCGCGGCAAGGTGCGCGAGGGCGACCCGGGCTACCACTGATGCCGACTTTGCCAGCCAGCGAGGGGCCCTGGTGGCGCAAGCTCGGCTGGTTCGTGCTGCTGTGGGTGTGCGGCGTGCTCGTTACCGTCGCCGTCGCCAGCGTGTTCAAGTTCCTCATCCTCGGCGCGGTCACGCATTGACCACGCCTGTCGATAGACGTCGCGCCGCAGCTTAAGCGGCGGCGCGCGTGATCCGCACCGGGATCGACTTGTACGAAGGCGTGCCGCTGACCGGATCGATGTAGTCGAGCGGCACGAGGCAATTGCCTTCGGGGTAGTAACTCGCGACCGAGCCGCGCGCGATTTCGTAGGCGACCGCGATGACCTTGTCGAGCCGGCGCTCGTTGCCCTTGCCGAACACCGTCTCGACGACGATCTGATCGCCCTCCTCGATGCCGCGCTCGGCGAGGTCCTGCGCGTTCATGAACACCACATCGCGGCGACCGAACACGCCGCGATAGCGATCGTCGAGACCGTAAATCGTCGTGTTGTACTGATCGTGGCTGCGGATCGTGGTCAGCTTGAGTACCTGCGGGTCGCTGTAGGCGGCGTCTTCCTGCAGGCCGGGCATGCGCAGGAATTCCGCCTTGCCCGACGGCGTCGTCCAGATGCGTTCGGTCGGCGGCAACGGCAGGCGGAAACCGCCGGGCACCTTGATGCGGTCGTTGTAGTCGACGAAATCCGGGAACACCGATTCGATCGCATCGCGGATACGGTCGTAGTCCTCGATCAGATCCAGCCATTTCACCTTGCTGTTCGGCAGCGTGGCCGCGGCGATGCCGGCGACGATCGCGGGTTCCGATTTGAGAAATTCAGAGGCCGGCGTGAGCTTGCCCTTCGAGGCATGCACCATGGACATGGAATCCTCGACGGTCACCGCCTGCGGTCCGCCTTCCTGGATGTCGCGCTCGGTGCGGCCGAGACATGGCAGCAGGTAGGTGTGCTTGCCGGTCAGCAGATGCGAGCGGTTGAGCTTGGTGCCGATATGCACCGACAGCTCGAGTTTCTTCATCGCCGGAAAACACGCCTGCGGATCGGATAGCGCAACGGCAAGGTTGCCGCCGAGGCAGAGCAGCGCCGTCGATTTGCCGTCGCCGATCGCCTGCATCGCGGCGACCGCGTCGTGGCCATGGCCGGGCGGCGGCGTGAAGCCGAAGGTCTGCTCGATGCGTTTGAGCATGTCGGTCGCAGGTTTCTCGGTGATGCCGACCGTGCGGTTGCCCTGCACGTTGGAGTGGCCGCGCAACGGACACACGCCCGCGCCTGGCTTGCCGAAATTGCCGCGCATCAGCAGCAGGTTGACGACCTGGTGCACGTTCTGCGTGCCGGTATGGTGCTGGGTGATGCCCATGCCGTAGGTGACGATGGTCGCGTTGGACTTGGCGTAGGCTTCGGCCACCTTGCGCAGCGACTGCTCCGGCAGACCCGACACCGTCTCGATGTCCTGCCACGACAGCGCCTTCAGTTCGGCCGCGAGCTCATCGAATCCGTTAGTGTGTTCGGCGATGAACTCGCGGTCGATCACCTTGGCCGCCGGGCCGCTCGCCGCATCGAGTTCGAGCAAAGCCTTCATGATGCCCTTGAGCGCCGCCGCATCGCCGCCGACTTTCGGTTGCAGATAAGTCGATGCGATTTCGGTTGCGCCGAACGTCGCCATCTCCAGCGGATCCTGCGGATCGGCGAACCGCTCCAGCGCGCGTTCGCGCAGAGGATTGAAGACGATGATCGGACAGCCGCGCCGCGACATTTCGTGCAGCGTGCCCATCATGCGCGGGTGGTTGGTGCCCGGATTGTGGCCCATCGAAAGGAGCAATTCGCAGTGCTCGAAGTCGTCGAGCGACACCGTGCCCTTGCCGATGCCGATCGCCATCGGCAGACCCACGCTGGTCGCCTCGTGGCACATGTTGGAACAATCGGGAAAATTGTTGCTGCCGAGTTCGCGCGCGAATATCTGGTAGAGAAAGGCGGCCTCGTTCGACGCGCGTCCCGAGGTATAGAACTCGACGGCGCCGGGCGAGGTCTTGCGCAGGATCACGCCGATCTGCGCGAAAGCCTCGTCCCATTCGATCGCCTCGTAGATGTCCTTCTCGGCGTTGTACACCATCGGCTGGGTCAGGCGGCCCTGGTCTTCCAGTTGGTAGTCGCTCCAGGCGAGCAGCGAGCTGACCGTGTTGGCCGCGAAGAATTCGGGCGGCACGCGTTTCTTCGTCGCCTCCCAGGTCACCGCCTTGGCGCCGTTCTCGCAGAATTCGAACGAGGAGGTGTGCTTGGGATCGGGCCAGGCGCAGCCGGGACAATCGAACCCGTCCGGCTGGTTCATCTGCAGCAGCGCGCGGGTGTCCGGGCTCGCCTTC
>NZ_DASVOK010000267.1:0-2492 GCF_036383415.1 Rudaea sp. | reverse complement strand
CATGCGGCCGAAGAAGCCGGAGTCGCGCAGGAAGGCGAGCTTCTTCAGGCCCGGCAGGAACAGCTTGTCCTGCACCGTGCCGTGCTTGAGGCCTTTGGCATTGGCGAGCTTCACGACCGCAACGGCTTCCTCGAGATTGGTTGCGATCGGCTTCTCGCAATAGACATGCTTGCCGGCGTTGATCGCCTTGGTCAGCAACGAGGGCCGCGCCTGCGTCGTGGCCGCGTCGAAGAACACGGTGTCATTCTTGTCGGCCAGCGCGCGATCGAGATCGGTGGTGTGGCGCTCGATGCCGTAGCGCTTGGCCAGGCTAGCGACCTTCTCGGCATCGCGGCCGACCAGGATCGGGTCGGGCATGATGCGGTCGCCGTTCGCGAGCTGCACGCCGCCCTGCTCGCGGATCGCGACGATCGAGCGGATCAGGTGCTGGTTGAGACCCATCCGGCCCGTAATGCCGTTCATGATCAGGCCGAGGCGTTTGGTCGTCATACTTTCTGCTCCTGCGAAACGCGTGGTGTTGGCCGCTTGAGCGGCTGCATGGTGGACCAGTCCGGATGGACGAAACTGGCAAAGCCTGATGCTGCGGCGATCGACCCCGTCAGCAGATCGCCGTCATGGATCGCAAGGCGGACCTTGCCGCCTGCGCGCGTGTAGAGATCCGGATGCGCGGTGAGGAAAGCGTCGGCTTCGTCGGTCGGCGTGTCGGCAAAGCCGTCGACGTAATGGTGGCCGTTGCGTTCGGCATGGGGGACGCCGATCAAAATCAGCGCGCCCAGCGCCAAATCCTGCTGCACGGCCAGGCCAGCCTGGCAGGTGAGATCCTCACAGCAAATGACGCATTCCGCACCGTCATCGTTCCACTTCGCAATGCGCGTCATGTTGACGATCGACTTGTAGAGCCCCTTGCACGACTTGGACGAAATCCCGTGATAGCCGAGTGACCTCGCGGCCAATAAAGCGCCGTAGCCATCATCGGCTTCGTCGATGATGAAATCACGGCGGCTGAGCGCGCCGAGCGGCGATTGCCAGGTCACATCGCGCGGCATCGGCTGCTCGATGTAGCACAATTTCCTCATGATCGGGATCAGGGCGGGATCACGCTCAAGGCGATCGACGAGCGCACTGAGCCCAGCGATATCGGCGTATTGCTCGTTTGCGTCCAGCGTGACGCCGTAGTCATAAGGAAGCGAAGTCAGCTCTTTTCCGATGCTGATCAATCGCGCCGCGTCGTGCTCCGGATCGCCATTGAGCTTGAGCTTGAAATAGCGCGCGCCACTATTTTCCCTAACGTCTGCGACCCCGCCCTCGCCTTCGATCTTGTCATCGAGCCCGACCGTATGGCGGATCGGAATCCGGTGGTTGCGGTATTCGTTAGCTAGTATGAGGACCCTCGCGACATCGTCGTCTTGCAAATCGGGCGACAATCTCGCATCGATGCCGGCGATGTTGCCGGCCATGCCATCGAAGAAATTCGCGCCGGCGCAACGCAGCAATGCATCGAGAACGGCCTTGTCGATCTCCGCCGGACCAAAAGCTGCGGCGAGCGGGGGAATGTCCTCTTTCGCGCAAGCGTCAACTTGGGCGCCAATGCAAGCAGCGTGCAGGCCGAACGCAGTATCAAAACCCTTGTTTGCCAGATAGAGCTCGCGCGCGATTGCGAGCGCGCGGCGGAGCTCGTCAACCGTCTGCTCGGCCGTCAGATGCGGCCGCTTGTCGAACCATTTCGGCGCCAGCATTTCGGCGCTTGCGCCGCTCGCGCGGCCCTTGCCCTCCACCTCGATCTCGACCCGCACGAACAGCTGCGTCGACGCGGTGATCGTCACCGCGCCGAAACGGAACGGCCGGGCGAACACCAGCGGCCGTTCGAAGAAGGCGATATCGTTGACTTTGAGGCGAAGCGGCATTGAAGGCTCGGGTGTTAGTCCAACGATCCCTGCGTGAAGAAATGCTTGCGGATCCGCTGCACCAGCTCGGTGAAGACGGGATCGGACATCGTCTCGAGCGAGCGCGGCCGTGGCATCGGCACGTCGTAGATCGCGGCAATCGCGCCGGGGCGCTCGGTCATGACAAGCACGCGGTCCGCGAGGAACACGGCCTCGGGAATCGAGTGCGTGATCAGAAGCACCGTCTTGCCGGTCTCGCGCTGGATCCGCATCAGCTCGACATTCATCCGCTCGCGCGTCATGGCGTCGAGCGCGCCGAACGGCTCGTCCATCAGCATGATCTTGGGATCGTGCACGAGCGCGCGGCAGATCGAGGCACGCTGCTGCATGCCGCCGGACAGCTGCCAGGGCAGCTTCTTCTCAAAACCCTCGAGCCCGACCAGCTTCAGCAGCGCCTTGGCGCGGGCGAGATATTTGTCCCGGGCGAGCTGCTTCATGTCGATCGGCAGCATCACGTTGGAGAGGATGTTGCGCCACGGCAGCAGCAGCGCGTTCTGGAACACGATGCCGACATTGCCGTGCGGCTTCGTCACCGGCTCACCGTCGACC
>NZ_DASVOK010000266.1:0-10177 GCF_036383415.1 Rudaea sp. | reverse complement strand
CAGCCGGCGTCAACATCGCCGAGCCGCGCCGCGGCCCGGTGTTCAACGACTCCGAACTCGCCCTGCAGGCGGCGATCCAGGGCCAGGGCGCGGTGCTCGCACGCGGCTCGCTGACCGCACTCAAGTTGCGTGCGGGCTCGCTGATCGCGCCATTCGCGCAGCGCGTGGCCTCGCCGGCCACCTGTCATCTCGTCTACCCGCCGCAGCATGCGGACAAGCCGGCACTGCTGCTGTTCCGCGAATGGCTGTACGAAGAACTGCGCGCCTCGCCGCCGATGTACTGTCCCGAAACCCGATCCACTCGAAAGCCATGAACGACTTCGCCCCGCACATCACCAAGAAGCGCTTCGGCCAGCACTTCCTCCACGACAAAAATATACTAAGCCGCATTGTGGAATATGTGGCACCGAAGCCGGGCGAGCGCATCGTCGAGATTGGCCCGGGCGAAGGCGCGCTGACCCTGCCGCTGTTGCGCGCCGCCGGCGGCCTGACCGTGATCGAGCTCGACCGCGACCTGATCGAACCGCTGCGCAAGCGCGCGAGCGGGGTCGGCGAATTGACGATCGTGCATCGCGACGTGCTCGAAGTGGACATAACCGCCCTCGCCGCCGGCGCCACCATCCGTCTCGTCGGCAACCTGCCCTACAACATCTCCACGCCGATCCTGTTCCATTGCCTCGACCAGGCCGCGGCGATCCGCGACATGCACTTCATGCTGCAGAAAGAGGTCGTCGAGCGCATGGCCGCCGGCCCCGGCAGCAAGACCTACGGCCGGCTGTCGGTGATGCTGCAACTGCGCTGCGCGGTCGAACCGCTGTTCGACGTGCCGCCGACCGCGTTCGCGCCGCCGCCGAAGGTCGATTCCGCCGTCGTGCGCCTGGCGCCCTTGCCGGCCGACAAGCTGCCGCAGGCCGATTTCGAGATGATCGACCGCGTCGTCCGCGCCGCGTTCGGCCAGCGCCGCAAGACGCTGAGCAACGCGTTGAAAGGTGTGGCCGATGCGGACGATCTCGCCGCCGCGGGCATCGATCCGCGCTTGCGCGCCGAGCAGTTGGCGCCTGCCACGTTCGTCTCCCTGGCGCAGCATCTGCAGGCAAAAGGTTGATTCGCTCAGCGCCCCTGCGCACAATCCGGACATGAGCGACAACAGCCCCTATGCGATCAGCGTGGCCGTGCAGACGCAGTTCCTGCACGACCAGTCCACGCCGGACGCGAACCGCTACGCATTCTCGTACACGATCCGCATCGCCAATACCGGGCGCGTCGCCGCGCGCCTGATCTCGCGCCACTGGATCATCACCGACGCCAACGGCAAGGTGCAGGAAGTGCGCGGCGAAGGCGTGGTCGGCGAACAGCCGTGGCTGCGCCCCGGCGACGATTTCCAGTACACCTCCGGCGCCGTGCTCGAAACCGCAGTCGGCACGATGCGCGGCAGCTACCAGATGCTCGCCGACGACGGCCGCCGCTTCGATGCGGCGATCCCGCAGTTCACGCTGTCGATTCCGCGGACCGTGCACTGAAATGGCGGTCTACGCGATCGGCGACGTACAGGGCTGTTACGACGAACTCGCCCAGTTGCTCGAAAAAATCCGCTTCGATTCCTCGCGCGACACGTTGTGGTTCTGCGGCGACCTTGTCAACCGCGGCGGCCAATCGCTCGCCGTGCTGCGTCAGGTGCAGTCGTTCGGCAAGAGCGCGATCGTCGTGCTCGGCAACCACGACCTGTCGCTGCTCGCGATCGCCGAGCGCGAGGAGGCGGCGCAGGCGAAGACGAATCCCGAGCTGCGCGAAGTGCTGTTCGCGCCCGATCGCGATTCGATTCTCGGCTGGCTGCGCACGCGCCCGCTGCTGCATGTCGACCGCGCGCTCGATTTCGCCATGGTGCATGCCGGCTTCGCGCCGGGCTGGACCCTCGATCGTGCCGAACGCGCCGCGCGCGAGGTCGAGCAGCGCCTCGCCGGCGACGGCGCCAAGCGCCTGCTGCTCGCGATGTTCGGCAACAAGCCGGATCAGTGGTCGCCGAAGCTGCGCGGCATCGAGCGCCTGCGCGCGACGATCAACGTGATGACGCGCATGCGCTACTGCGACGTGCGCGGCCGCATCGCCTACGCCGAAAAAGGTGCGCCCGGCACGCAGAAGCCGGGCCTGTATCCGTGGTTCGAAGTGCCCGGACGCGTGCGCCACGACATGCGCATCGTCTGCGGCCACTGGTCGACGCTCGGCCGCTTCATGGGCATGGGCACCTATGCGATCGACGGCGGCTGCGTCTGGGGCGGCGAGCTGATCGCGTTGCGCCTCGACGGCGAGGAACCGCAGTTCATCGCGATCCAGTCGAAGCGGCCCAAGCCGGTCGGCAAGGACGCCGACTGAACGCAGTCGCTAATCGCCGATCCTTTCGTAGTCGACGAAAGTGAAGGCGTGTTCGTGCCTCGCATCGGCGCTGTGCGCCTCACGCGAAGTTTCCCGCCATTGCGCCGGATCGAAGCGCGGGAAATGCGCGTCGGCATCGCGCGCCTCGGTGTCGATCCAGGTCAGGTGCAGTCGCGTCGCGCGCGGCAATGCCAGGGCGTAGACCTCTCCGCCGCCGATCACCGCCAGTTCGTCGTCACCGGCTGCAGCGATCGCTTCGTCGAGCGAGGCAACCGCGCGCTGGCCGGCAGACGGCGCGTCGCCGCTGCGCGTCAACACCAGATTCGTGCGCCCCGGCAGCGCGCGCCCGATCGCGAGCGCGGTCTTGCGCCCCATCAGCACGGGCTTGCCGAGCGTCAACGCTTTGAAGCGCTTCAGATCGTCAGGCAGATGCCACGGCATCGCGCCGTCGCGGCCGATCGCGTAGTTGCGGTCGAGCGCGGCGATCAAGGAAATGGGCTGGCCCATCAGACTGCGATCGGCGCCTTGATCGCCGCATGCGACTGATAGTCCTCAATCGCGATGTCTTCGTAGCGGAAATCGTCGATCGACGTGACCGCCGGATTGAGCTTGAGTCGCGGCAGCGGCAGCGGCGCACGCGTCAATTGCTCGCGCGCCTGGTCGAGGTGATTCTTGTACAGATGCGCATCGCCGAGCGTATGCACGAAGTCGCCCGGCTCGAGGTCGCAGACCTGCGCGATCATGTGCGTGAGCAGCGCGTAGCTGGCGATGTTGAACGGTACGCCGAGAAAGATGTCGCCGGAGCGCTGGTAGAGCTGGCACGACAGGCGGCCTTTCGCCACGTGAAACTGGAACATCGTATGGCAGGGCTGCAGCGCCATCTTCGGCAGGTCGGCGACATTCCATGCGCTGACGATCAGGCGGCGCGAGTCGGGGTTCGCCTTGATCTGCTCGATCACCTGCGCGATCTGGTCGATGATCTTCCCGTTAGGCATACTCCACGCGCGCCACTGCTTGCCGTACACCGGCCCGAGATCGCCGTTCGCGTCGGCCCACTCGTCCCAGATGCCGACGCCGTGTTCCTTGAGATAGCCGATGTTGGTGTCGCCGCGCAGGAACCAGAGCAGCTCGCGCACGATCGACTTGGTGTGCAGCTTTTTTGTCGTCACGAGCGGAAAACCGTCGGCGAGGTTGAAGCGCATCTGCCAGCCGAACACCGACAGCGTGCCGGTACCCGTACGGTCGGCTTTCTCGTCGCCGTGTTCGAGCACATGGCGCAGCAGGTCGAGGTATTGACGCATCAGGCGGCTTCCTTCGTCGATACCGATACGTCGGCGGCGGCCGGGTCGGGTTGCAAGATCGGCGCGCGCCGCGACATCCACAGCAACACAAGGCCGATGATGACGAGCGGAAGCGACTGCACCTGCCCCATCGTCAGCCAGCCGAACGCGAGATAGCCAAGCTGCGCGTCGGGAATGCGCACGAATTCGACGGCGAAACGAAACACGCCGTAGAGCAGCGCGAACAGTCCCGACACGGCGTAGCGCGGCCGCGGCTTCAGCGAGAACACGAACAGCACGGCGAACATGACCATGCCTTCGAGCGCGAACTCGTAGAGCTGCGAGGGATGCCGCGCCTGGCCGTTGAGCTGGCCGGCCAAGTACATCTGATGCAGTTCCGCACGCGTCTTGTTCAAATCCTCGAGCGCGCTCGGGAAAATCACGCCCCACGGTTGATCGGTGAGCTTGCCCCAGAGTTCACCGTTGATGAAGTTGCCGAGGCGGCCGAGGCCGAGGCCGATCGGCACGAGCGGCGCGACGAAATCGATCGTGTCGAAGAAATGGACCTTGTTGCGTCGCGACCAGATCCAGCCGGCAAGCAGCACGCCGATCAGGCCGCCGTGAAACGACATGCCGCCGTCCCAGACGCGGAAGATCGCGAGCGGATCGTGCACTATCCAGTCGAGCGAAACGTAGGAAAGCATGTACCAGATGCGCCCGCCGAGGATGACGCCGAGCATGACGTAGAAGGCGAGATCGGAAAACGCTTCGTGACTGACCGGCAGCCTGCCCTGCTTGCGCCGGTACTCGCCGAGGAACCAGGCACCGGCGAAACCGAGCAGGTACATGATGCCGTACCAGTGCACGGCGACGGGGCCGAGCTGCAGCGCGATCGGATCGATATCGTGAAAATACGGCGACATTCAGTTCATGCCGGCAAAGCCGGCTTTTCATTTTATCTTCGGCTTTTCGATTTTTGCTCGCAACGATTCGCTAGCGCGGCAAGTCTAGCGGATTCGGGTAGGCTTGCGGAATGAAAAACCGCCTCGCCGCCGAAACCAGCCCCTACCTGCGCCAGCATGCCGACAATCCGGTCAACTGGTGGCCGTGGAATGCCGAAGCGCTGGTCGCGGCGCGCGCGCAGGACAAGCCGATCCTGCTCTCGATCGGCTACAGCGCCTGCCACTGGTGTCACGTCATGGCGCACGAGAGCTTCGAGGACGAAGCGACCGCGCGACTCATGAACGAAAAGTTCATTTGTATAAAAGTGGACCGCGAGGAACGGCCCGACCTCGACAAGATCTACCAGCTCGCACACCAGGCCTTGACCCGGCGCGGCGGCGGCTGGCCGCTGACCGTGTTCCTCGCGCCCGACGATCTCGCCCCGTTCTACGCCGGAACGTATTTCCCGAAGGAGGCGCGTTACGGCATGCCGCCGTTCGCCTACGTGCTCGAGCAGGTGCGCGGCTTCTGGGACACGCGCCGCGACGCGGTGCGCGCGCAGAATGAAACATTGCTCGAATTCCTCGCGAACCATGACGCATCCGATGCGCATGCCGGCGCGCTGGACGACACACCGATTCGCGCCGCACTCGCGCAGATCGAGCAGGGTTTTGATCGCGAGCATGGCGGCCATCTCGGCGCGCCGAAGTTTCCGCACTGCGCGGAGATGGAACTGCTGCTCAACATCGACTCCGCCGACGCGCGCGCGATGGTAGAACTGACCCTGGCGCGCATGGCCGAAGGCGGTATCCACGACCAGATCGGCGGCGGCTTCTGCCGCTACAGCGTCGACGAGCGCTGGGAGATTCCGCACTTCGAGAAGATGCTCTACGACAACGCGCAGTTGCTGCCGTTGTATGCAGAGCAAGCCGGCCATGCCGGTCTCGCGCGCGACCTGGTCGCCTGGCTTCTGCGCGAAATGACTACGCCTGCTGGCGGCTTCTACAGCGCGCTCGATGCGGATTCGGAGCACGAGGAAGGCAAGTTCTATCTCTGGCAGCGCGAGGAAGTGCGCGCATTGCTGGACGACGAGGAACTCGCCGTGGCCGAACGTCGCTACGGATTCGATCGTCCGCCCAACTTCGAGCATCACGCGTGGAATCCGGTCGCCGCAATGCCGGTTGCGCAAATCGCAGCCGAACTGGCGCTAGCGCCGGGCGAAACGCAAGCTCGCCTCGCCAGCGCCCGTGCGAAATTGTTCGCGGCACGCGCACAGCGCATCCGCCCCGGACTTGATGACAAGATTCTGACTGCGTGGAATGCACTCATGATCGCCGGCATCGCGCGCGCCTCGCGTTCGCTCGCAGCGCCGCCACTAATGGGCCTCGCCGACAACGCGCTCGACTGCCTGCACGCGAGCGCGTGGCGCGACGGCCGTCTGTACGCCGCCGCCGGAGAGCGCGCGACACGGTTTCCAGCCTATCTCGACGATCACGCCTTCCTGCTCGATGCGCTGCTCGAATGCCTGCAATGCCGCTGGAGCGATCATGATCTCGCCTGGGCGATGCAGCTCGCCGACACGCTGCTCGAACGCTTCGAGGATCGCGAGCATGGCGGCTTCTTCTTCACCGCCCACGACCACGAGAAGCTGATCCAGCGTCCGAAACCGTTCGCCGACGAAGCGTTGCCTTCGGGCAACGGCGTCGCCGCGCGCGCGCTGCAGCGGCTCGGCCACCTGCTTGGCGAAACGCGTTATCTGGACGCGGCCGAACGCACCCTGCACATCGCGTACGCGACGATGACGCAGATGCCGGCCGCCTGCGCGACACTGCAGCGCGCGCTCGACGATTTCCTGCATCCGCGCACGCTCGTCGTCGTGCGCTTCGACTCCGTCGAAGAGAACGACACGTGGCAGGCCGCACTGCGCGCCGCCGGCGATTCGCGCGGCATCGATGCGTATTTCGTCCCGGACCATGCCGGGGATCTGCCGGGTGCCATTGCCGCGCAAACGTACATCGCCGGCGGCGTCGCCTACGTCTGCCGCGGCACACAATGCGATGCGCCGCTGCGCGATGCGAGCGCGCTGCGCCTGCCGTAGGAATATCGACGATGGCGCTCAGCCGAACGGTTGGACGCCGATCAGCCAGCCATGCAGCCAGAATGCGAACAGCGCCCAGATAACGAGGCCTCCCGCCAGCGCTTTCGCATCACCCTGCCAAGTGCCCGAGGGATACGTCGTTCCGGCGCGGCCATCGCGCGCGCGACCGGCCCAGAACGCGGCCGCGCCCCAAACGCCGAAGCTGCCGAACAGCACCACATCGTGCAGCATGCCGGTCGCGAGCAAATGGCCGATCGACCAGACCGCCACGCCGAATGCCTGCGGATGACCTAGCACCGACTTGAAATGATTGCCCGGCACTTTGGCCGCGGCGAACAACACGAACGCGACCAGCGTGAACAGCGCATTCATATGCTTCCATGTCGCTGCCGGCACGTAGAGCAATTGCGCCTCATGCCGTGCGAGCACGAAGCCCCAGACGATGAGCACGAATCCGATAAGCGATACCGCGGTGTACAGCCCCTTCCAACGCGCCGCGCCGATGCGCGCGATTGTGCGGCTGCGCCAGCCGTCGGCGACGATGCGCACCGAGTGCACGCCGAGAAACAGGATGAGACCGAGTACCAGGATCGTCATGGTTACCTGCCAGTGAGCCGGTTCGAGAGCCGCCTGCACGCCGTTTTACCACCGAATTGCTACCGGGAATACTGCAGATTCCCTACCAGCTATCGGAAGAACCACCGCCACCGGACTCGCCGCCACCGCCGCTGAAGCTGTCACTGCTGGAGCTGGAGCTGCTGCCGCTATCGCTACTCGAACTGCTGCTGGAACCGCTGCCGCTGTCGAACGAGCCGACACCGCTGCCGCCCGCGTAGCGCCCCCCAGGCTGCGGGCAAAGAATCAACCCGAGCAGAAAGCTAATGCATGCCGTGAAAAACGACGGGAGCGTCGTCCAGTCCATTGCCTGCATCCAGTACCACGCGCTGGCGGCGCTCGCACCGCCAGCGACAAGTCCGCCGATCAGCGTTGGCAGAAAGAACAACAACAGGCGCAGAACGATCGACAGCAGCACAAGGACAAACACGATGAACAGCGGATTGCCGACGATGTCTTTGTTGTATCGGATATTTGATTTCGACGGCTCATCTACAGACGGCAACGCTTCGCCGTCGATCAACTTGACAAGCGCTCCGGTCGCGTCGTGAATGCCGCCGTAGAAATCGCCATCACGGAATTTCGGCTTGACGTAGTCGCGCAGGATGCGCGCAGTCGCCGCGTCCGGTATCGCGCCTTCGAGGCCACGCCCGACTTCGATGCGCATGCGGCGATCGTCTTTCGCCACGATCAGCAGCACGCCGTCGTCGACGCCTTTGCGCCCGAGCTTCCACTGGTCGAATGCGCGGATCGCGTATTGCGCGATGTCCTCGGGCTGCGTGGTATGCACGATCAGCACCGCGATCTGCGAACCCTTGCGGCGTTCCAGCGCGGCAAGTTCGGATTCGAGCGTCTGCTTTTGTGGCGGGTCCAGGGTCAGGGTCTGGTCCGTGACGCGCCCGCCAAGTTGCGGAACCGATTGCATCCCGTCCGTCGCTGCAACAACCAGCGCGGCCGCGCCACCGAGGCATAGAGCGAGGAGGAACCGGAGCAACGCGATCACAGCAGCACGGGCTCGTCCGACAATTCGTTCGGGCGCGGCGTACCGTCGGACGGAAAATGCCGGGCGAGAATCGCGCTGACCGCCTCGACGCCCTCGACCGCTCCTCGCTCGTATTCGCGCGCGGCGAAGCGTTCGCGCATGCGATCGCAGACCGCCTGCCACTCGGATTGCGGGACACGCGCCGCAATGCCGCGGTCCGCAACGATTTCGATCGCGCGCTCGGCCAGCAGTACGTAGATCAGCACACCGCTGTTGTGCTCGGTGTCCCATACGCGCAATTGCGCGAATACCTCCTGCGCGCGATCGCGCGACGTGCGCTTGCGCGCGAGGTCGCGCAACGGCATCGCGTGTTCGATCGCAAAGCAGACTTGTCCGACGTGCAGGCGCTCGCCGGCGGCGATCGCCTTATGGATCGCGTCGAGCGTCGCGCGCGGGAACTGCGCGCTGACGCGTGTATGCGCCACGAGATGTCTGGCCCAACGCATATCGTCCTCCTACCAGCTGCCCGATGCCCCACCGCCACCCGAACTTCCGCCGCCGCCGCTGAAACCGCCCCCGCTGCTCGAAATGCCGCCCCCTCCGCCCCCGAGCAACACATCCAACAGAAAACTGAAGACAAGACCGAGGAGATTCGAGAATAGCTCACCCCAGGTCATGCCGCCGACCCATTGTTGCGACGCGCCCTTCGGAGCAACCAGCCAACCCATCCAGGCGGTGATCGTCGCGATCCCGGCTAGGCCCACCGGAGTGAATACCGGCACATCCCCCGGCGCCGCGTTGTACAACTGGACGCCCGCGTGTTTTGCCCACAGGTACAACCCGACGACAACCAATGGCCCGACGAGCAACCCCGCCGCGCGCCGCGCGCCGATCGGCACGACCCGGATCGGAAAGATGCTGAATATACCGCTCAACAGCACGGAAACCGGCGTTCCCACCGCTCCGCCGATCAGCGCGATCGCAAGGATAACGAACCACCAAGGCCATGCGTTCTGCGCGTCGGACGATGCGGATCCATCGAGCGGTGCCGGCAGGGATTCGCCGTCGACGAGAGAGGTCAGCGCCGCGATCGCATCGTGCAGACCGAGGTAATAGTCGTTGTCGCGAAACTTCGGCGTGATGTATTCGCGAATGATGCGCGCCGCAGCCGCGTCGGGAATCGCGCCTTCGAGGCCGCGGCCGACTTCGATGCGCACGCGATGATCGTCCTTGGCCACGATCAGCAGCACGCCATCGTCGATGCCCTTGCGGCCCAGTTTCCATTGTTCGAATACGCGCGTCGCGTACGGCGCGATGTCTTCGGGCTGCGTGGTCGGCACGATCAGCACGGCGATCTGCGCACCTTTGCGCTGTTCGAGCGCGGCCAGCTCGGATTCGAGCTCCTGCGTCTGTTGCGCGTTGAGGGTGTCCGTCGTGTCGGTGATGCGCGCGGCAAGCAACGGAACCGACTGCAGGCCGTCCTGCGCGATCGCGCTCGTCAACGTCAGCGCATAAAGGAGACCAATGGCGGCCGTCCGCGTCGTGACGCGGCCGATCTTTCCGGAAAACATGAACAGCAATCGACGCACGCCAGCACTCGCAGGAATTGCGAATGCGCCGCGCATCTTCACCAGCTCCCAGAGGCGCCGCCTCCTCCGAACGAACCGCCGCCGCCGCTGAAGCCGCCACCACCTCCGAAACCGCCTCCGCCGAAGCCTCCACTCGGGAATCCACCCCAGCCGCCGCGGTTGGCAAAACCGCCACCGCCGCCGCCGAGCAGGCCGAGAACGAGGCCGACGACGCCGAGTCCGATCGCCAGCGGCACGATGCCGCCGGACAGCAGCCACGCAGCACCGCCGCCGACGAGCGCGGTGAGGCCGCCACGCGGTG
>NZ_DASVOK010000265.1:0-4105 GCF_036383415.1 Rudaea sp. | reverse complement strand
GAATCCGCAGTTGATCAAGTCGGTGCGCAACGCGGGCTACCTGTTCGCGGCACGCGTGGATCGCCTCTGAGTTGCGCCCGGAAATCGCCATGTATCGCGAACTGTTCGACATATCACCCGACGCGATGATCGCGGTGGATGGCAACAGCCGCATCGTGCGCGCGAATGCTCAGGCGGAACGGCTGTTCGGCTATACCGAGACGCAGCTGCTCGGCAGCGGCATCGACATCCTGATTCCCGCGCGCGCGCGCGACAAGCACCAGGGACATGTCGCGCACTACGCCGCGAATCCGCGCGTACGCACGATGGGCACCGGCCAGGAACTCGTCGGGCTGCGCAGCGACGGCAGCGAATTTCCGGTCGAAATCGCGCTCAGTCCGATGAACACCGCGGACGGCCGCATCGTCGTCGCCGCGATCCGCGACATTTCCGAAACGCAGCGGGCGCGCCAGGCGCTGGCCCGCGCCCGCTACGACAAGGTGATGGCGCAGATCGGCCAGCTTTTCCTCACCTCGCCCAATCTCGACGATGCGATCGCACGTATTCCTGCACTGGTCGTCGAGGCACTCGGTGTCGAGGCGGCCGCGATCGTGTTCAAACTGCCACTGCGCGAACGCCTGCAAGTGCGCACCTCCCACGGCCTCGACGCCAACACCTTGGTCGCGGTGATCGATCTTCTGGATCCCAAACTGCTTGACGGCTGGGCTGAGGCTGACCGGACCAACACGGCTGCACGCGACGACGTGCTGCGCAAAGCGGGATTCGCTTCGACCGCCCTGATTCCATTACCCGACGCCAACGCCCCCGCCTCGGCGCTGCTCGCCCTTTCGCGCGAGTCGCGGCATTTCGATCATGACGCGTTGCATTTCCTGCAAACGATCGCGACTACGCTGGCCGCGACCCTGCAGCGCATCCGTACTGAGGAACAGCTCTCGCACGCGCAGCGGCTTGAAGCTGTCGGCCAGCTCACCGGTGGCATCGCGCACGATTTCAACAATCTGCTCACCGTAGTCTCGGCGAACCTGCAGATCCTCGAAGACGATCTGGCCGGCCAGCCCGAACATCTTGAGACGATCGCCATCGCCCTACGCGCCGTCGACAGGGGCGCTGAACTGACGCGCAAGCTGCTTGCATTCGCACGGCGCCAACAACTTTCCCCGCGAGCCTGCGATCCGAAAGAACTGCTTGAAGACGTCGGCGGTCTATTGCGGCGCGCGCTCGGCGAAGCGATCGATCTGCACATCGTCTGCCCCGCGGACATGCCACGCGTATTCGTCGACCCGGGCCAGCTTGACGCTGCCTTGGTCAATCTCGCAATCAATGCGCGCGATGCCATGCCGCGTGGCGGCCGCCTGCACATCGGCGCGCGCGTCGGCGTGATCGAGCGCGGCGATGCGACAGGTGACGCGAAGCCGGGCCAATACGTCGTCGTCGCCGTGCGCGACACCGGCTTCGGCATGACTCCCGACGTGCTCGCACGTGCGCTCGAGCCGTTCTTCACCACCAAAGGACACGGCAAGGGCTCCGGATTGGGCTTGTCGATGGTCTACGGCTTCGTCACCCAGTCGGGCGGCCATTTGAACATCGAGAGCCGGCTCGGCTACGGCACCAATGTGGAGCTGTACCTTCCGGTAATCGCGGCGGAAGCCGAAGCGTTGGACAAGCGCGCCGCGGCGCCCGCGAATGCACGCGGCCACGAAACCATTCTCGTCGTCGAGGACGACGCCGACGTGCGTCGCGCCGTGCTTGTCATCCTGCGTTCGCTCGGCTACACGACGTTGCCGTGCGTCGACGCGGACGAAGCACTGCGAAAGCTGCCGCTGCACCCGGAAGTTGCGCTGGTGTTTTCCGACGTGATGCTCGGCCGCGGCATGAACGGCGTGGAACTCGCTGAGGAAATCCGCATCCGCAGGCCTGCGCTGCCGATCCTACTCACCTCGGGCGACGAGCGCTCCGCACAAAGCAGTGCAGCGTTCGATCTGCTGCGCAAACCGTATCGACGCGAGGAGTTGTCCGCGGCGATCCGCCGCAAACTCGACCCGAGCTGACAGCCTGGAAGCCTTACGCCGCCTTGTCCTCGCAATGGATGACGGCGTCCAGGGCCGCCGCCTCGAGGATGCGTATCTCGCGCCATTGCACGTCGATGCAACCCTGTCCGGCCAAGCGAGTCAGCGCACGCGTGACCGTCTCGTGCTTGAGCGCGAGGAAGCTGCCGATGTCGGCGCGGCCCATACGCAGGACAAAGTGGCGCGGGCTGAAGCCGAGCGCTTCATGGCGCGAGGCCAGGTCGAGAAGAAAGGCGGCGACGCGCTGTTCCGCACTCAGCGAGCCGAGCGCGAGCTTCCACGACCGGTCACTGCGGATCTCGGCGGCCAACGCCCAAGTGAGGCGTTCCTGCAGTTCAGGCATCTGCGCGCAGGCGCGAAGTATCGCGGGGTACGGCAGTTCCCACACGCCACTCGTTTCCAGCGCAACAACGTCGCATTCATGCGTCGCCGTGCCAATCGATTCGATGCCGATCAGATCGCCGCGCATGCGGAATCCGGTGACTTGTTCGCGACCGTCTTGGGCGACGAGACAAGTCTTCAGAAAACCGACGTTGACTAGATACAGCGCGTTGAACGACTGCCCGGCGCGGTATAGATACTGCCCCGCCTCGAGCTTGCGCCGCACGACCGGCACGTGGGAACGGAGCTCCTCAATGTCGATCGGCGCGGGAACGGCATTTGCCGCAGAAGGCACTTTGCGCAATGTCATCTTCGGGAGGATCGAAACGGCGGCAGCAGAATTCATAGCGGGCTCCGGTATCAGGCGGCTCGATGAAACGGTCGCTGAAAACATAAAATTGCCCGGAAACCGGCCTATGTCTTGACTTCGACAATATGTAACGGTCTGTAACAGAAGGGAGGGGCGCGATTAGCGTCGAGCGCGGTACCGTAATCCGATCCTTGTTGCCTTTGCCCTCGCGAATTGTGCGCCCTTTCAAACGATGGGCTTGTTATCTGGATGTAGCCACGCCGACTCGCTATCGGCATAGTGCTCGTTCTTCCAGATTGGCACGCGCTTTTTCACCTCATCGATTATGTAGCAGCAGGCATCGAATGCTGCCCCGCGGTGTGCTGCGCTGACGCCAACCCAAACCGCCAGGTCGCCAATCGCGAGTGTGCCCGCGCGATGCACACAGCACGCTTCGACGATGGCGAATCTTTCGTGCACCTCGTCGATGATGTGCTCGCCCTCGCTCTGCGCGAGCGGCGCATAAGCCTGATAGTCGAGACGCTGGACAGTGCGGCCATCGTTGTGATCGCGCACCCAGCCCTCGAACGTTACGCACGCACCTGCGCGCGCGTGCCCGAGCGCTCGGACAAGCTCCGCCGGATCGATCGGGTCGCTACTAATGCGGAAGGCAGCCATCGTCAGCCTCCGCTCACCGGGGGGATGAGTACGACTTCATCGCCCTCGCGCAATGTCTGCGTCCACTGCGCGAATGTGCCATTGATGGCCACGCGAAGTCGATCTTCGTCCATAGTGAAACCATGTCGCGCACGTAATTCGCTGTACAGACTGCGTGCATCAGTCGCAAGCGACTCGATCTGTTCCGCGTCCGTGTCGGCGCGATCGCGCAGCGAGGCGAAATACAGTACGCGATACTTCATTTGATGATTTCCTGTCGCGCACGTTGCGTGAATGGCAAACGTAGTCAACTCGTGCGCACGCTTGGCGCCCACGCGGTGCGCGAGGCGACGGCATTAACGCCGACGTCGACCATGCACCCGCCGGGGCTCGACCTCACCCACCCACCGCGAACATCTCGACGTGTTTCTGTTCGCCGAGTGCGCGCACTTCGGCACGTTGCTCGCTGTAGCGATCGGTACGCACCGTCCAGCGTCGTGCGATCAGCGCGGCCAGCTCTTTATCGCTGGCGCCTGCGCGCAGCGGCTCGCGCAGGTCGTAGCCCAGACGCGCGAACAGGCAGGTATACAGTTTTCCGTCGGCCGACAGGCGTGCGCGCGAGCAATCGCCGCAGAACGGCTGCGAAACTGAACTGATGAAACCCACTTCGCCCGCGCCGTCGGCAAACCGGTAACGCTCGGCGACTTCGCCG
>NZ_DASVOK010000264.1:0-2234 GCF_036383415.1 Rudaea sp. | reverse complement strand
CCTAGCCGAAATCGAGCTCGTGGCCTCTCAGTTCGAGGCCGGCCGTCTCGGTCCGCGCGTCAAAGTGCACAACATCGGTTTCCAGAAAGCGCACCAGCTGCGCGTGCGCGGCGTGCATGCGCCGTGGGACATCGCCTACGGCGATTCGTTCGCCGACCTCGACATGCTCGCCGGCGCGCGCGAGGCCGTGCTCGTCAATCCCGACCGCGTGCTGATCGCGAAACTGTCGCCGCGGCTGCGTCAGCGCCTGGCCATCGTCGAGTGGTGAGGTCGGACAGCCCAGTCGCCGGCGGCGATGTAAAAATTGCCTGAGCTGCCGAGTGACTTCTGGCAGCCGCGCATTGTCTGGGTGCAAGCGTCACACGGTTGTCACGCCGCCTCCATATTGATCTGAGAAGGTATGCGGCCACAGGGGACAGGCTTGCGCAGTGTCCTGCGCAGCCCGTCCGGCATTCCGGTCGAGCCGATGAATTCCGCAGTACAACCCGTCGCGGCGTTGCCGTCCGCTTCCGCTGCATTCGCTGGTCCGATGGCGGCCGAGGCGGACTTGCGCGTTGCCGCGCTCGCGCAATGGCTGGAGCCGCTCGCGCCGACGACCGCGGTGCTCGCGGTCGGCGAACGCTTTCTCGATGCGGCCAGCGCCGCGTGGCTGTCGTTGCCGGTGGTCGATGACGGTTTGCCGATCGGCAGCGTCAGTCGCTACGAACTCATGCAGCGCGTCTACATCAAGCCGTTCGGGCGCGAGCTGTACGGCCGCCGTGCGATCACGAGCGTGATGCACGCGCAGCCGCTGGTCATTGCGGCCGACGTGACGATCGAGCAGGCCAGCCGCACGATCGCCGCGCGCATCCGCCAGCCGATCATGGAGGACTTCATCGTCGTCGGTGCGGATGGCCGTTACGCTGGCATGGGCAAGGTGCTCGACGTGCTCGGCGCGATGGAGCGGCGCATGGCCGCGCATTCGCTGGAACTGGAAAAGACCAACCGCCAGCTCAGATCCTCGCAAGCGCAGCTCGTGCAGTCGGAGAAGATGGCCTCGCTCGGCCAGATGGTCGCGGGGATTGCGCACGAGATCAACACGCCGCTCGGCTATGTGCGCAACAACGTCGAGATGACCAGGGAATCGCTGGTCGACATGCGCGGCCTGATCGGTGCCTACCAGCAGATCGTCGATTTCTTCGCCGACGGTGGCGACGAGGCGCAACTCGCCGCGCGCATCGAGGAACTCGAAACGCAGCGCGGGAAGTTCGATCTCGCCGCGCTCGACGACCTCGGCGGCCTGCTCGACGATACCGTGTTCGGCATCGGCCAGATTTCCGAACTCGTCGGCAGCCTCAAGGACTTCAGTCGCCTCGATCAGGCGCAGGTCGCGCGCGTCGATGTGCATCAGCTCGTCGACGGCGCGCTGAAGATCGGCGGCAACCTGCTGCGCAAGAAGAACATCGAGGTCGTGCGCCAGTTCGGTGAGGTGCCCGAAATTGTCTGCTCGCCGGCGCAGATCAATCAGGTGCTGCTCAACCTGATCACGAATGCCGCGCAGGCGATCGCCCACGAGCAGGGCCGTATCAGCGTGCGCACGCATGCGGTCGGCCAGTATCTGATGATAGCGGTCGAGGACAACGGCGCCGGGATTCCGGCCGAGCATCTCGCACGCATCTTCGATCCGTTCTTCACGACCAAGCCGGTTGGCCAAGGCACCGGCTTGGGCCTCTCGATCTGTTACCAGATCATCGAACAGCATCGCGGCCGCATCCGCGCGGTGTCGAAGCCTGGCGTCGGCACGCGCTTCTTCGTCGCCCTGCCGATCCGCGGTAACGTGCAGGAGGCGGCGTGAGCGGCGAGCGCGCCACCGTGCTTTTCGTCGACGACGAGGAGCGCATCCTGCGTTCGCTGCGCATGCAGTTTCGCGGACGCTACGAGATTCTGACTGCGGGCTCAGGCCACGAGGCGCTCGACATCGTGCGCGGCCGCATCGTCCACGCGGTGGTCAGCGACCAGCGCATGCCGGGCATGCTCGGCGCCGAACTGCTGAGCCGGGTGCGCGAGATTTCGCCGGCGACGATGCGTCTGCTGCTGACCGGCTATTCCGACATGCAGGCGATCGTCGCCTCGGTCAACGACGGCGAGATTTTCCGTTTCATCGAGAAGCCCTGGCAGGCGCAGCGCCTGGCCGAGGCGGTCGAGCAGGCCGTGCAGGTCGCGCGACGGGAGTTGGCCGCCGCCGTGCCGGCGCC
>NZ_DASVOK010000263.1:0-9769 GCF_036383415.1 Rudaea sp. | reverse complement strand
GCTGCGATGCAGGTACAAGGTCACCGCGAAGATCGTCAGCTGGGTGACGATGAGGAAGTAGACCACCTTGAACAGCCAGCCCGCGTGCAGCAGGCCGCCGTTGAGAAAATCCAGAACAGTATCAAACATATGCGTCTCGTTAAGCCCTACCCCGGGTATAGCAAGCCATCATACGTCAGGCGCGCAACCCACGCCAGTGAAACGGCGCGGTTCATACGCCCGTTTGGCCCTTGGTCGCGTTCCTGCCGGATGGGACAATGGGGGCATGCCTGAGCTACCCGAAGTCGAAACCACGCGCCGCGGCATTGCGCCGCACCTCGTCGGACGGCGCATCGACCAGGTGGTCGTGCGTCAGGCGTGGCTGCGCTGGCCGATCTCGAAGGCGCTGCGCGACAGGCTGCCAGGCCAGCGTGTCGAGGCGGTCGAGCGGCGGGCGAAATACCTGCTCGTGCACACGCCGGCGGGCAGCGCGCTGCTGCATCTGGGCATGTCCGGCTCGCTGCGCGTGCTGGCCGGCGATGTCGCGCCGGGCGCGCACGACCATGTCGACTGGCGCCTCGATTCGGGGCGCATCCTGCGCTACACCGATCCGCGCCGCTTCGGCTCGCAGCTCTGGCAGGCGCCAGGGACGACGCATGAACTGCTCGCCGATCTCGGCCCGGAACCGCTAGCCGACGGATTCGACGGCGCCTACTTGTGGAAAAGATCGCGCGGGCGCGCGGCGCCGGTGAAGGCCTTTTTGATGGACCAGAAGATCGTCGTCGGCGTCGGCAACATCTACGCGGCCGAGGCGCTGTTCGCCGCCGGCATCCATCCGAACCGCGTAGCGGGTTCCGTGTCGCTGGCGCGCTACGAACGGCTCGCCGACGAGGTGAAACGCATCCTCGACTACGCGATCACGCGTGGTGGCACGACGCTGCGCGATTTCATCTCGCCCGACGGCACGCCGGGCTATTTCGAGCAGGAACTCTTCGTCTACGGCCGCGCGGGCGAACCATGCAAGGTTTGCGGAACGCCGATTCGCGCGGTCACGCTGGGTCAGCGCTCGACGTTCTACTGTCCGCGCTGCCAACGCTGAGCGCGGCCGGCGCGAGCATGCGCGCCTTGCGCCAGCCGCCGTAGCGGTAGTACAGCGCCGAAAGGATTGCCGAGACCGAGGAGCCGAGCGGGAAGCTCCACCACATCGCATCGGCACCCCACGCATGGACGAAACCGTAGGCGAACGGAATGCGCACGGCCCAGAGCGCGATGACGAGGATGACCAGCGGGGGAATCACCGCGCCGGTCGAACGCACCACACCTGCAAGCACGAACGAGATGCCGAACAGAATGAACGACCACACCACGATATGGTTGATGTGCTGGGCGATCTCGATCGAGCCGCCGTCGGCGGGCAGGAACAGGCCGAGCGCGCCGCGGTTGAACAGGGTGACGACCAGCACGAGACAACCAGTCAGCAAGATGTTGAACCCGAGTCCGGTCAGCGCGACCCTGTCGACGCGGCCCCACAGCCCGGCGCCGACATTCTGCGCGGCCATGCTCGAGGCCGCCATGCCGACGGCGATCGATGGCATTTGTATATAATTCCACAATTGGAAACAGGCGCCGTAGGCGGCCGTCGTGTGTGCGCCGAAGCTGTTGACCAGCGAGATCATCGCGATCATCGAGGTCGACATCACGATCATCTGCAGGCCCATCGGCACGCCTTTCGCAACGAGCGATTTCAGGATCTCCGGATCGATGCGCAGGTAGTGCAGTTCCTCGCGCTTGATGCGCAGGAAGTGCTTGCTGCGATACAGGTAGCCGATCAAGCCCGCGAGCGTAAGCACGGTCGCGATCAGCGTCGCCGTCGCCGAACCGGCGATGCCCATGCGCGGCACCGGCCCCCAGCCGAAGATGAGCAGCGGATTGAGCGCGATGTCGAGCGCGACGTTGACGGCGAGGAACACGAACGGCGTGCGCGCATCGCCAGCGCCGCGCAGGCTCATGCTGACGAAGGCCATGACGTAGATGAACGGGATCGCGAGAAAGATGACACGCAGATAGGCGACCGCGAGCGGCTTCGCTTCCACCGGCATGTGCATCCATGCCATCAGCGGTTCGGCCAAAGTGAGCCCGATCGCGGCAATGACGACCGATAGCACGATGAAAAACACGAGGCTCGTGCCGATGGCGCGCTTGGCCTGGTCGAGGTTGTTCGCGCCGATGCTCTGGCCGACGAGGATCGTCGCCGCCATGCCGACGCCGAATACCGCGCCGATCAGGAAGAACAGGATCGTGTTCGCGTTCGACGCGGCCGCGAGCGCGGCTTCGCCGAGACCGTGGCCGATCCAGATCGCGTTGACCGAACCGTTGAGCGACTGCAGCACGTTGCCGGCGAGGATCGGCAGCGTGAACAGGAACAGTGTCTTGCCGATCGCGCCCTGGGTCAGGGCGTGATTCGGCTTCTGCATCGTCGAAGACATGAGCGGGCCGTGGGCGCGGGAAGGCGCGTATCCTGACGCAGATGCTCTGCCCGCGGTAGTCTTTTGGACACGCCCGCCTCGGCGTAAACTATCAATGCCGGCGCAGAAAGTGGAACGGCATCCCCGCGAGCAACAGCCCCGCGCCCCAGATCAAGGCTTCGGCCCCCGTGCCGACCAGCGCCCACAGACCATAGACGAAAGCCAGCGCAGCGACGGCGAGACGCCAGCCGGACGGTCGCTCCAGACGCGACTCGAGCCGCAGCATCGCCGCCGCGCTGAACGCGTACGGCAACAACGCTGCGGCCGTCGCGAGCAGGATCGACGCGGTAAACACCGCGACCAGCGATCCGGTGAAGTTGGCGACGACGAGCAAGGTCGCGAGCACGCTGCCGACGACGAGGCCGATGCGCGGTGTACCGTTCGCGTCGACGCGGGCGAAGTAGGCCGGGAACAATCCGTCGCATGCCGCCGCGTACGGCACCTGGCCCTGCACGAGGATCCAGCCATTGAGTGCGCCGAGACAGGACACGGCCATCGCCACTGCCATCGCGGTGCCCGCACCCTGCCCCCACAAGCGCGATGCCGCATCGGCGAACGGCGCGGTCGACATCGTCAACCGATCCAGCGGCACGAGACCGAGCACGACGGTGCAGGCCGCGATCGTCACCGCGGCGGCGAGCGCGACGCCGAGCAGGGTCGCGCGCGGAATGGTCTTCTCGGCATTATCGACATGTTCGGCCGGAATCGTCGCACACTCCATGCCCTGCAAGGCCCACAGCGCGAGCGCCGCGGTCACCGTCGTCACCGACAGCCAGCTTTGTCCGCTTGGATTGAACGGCGTGAACGATTGCGCGTCGAGCTTGCTCGCGCCAACCACGATCACGACGAACAGCGGCAGCAGTTTCAGGATCGTGATGACGAGCTGGGCGATGCCCGCGGTTCGCACGCCGGCAATGTTGAACGCCGTGCCGAGCCACAGCACGATCAGCGCGCAGGCCGCTTCATGCGCGGGCGTGGCGAGCGCGGGGAAGATCGCCGCGACGCTGCCGGCGAACGCAACCGCAATGGCGGCGACCGCACACCAGACCGAGATCCAGTAACTCCAGGCCATGATGAAGCCGGTCAGATCGCCGAACGCGATGCGCGCGTAAGCATATGGGCCACCGGCAACCGGGTGGCGACGCGAGAGATAAGCGAACACACCGGCGAGAAGCAATGCACCCGACGCCGACAGAGCCCAACCGTAGAGACTGGCCTGCCCGTAGGGCGCCAACGAAGCGGGCAGCAGGAACACGCCCGAGCCGATCATGTTGCCGACGACGAGCGCGCTCGCCGACCAAATCCCCAATGCCCGCCGCCCTGTCGTCATCCGCCGATTGTGGGACTACGACTGTTCCATCGCAATCAGCAGCGACGTCGCAAGCAAGGCTAGGCTTTCTTCACGAACTCCGACTTCAGCCCCATCTGACCGATGCCGTCGACCTTGCAATCGATATCGTGATCGCCGTCGACGAGGCGGATGTTCTTCACCTTGGTGCCGACCTTGACCACCGACGAAGAACCTTTGACCTTGAGGTCCTTGATCACGGTCACCGTGTCGCCGTCGGCAAGCACGTTGCCGACGGCGTCGCGCACGACGCGCGCTTCCTCGACGGCTTCCGCCGCGGCCTGCCGTGGCCACTCGTGCGCGCATTCGGGGCAGACGTACAGCTCGCCGTCCACGTAGGTGTATTCGGAATTGCACTTCGGGCAGTGCGGCAGATCGCTCATCTCGATACTCGACTCAGTTTCTCGGGCCGATATTCTGCTCGAAAAGCCTGTAGATGCGCTTGTATTCGTCCAGCCACGAATCGGCATTGGTGAAGCCGTGGCGGTCCAACGCATACGGCGAAATCGTGAAATTGTCCTTGTGCAACTCGATCAGGCGCTGGTACAGCCGCATCGAATCCTCGAACAGCACATTGTCGTCGATCACGCCGTGGCAGATCAGCAGTGCGTCCTTCAGGCCATCGGCAAACTCGAGCGGCGACGAGCGCTTGTAGGCGATCGGATCGTCCTGCGGCATGTTGAGGATGTTCGAGGTGTATTCGTGGTTGTATTGCATCCAGTCGGTGACCGGGCGCAGCGCGGCGCCGGCGGCGAATTCGCCCGGCGCGCGGAACAGCGCCATCAGGGTCATGAAGCCGCCGTAGGAGCCGCCGTAGATGCCGACGCGCTTCGGGTCGACGTTGTAATGGTCGACGAGGTATTTCTTGCCGTCGAGCAGATCCTCGAGTTCCGGATGGCCCATCTGCCGGTAGATCGCCGTGCGCCAGTCGCGGCCGTAACCTTCCGAACCGCGGTAGTCCATGTCGATCACGACGTAGCCTTTCTGCACGAGCAGGTTGTGGAACATCTGCTCGCGGAAGTAGGCCGGATACTGCAAGTGCACGTTCTGCAGGTAGCCCGCGCCATGGACGAAAACCACCGCGGGAAGCTTCGCGGATTTGTCCGCATTGGCAGGCTTGTACAACTTCGCATGGATGACGCCCTTGAAGTGCGTCGACGGTACTTCGACGATCTCGGGCGCGAGCCAGGTCATGCTAGCGAACGCCGCAGTGCGCGTATCGCCGAGTTCGCGCGGAGTGCCCGAACCATCGGCATTCGCGATCGCGAGCTGCGCCGGCAGGTAGCTCGACGAGTGCGTGACGAGTAGTTGCTTGCCGTCGTGGCTCAGGGCGAAGTCCTGCATACCCTTGTACTGCGTCACGCGCTCAAGCTTGCCACCGCCCGACGGCACGCGATAGACGTCGTAGGCGTAGGGAGCTTCGGCATTCGCACGCAGGTAGAACCATTTGCCATCGGTGGACAGCGCCGGATGGGATACCTCGAACTTGCCGTTGGTCAGCGCCTGCGCTTTGCTGGCCGTCGATTTTGTATACAAATGTGCATAACCGGTTTCCTCGGACTCGAACCACAGTGTGCGGTTGTCGTCGAGGAAACCGAATTCGTTGAAATTCCAGTTGATCCAGGCCGGATCGGTCAGCCGATGCTGCGGCACCAGCTTGTGCCCGCCGAGATCGACCGTCGCGATCCAGCGGTCCTTGTTGTCGATGGCGCGCAACTGGATTGCCAGCGCGCCGCCGTCGCGGCTCCAGACGATGCCGCCGCCTCCGCCATCCTCGGCGCTTGAGACGATGCGCACGCCGCGCTGCTTCGGCTTGTCCGCCGCCTTGTCCTTCTTCTCCGCATCGGACTTGTCGCCCGACTTGGGCTGCTTTTCCTTCGCATTTTCGTCGCGCACGCTTTTGAGCGGATCGTCGTGGATGCCCGGCAGCGCGTCGAGCGCGAGCGGATATGCCTTGTGCGCGACGAGGTCGAGCAGTTGCAGCGACTGCGGCGCGGGCGCATTGCGGCCGACGCGCACGCGCTCCTTCTCGGGCTCTTCGTAGCCCGACTCGGTCACGTAGCGCGTCAACTCGCCGCGGCGGCCCTCGTCGTGCTTCTTCGCCATCGTCACCGCGAGCAGCCAGCGTCCGTCGGGCGACAATTCGGTGTCGAGCAGCTTCACCTCGTCGCCGAGGTAGAACGGCGCGGCCGCGCGCGTCGGATCAGTACGGCGCAGCTCCTCGGCGTGCTCGCGGCGCGCGTCCTTGTCGTCGTGCAGCTTCTTCAGAGTCGAGAACGTGCGCAGCTGGAAATCGCGCAGGTCGTCGTCAGCCGGCTTGGCGTCGGGATCCTTCTCGGTCTTGAGCTCGGCCACCTGCGCGGTCACGTGGCTGGCGAGATCGTGGACGAACCAGACATTGCCCGCGCGGAAGTTCAGCGAGCGCCCGTCGGCCGAGAACTGCGGCGCGGATTCGCGCTCCGGCGTGCGCGTGATCTGGCTCAGTGCGCCGTTGCGCAGGTCGCGCACGAAGATGTCGCCGTTGCGCGCGAACGCTGCGCGCGTGCCGGCGAGATCGTAGACCGCATCGCTGCCGTCACTCGCCGCCATCGCGGCGCCGTCGACGACGCTGTCCTTGCCGCCGGCGAGGTCGATGCGATGCAGATCGACGAGCGCGGACGTCCCGCGCCTGGCCGAGTAGTAGACCGCCTTGCCGTCAACGGACCAGTACGGCTGCTGTGGCGCCGCGGCGATCCAGGCCGGATCGGCCATGATCGTCTCCAGTGTCAGCGCGGCCGATGCGGCGGGCGCGGTATCGGCATGGGCTGCGGCAGAGAAGAAAACGAGCGAGGCGGTGAAAGCGGTAAGCGGGCGGCGAATCATGTGCTTGAATCCAGTGGCGCGCAAAGCGCGCAGCATAGCCGAGGCCGTCCTGCCTGCAAGCGGCCGGAAGTCACGGCCCGCGATTCCTCTTTGCCGGCATTGCTCTTATGCTTGCCCGAATTCCGATCCGCGAGCGCCGCATGCCTTTGCCCACCGTCGAAATCGAAACCGCCCCCGAGCCGAAACACGCCGTGATCTGGCTGCACGGCCTCGGTGCCGACGGTCACGATTTCGAACCGATCGTGCCCGAGCTCGTCGACCGCAGCTGGCCCGCGCTGCGCTTCGTGTTTCCGCACGCGCCGGTGCGGCCGGTCACGGTCAACGGCGGCATGCCGATGCGCGCGTGGTACGACATCAGCGGCATGGAGATCGCCCAGAAGCAGGACGAGGCCGGCATGCGCGCGTCGATCGCGCAGCTCGAAGAACTGATCGCGCGCGAACAGGCGCGAGACATAGCGGCAGAGAACATCATCCTCGCCGGCTTCTCGCAGGGCGGCGCGATCGCGATCGCCGGCGGCGTGCGTCACGCGACGAAACTCGGCGGCATCGTCGCGCTGTCGACCTATCTGCCGATGGCCGAGAAGACCGATGCGGAAGTCGCGCCGGCAAATCGTGCGATTCCCGTCTTCATGGGCCACGGCACGGTCGATCCGATCGTGCCAATGCGCCTCGGCGAAATGAGCCGCGACGCGCTGCAACGCCTCGGCTACACGGTCGAATGGCACAGCTATCCGATGGCGCACCAGGTCTGCGCCGAGGAAATCGCCGACCTGCGCCGCTGGCTCGGCGCGCGCCTGCGTTGAAACATCCGCCGCGCACGTGAGCACGGAACCGAAGCCAGCGTCGACACCCGATTCTTCGTGGCTGCCGGATTTTTGCAGCCTGCCGGTCATCGTCGCGGTGATGATCGTGGCCGAGCTGACCGTGCTCGTGATCCTGATCGCGCCGAGCGACGAGTCGCAGCCGCTGTTGTCGCGGCTCGGCACGGTGACCGTGTTCGTGCAATGGATCGCGATGCTGTGCGTCGTCGTGCTGTGCAAGTCGCGCGCCTGGCTGCAGCGCCTGCCTCGCCTGCACGGTGTGCTCGTCGCCTACCTGCTCATGCTCGCGATCACGCTCGCCGGCAGCGCGCTCGCCTTCGTGCTCGACCAGTTGCTCAATCTGAAATTGACCCTGCCGGCGCAGTACCAGTGGCGATTCCTGCTGCGCAACGTCGCACTGTGCGCGCTGATCGGCGCGGCCCTGTTGCGTTATTTCTACGTGATCGAGCAGTGGCGCGCGCGCGTGCAGGCCGAGGCGCGCACACGGCTCGATGCGCTGCAGGCGCGCATCCGCCCGCACTTCCTGTTCAACAGCATGAACACGATCGCGAGCCTGATCCGCACCGAGCCGGTCGCGGCCGAACGCGCGGTCGAGGATCTCTCCGACCTGTTCCGCGCCGCGCTCGGCGCCGACGGCAAGCCGTCCACGCTGGCCGCGGAACTCGAACTCGCCCAGCGCTATCTCGCCATCGAACAACTGCGCCTGCGCGAACGCCTGCACGTGCAGTTCGATCTCGCCGCCGACCTGCCGCAAGACCGGCCCGTGCCGGCGCTGCTGCTGCAGCCGCTGGTCGAGAATGCGATCCATCACGGCATCCAGCCATTGCCCGGCGGCGGCACGGTGCGCCTGCGTGCACGGCGACAGGGCGACGGCGTCGCGATCACGATCGCCAACCCGCGCCCGGCCGAAGGCGCGCGTGCGCCGTCGCGAAACGGCATGGCACTCGCGAACACGCGCAGCCGGATCGAGTACCATTTCGGCCGGCACGGCACGCTCGATGTGAGCGAAGGCGCCGAGAACTACGAAGTGATGTTGTACCTGCCGGACACAACGAGCCAGCGATGAAGGTCCTGATCGTCGACGACGAACCGCCCGCCCGCGCGCGCATGGCGAGCCTGCTCGCCGATCTCGGCGGCGTCGAGGTGCTCGGCGAAGCCGGCGACGGACGCACCGCGGTGGAACTTTCCGCGCAGCTTGCGCCCGACCTGGTCCTGCTCGACATCAGCATGCCGCTGATGACCGGCCTCGAGGCCGCGCACCACCTCGCCACGCTCGACCCCGCGCCCGCGGTGATCTTCTGCACCGCCTACGACGAACACGCGCTCGCCGCGTTCGAGGCGAACGCGGTGGACTACCTGGTCAAGCCGATCCGCCTCGAACGCCTGCAGGCCGCGCTTGCGCGCGCGCAGCGCTACAGCGGCCCGACCCTGGCGAAGCTGCAGACCAGCGCGCCCGCGCAGCGCACGCACCTGTGCGCGCGCATGCGCGGAAACCTGGTCATGGTCGCGGTCGCGGACATCGACTACCTCATCGCCGACGACAAGTACGTCCGCGTGCATCATGCGCGCGGCGAGGTGCTCATCGAGGAATCGCTGAAAACGCTCGAAGCCGAGTTCGAGCAACGCTTCGTGCGCATCCACCGCAACTGCCTCGTTGCGAAGAATCGAGTCACCGGCCTTTCGCGCACGAGCGATGAACGCATCTTCGTGCGCCTGGCCAACAGCGACGAACAGCTCGAGGTAAGCCGGCGCAACCTGCCCGCGCTGCGCAAGTTCGTCAAGGGCGGATAGATCGAAGAATTGTGAGCGGTCATCTGTGACGAATAGGCGCCGATTCCACAAGCGGCGATAATGGGCGCATGAACATCCTGAGAATCGCCACGCGCCAGAGCGCGCTCGCCCTGTGGCAGGCCGAACACGTCGCCACGCGCCTGCGCGCCGCGCATCCCGAGCTGACCGTCGAGCTGCTGCCGATGACGACGCGCGGCGACCGCATCCTCGATCGCCCGCTCGCGCAGATCGGCGGCAAAGGCCTGTTCCTCAAGGAACTCGAGGTCGCGCTCGCCGAACGCCGTGCCGACATCGCCGTGCACTCGTACAAGGACATGCCGATGGAGCTCGATGCCGGATTCGAAGTCGGCGCCGTGCTCGAACGCGCCGATGCCGCCGACGGCTTCGTCAGCGTGAATTTTTCCCGCATCGATGAACTGCCGCGCGGAGCGCGTGTCGGCACC